>JAPLFX010000037.1 GCA_026390445.1 Pseudomonadota bacterium
CGCGTTACAGTACTTCGACTCTAGGAAGCGCTCGGAGCGGAGTTCTATGTCATGGATGAGGTAGACCTTTTTTAGGATGTCGTCGCGCGATAGTTGGCGCTCTTCGGCCTCACAGAATGCCTTGAATAAGCGTAACATCAGTGGACGGCGCTCTAAATCCAAGCTGGCTGCGTTGCACGCAAGTCTTTGGTCGATCACGGTGATATGGGGCAAGACGACTTCACTTCGCTGCTTGCCCGAAGGTGCCAGGACGACAAAGGGGTTCGCGTACATAGGCGGCTTCGCGATGTCGGTTAATTCGCCTGGGAACGGCCAACTGCGGACTAAATCAGCTATAAAATCAAATAATTCGGCTCGACGTAACACGTCCGGGGGTACTGTGCTCAGATTCACAAGGGAAATTCCTTAAAGGTCTCGTCGTTCGATGGGCGTTAGAAACCATGGCCAGACAGTTGATGTCAACACGGTACTGGAACTAGCTATGCCATGTCGGCCAAGGTCTTTGGGCATTTGACTGAAATGACCAAAGGTCGGAACGTCACAGTCTCAAGGACTACTAACGATGTGTTGTAGCAGCGTTGAGTAAACGAGTTGGCCATTTTTATCGAGTAAACAGGCGCGATAATTATACGCCGTGCTAGCTACTGCTTGATTGTCATTGAAGGTCGTAACCGCCGAACTTAGCGGATGAATACTTAAAATTGGGGTTTCAATGGCCGACGAACAATCCGCACTAGGAACCCCGGGGTAGGGGCGACGGCGAATTTCAATAAAGCCGTCAGTGGTCCACTGCTCGCTAGGTGTGATGGTTAGATCGACGCTGTGCGGCGTGCTCGGGCTCGACTGTGCCTGCATCATCCCGGGCAGTTCAGATATGCAATAAACAGAACGCATTTGTGAACATGTGCTTGGTGCGCCACCACTTATCCAAGCTTGGCCGGTCAGCGTTGTCGCATCGCCGGTGTCGCCGCTAGCCAGCGCTGTTGCAGACGTCCAGTTGCTGCAGGTGTTGCCCGTGCTGTTACCCATCCCATCTGCGCCTGTCCAGGCGAGGGACTGTGAGGCGTGACCAGTGCTGTCGAGGATGCTGCCGGGGGGGCTTGCCATCAGGCCTGAGGCCCACAGGTCTAAACCGGTATCAGCGAATTTGGTCGCTGTCTGGGTTGCGCTCGACATCGTCGACACCACCTGCCCGAGGATCTGGGCCCGCTCCCGAGCATGCAGCGAGCTGTCGGATAAGACAGCCTGCCAAGCGCGTTCATTGCTCAGGTTGAGCATATTGCTTGCAACCGCGCTGTTGCGGCATATGATGGCGGCGCCATCGGCTCCGCCGAGGTCTCCACTCAAGTTGGGAGTCGAAACGAAGAGTATATGTGGTTTAGTCGTCGCCATGGGCTGCTCGATGCTCGCCTCAACTTGGCCATCTGCGCTGTAGTAGCATGCGCGGTAGCTAAACGAAGCGGAAGCAAGATCGGTTTGGTCGGCGAAGGTGATGCTGTCGCCAATAAACGGTGTTGTCAGCTCGCGAATGATGGTTCCGCCTGTGCAGTCTGGAGCTGAGCCACCTGGGCTGCGCCGCACTTCGATCCGGACGAATGTAGGCGTCGTGCCAAAGTCGATTCTGACCGTATTGCTCGCCAGCGAGGCGCCGGTTGTTAGCGAGAGGCTTTTGGCAATGATCGGTGGCGGTGTGGGCGCAGGAGGTGGCGCAGGTGGCGCCGGTTGTACAACCGTGTCGACTGGAGTTGATGTGGGGCTTGGTGCCGGTGCTTCGGGTGGCGGTGGTGGAGGCGCGCCGGGTATTGGTGCCGGATTCTGGGATGTGACGTCGGCAGTTTTGGCTGGTCCGGACTTGACGTGGACTTTTAGCGTCGCGCGGTCGATACGCGGTATGCCGCCTCCACAAGCAAGTAGGCCAGTGGTGATCAAAAAGCCGGCCCAGGATGGACCTTTGAAGTTGAGTAAGTACCCCATGAACGACCTCTAAGATGTCACTCGAAACAAGGGGCCGCACCGGCTCCGTGTTTTTCGTCCCATCCAGGGCTATCGGTGCATTCTTGGCGAAACTTAAGGTCTGGTACAAGGCCTCGCTTTTATAGCGTTAATTTAGACTCATGCAAATCTGGTCACGGCTGGTCAGCTCAGACTCCGCAGGAATGTTGGGAAACTGTTTAACGACGTATACCAACCTAATGCAGGCGGTCTGGAGCAATAACCTTCAAAGATGCTAGGATGGGTGGGACTCGCCTGGAGTGGCTATGGTGTACAAATGATGTCGTGTTTAGTCTTGCCGTGGACCACGGATTTGAATGCAGCAGCTTGCAGACCGGCAAACGGACGGCGGGGATCAAAGGATTTGCTCAGCGTCAGGCTCAGCGTCTTCGTTTCCTGATCAGCGACGTCGACTTCTTCGATTTTAAAGAAGGGTGCATGGTCTTGCCCAGGCCCTTCGCGCGTAAAAGTCAACGTCGTCGAGCTCGCGCTAGCATCATGGCCGAACGTCTTTTGGTCGCTAGCTTTGGCAAAATCGACCAGGGTCCGCGCATCCGTCAGGCCCGAACCGGTGATTAAGAAGTCGCCGTCACCGATCCCATCGGTATAACGAAAGCCGAAGGAAAACATCTGCTGCAAGCTACCTTTGTGAATCTGATCGGCATCGCGCATTTCATAGGTAAACGAACAGCGCTTTGCCTCTGGCAGGCCAAGGTATAGAGACGTACCTGTCTTGATCGCAATCGACTTGCCCACCCATTGGTCGCAGGCCGCGACACAGCCGAGGATCTTTGCGCTGGCGAAGGTACCGGCGCAGGTTTCCTCGCAGGCTGGAGCAGTGCTAACCGTTGGGCTGGTCGGTATGCTTTCGACCGTTGCCTGGGTGGTTTTACAGCCGATCACGATACAGCTGATCAGAGCCAGCGACCACTTGCTCATGCCTTGCGTCCTTTCGCTGTGGGCCGCGCTCGGCCAGGGCGTATCCAGGATAGCATAGCCACCGGTCAAAAAAAGCAGGCGCCTTCACCGCGGTAGGTCTTGACGATCTGCTCTATGGCGCCTCCTCGCACCAGATACACCTCATTGAAGCGTTCAAACAGCTCACCGGCCTTAGCGTGACGCAGGAACACGGGCCCCCCTAGTTCCAGTGGCACCGGGCTACGTAGTGAGGTCTGGACTTCACCTGAACCCAGGGTTTTGATCAGTGTTATTCCGGGAGGAAGGTAGGGCTCGGGCTGTTTGTCAGCATGAGTCGGTCCGGAGGCGACATAGCCACCGCCGGCGCAGGCGTAGATGCCGGGCCCTGCCTGCCGCACCACGGACAGCGCAAAGCCGGCCGCGGGTTGGTAGTGGAATTCCTTGTAGTGATCGAACAGTGCCGGAGCATAGAGACCAGACCCGACGGTTAGCTCAGTGACACTGCTGTCTCGTTTGGTGCGGCCCACACTTCCAGTACCGCCGCCATTTACTAGTCGCAAGGGGTACGACCTTCGCCTTAGTTCCGAGGCAAAGGCCTGCCGTCTGGCAAAGGCTTGCCGCTGCGACAACGACTTTAGCAACCGGATGATCCGGTTATATAGGCCAGACTTGGGGGACGCATCGGCGATTCCTGCCAATTGCGCCTCATAACCCATAAGCCCCTGTAGCTGCAGGTGCGGTGCTTTGGCCAAGGCAGCCAAGAGCGGTTCGGCCTGCTCAATCGACTGTACGGGTGAGCGAAAGACGCCAAAACGCAGGCCGGGCAGATCCATGGACATGTCCAAATCGATACATACGGGTATCGTCAAGGGTTCGCCACGCGCCGCAAGCGCCTCAAGCAGCTCGACCTGGCGCACATCATCGACCATAAATGCAATCCAGCGACCGCGGCGGATCCAGTCGAGGCAAGGAAGGATCTCCGAGCTTTCCATGGTTGGATAGCCGAGGAGCAGGTCATCAAAGCCTTGTTCTGCAAGAAACGCTGCTTCGGCAGGTGAATAAGCCATCAAGCCAGAAAACCCCGGGAACTCCTTCAGCAAATAGTGCAAGACGGCAACACAGCGCAGCGATTTGGTGGCCAGGCGCATCGGTAGTGGCTGTGCCTGCTGGCTGAGTTGTGCGGCATTTACATCGAGGAGGTCGAGATCGATGAACGCCAGGGGCAGACGGCGGCCGGCAAAGATGTGACTGTAGTAGGCATAGTCGCGCGTCACCGCGTCCTTGGAGGAGTGCGTCATGATCGGGGCCTCGGCGCTGGAGGTTGCAGCAAGCTCAGGGTATCAACTAGGCTGCTACCGGTGAAATGGCAAGGCCCTTTAGGGGGGCGCGTCCTGGAACGTTGGCTTGATGTCTCGGTCCTCGGGTACGACGGTGCAGCTCGGTGCCGAGCCTGGCAAGATGTCGGTATGGCTGTGGCAGGATGCGACGCGTTCTTCAAACTGGTCGAATTGCGCACTGGCGTTTGCGTATGTGGCCAGTTGAAAATAGCGAAGCGCCCAGTCGATGTTCGGAATTCCCTGGCTTTGCTGTCCTGGCTGCAGCCGCATGGCAGCGAAATCCCAGTCGCCGCCGCTGTCGCTTTGGCGAGCGCTGGCCTGCGCGGCAAGGTCCTGGGCGAAGTTAAAGCCGACAGCGCTGCGACCAAACCATGCTTCGACCCCTTTGCGCTCGCTTCCCATGCTGCCGCCGCAGGTGCCGTCGGCCTTTCTCAGGTGCAGGTGGTTGCATGGGGGCTGACTGCCAAGGCGGCCCCTAAGTCCAATACTTGTTGGAGATACCTGCAGTTCGGCCCGAAAACGCCTTTGGCTTTGCACGAACTGGGCGGTTATGGTGGTCTTATAGCGGCAGCCGGGAGGGACTGCGACCTCCGCCAGGCACTGAGCTTGGACCCACGTCGGTGCGGGTTTCTCGATTAAACCTGCGGAAAACGTGTAGGACGGTTCCTCGGTCGCTGCAGCCTTTGGTGTGGCGCTTAGACCATAGCCTGTCCGTCTATGGTCGACGGCCTGAAGCAGGGGCAATTTTGGCACCGTTCGCGTGTATTGCAATGATAGGAGATCGCCTTCTGGGCGGCCAGAGCTTGCAGCTTCTACCGATTCTTGACTGGTCCATAGGCGGCGACCTTGGGCATCGATCCCAGCGGTCAGGTTTCTTAGGCCAGCGCCGTTCCCTTGACCGCCTGGTTTCGGCGCTTCGGCAGCGGTACCTGAGGCGGCAAAGGACAACCATGACATGATCTTCGCCGACGCCGACCAGTCCTGGAAGAGATAGGCGACTGGCGCACCGAGATCGCCTTCATGGCAGTTGGGGCCGACACCGCGGTCATGCCTGTTGGAGAGCGTCAAGGTGAAGTCAGAGTCCGGTCCGTCGCCTGCAACTTGCCAGGGTGTGCCACAGTCGTTTAGCGGCAGATCATAACCCATGATCGCTGCGACATTGGCAAGGCCGATATGGTCATGTCGATCACCGTTCTCTGGGCTAAGTCCGACGATGAGTTTGGCAATTTGGGCTAAGATGTCTCGATCGTCGTTTGCCGAAACTTGGAGCGCCGCGTCAGTCAGTGCCGCCGTCGGAGCCGTCGTAAGCTGTGCCTGCCTTTGGATGGCTTCGCGCTGCGGCTTACAAGCATAGAAAGCGTATACAGCACACAGCAAAGGTAACCAGTGGCATGGGCGCACGACATGATCTCCGTGGGTTTATGCTCCCATTTTAGCAGACTTGGCTTGTCAGCGACAGCCGAGTGGCGCTTGGCAAATGCTCAGACCACTCAGGTAAACCGTGTCACAACGTGCAGATATGCGCTTCAGGGTCGATTAGGCCGGGGGCGCAACGGTAAAAGGCCGGGCATTCGGCATCATGATGGCAATAGCATGAATCCTTAACGACGCAGTTGGCGCCGCTAAGTCCCTGGTGACTTTGCTCTAGTCGCCGTAGGTAAAACGGACTGGTAAAAACCCCGCCGGGATCGAGATGATGGCGAAACTCCTCGAATTCCTCCCAACGCGGGTACTTCTGTTGAATCCCGACAAACATGGAGTCGGGGGCCTTACCCCAATGCGGTCTTCCGCCATAGTCTCGCAGTAGGATTTGCTCAAGCTCCTGAATCACGTTGTAGTCGCTCGGATAGCGGTTGCCGACGGGATTACGAATATATTCCATGCCGATATAGGCCGTGTCGCGACCACTCGCCATGCCAAGTGCGCCGCGGCTGGCCCGGCCAAAGCGAAAGTAGACGCCGTTAAGTGCTAAACATGCCCCAGTCCTGTCGAACAACTCGTGCGCTTGGTGGACGAACTCCGGCAAGCGCTCAAGTGGGATGGCTATCTCTTCCAGAGCGTACGGCAGGTCGTCAAATGGACAGTGGTCGCGGCAGACAAACGAGGTCATCTGATGCACCCAACCGACCGCATGGTCGACGCGGTGATCAAAGGTCGTTGTAAAATAGGACTTTGTCTTCATTTGGTAGCGCTGCTGTTCGAGCAAGCACATGAGGCCGTTACCTAGGGTCAGATTGCCCAGTTTAAATACGGCGGGAAGTAGCGACCGGTTAAACCAGTTGGTCTCCGTTTGACCATTGTGCGCTTCACCCGGTGTGGTGTTTGCGACTTGGATATAGCGCGTGTAAGCATAGGACTTTTGACCCGGGAACCAAGTGATATTGGTCGCGTAGCCGTCTGCGGCAAGGCGCAACACGTCGCTGGCTAAATCCCGGTCTGAATGACCGGAAGTCTCCGCCTCGACTTTAAACGATGGCTGCAGCTGCAGGGTGACTTCCGTCAGGATGCCCAGCACGCCGAGGTTGCCAGCGATGAAGTCGAGATCCTTACCATCGATGACCCGGACGTTGCCCAGCCCGTCGACTAACTTGACGCGGACCAGAGCATCTTGGATCGAACTCGACTTGGCCGTGAGGCTCGAACCATGGGTCGCGTTGCCGATCATTCCGCCGAGTGTGACCTCGGCGTATTCCTGCGCGACGGGTAGAACCAACTGGTAGCGCTGATGCACCAAAGCGTTGAAATCCCACAACTTGATGCCAGGCTGCACGGTGACCTGGGCCAATGCGGGATCGACTGCGAGGATCTTGTTTAGGCCCGAGGTCTCCAGTTGGAGGCCGCCCGGGGCGACGCAAGAGTTGTCATTGGCGCCCTGCCAGCCGTTGATGCCCGCTTTGACGTGAAGGCCGCTTTGCACCGCGGTGGTGACTGCACTCTGGACCTCTTCCGTGCTGTGGACGGAGGTTACCAGGGCGGGGCTACAGCGCACGTTGCCCTGCATATTTTTGAATGCGACTCCCGCCTGCGCCAGTCCGCTAGCGGGTATTAACACGACCCAAGCCAGTACGGCCAGCCAATGCCAGACCATGCTTTGCGGCTTTAGTTGCAAGTCTGAGTCCACCGCTTGCGCAGGGCGTAACTGTGACTGACCACGTGTACGGGCTGGCCCGTAAGGTTGGTTTGACCAATCAACTGTTCGTGGTCGACCCATTGCAAGCCGGCCGTAAAAGAGATGTTCGGCCCGTGCTCATTCTCGATGGTAATGTGAATGTCATCGATGCCGCCTGGGTATTCTCGCAGCAGCGTGGCAAGGTCGTTGTCCGTGGCCACGACGAGCAGGGTATTGTCGAGAGGCGTTTCCGGGCACAGCTCGAGACTCGAATGCAGGATCACCACTCCGCCATTTTTTGCCATGGCGGTTGCGCTTATGGGCCACTCAATAGTCGTCATCAAACAGGCCACAAGTGTGCCCGCGAAAAGTTTAAACATGAACCGAAACCCTGGCTTCATCCAGATCTCCCTTTACTTATTTAGAGCCGCCTTGTCATAGACGTTCATCATCATGTCGACGAAAAGAGCAATATCGCCAGAGCTTCGGGGATCATCCTTGAGGGCGACGATGTCTTGAACAGCAGTAGAAAGGATGTCGTGGATGCGCTCCATGGCGCGTTCATTGACGCTGGCGGTGGCATGAAAGATACGCGCGGCTTTGGTCCCGATGAGGCTGCGATCAAAATGATCGGCGGAAAGCTTCATCTGGGCTAGGGCCAGATCGCAGTCGTGCGATAGCATGGGAGCAAGTCGTACGACCATTTCGCCGTTGACGTCGTCGCGGTCGAGTAATTCATGGTCGAGGAGTTCTTCTAGGGCCTCTACCCCTCGCTCTCCGGTGAGGCGGCGCACCGCCGCCACGGTCGTACCACGGTCATTGTGGGCGAGGTTGAGGATGAAATTGTGTGGGTCGCGCATGAAAAAGCCGCGCAAGGCCTCCTGGCGTGGTTCTTTGTGCGGAAAGGCCCCGCCTTGGAAGCGGCTGATCGTTGAGCCGATCTCCGGGTAGTAGCGGTTGATGAACTGGACCTTTTCATCGAGATTTAACGCGGCGTCGACGATCTTCAGGACCGGTTCGGCAGTGGGGTTGCCTTCGCGCTGGTAGAGGCGGCGAATCGTCGTATAACTGACGCCGCACGCTCGCGACAAAGTCGCCAGGGACCGGCTGCGGTGGCCGTCCAAATAGCGGTCAATCGCGCTTCTAAGATCCTCCGATAGTTCCCCCGCGGTCGTCACGGTCCCCTCGTTCTGAATGTATGGAATGTCCTAGGCCGGAAGTCATAGCACAAAAAAGTCATCCCGCACAATCCGCCGCGGTGGTGTTTTTTGGGTGTAAAAATCGCCACGATGGCGAAACGGTGCCACGGCGGCAAACATTCGAAACCATGGCGGATAATAGTGGTCGTGCGGGCCCGAAGCATTGACGCACGCAGCAGGACCTGGCAGAAAGCTGGTGTGAACGTTTAGTAGCGTGGTTGGCCTCGAGGCCACGTTTGACCATGGAATGCCCGTAGACACCCTAGTGCGCCCACCGTATTTGTTCATTCTGCGTCCGCTTCTTTGCTCGAAGCGTTGACCCCTTGACGGGGTTCTTGTCTGCATCTGCCTGTGTCATTTCTGCGATTTTTGGCTTAGCTGCGTTAGAGGGTTGTCTGCGGGGGCATTCGTCAATCGACGCTGCGACCAGTGCGGCTCAATTGGGGTCGTGTTCGGTCTCTAAGGACTCGAGAATTTTGATGCGCTGGCGGTCTGCCGCCGTAACCGACAACGCTAGATCGAAAAATAAATCGTCGGCATTTGGTTTGAGCTCGACGGCAGGACGCAGGTTGAGGCCAAGCGGTGCCATAATTGGCCTTTCTCCATTTCGACTCAGGTCGATCTGGATCTGTGTCGCGCAAACCGCCATCGCTGCCGCCGCTGCCGCGATGAGGGTGCGCTGGCCGAAGCTTAAACGTTGGAAGACGTAGCGCTGCAGCAGGAACACTGTCCAATAGGCGATCAAGCCGTTGCCTACATGGCTGATCAGTCCGGCAAACGGGATTTGGCGGAGGTTGTAGATCACGGTGGGAGCTAAGACAAAGCACGCTTTGGTCGCCATCGCTGCGGCGACGATGAGCAGCAGGACTTGATAGAAGTAAAAGCGCTTGGCGTTGAGTTTGCAAAACAAGGAAATCAGAAGTGTGCTCACCACGACGGCTGCCCACAGCATAAAGCCTTTGCTAAAGATGTCTCTTAGACGATCAGGCGGCCACGATATCTCGTATTGATCGCTGGCCGAGATAAGCAATAAACCGATGTAGGCTAGGATTAAAGCTAGGCCAACTTTAAAGGGTGTGCCGGTGCCGAAGGTGGTTTGATTCGGCAGTAGTTTTTTGGCCGCAGTTTTTTCGGTCTGGTCGGTGGTGGTGATATCTAGGCGAATCGGTCCTAAGTAAACCGTGTCTTGTGCGGCCAATGTCAGAGACTCGATGCGGCGCTTGCCTTGATAGACGCCGTTGGTGCTGGCCAAGTCGCGCAGGATGAATCCTTCTTCTGTTGCATGCAATTCAGCATGCTGTGCCGAAACACTTGAGTCGTCGATCCGCACGCCACAGTGAATGGAGCGCCCGATCACTGTGGGAAAGAATTCAATACGGTGCGTGACGGTGCCTTCCGCCTCATGTACTCGGATGAGGATCATGGTCCCTCCGGTCTGATGCTGTTAAGCAAAGAACGCATGATCGCAGCCCCATTGCGCGCTGAGAAGCCAAGAAAGCTTGCGGACAGCTGCATCGCTTGCCCATCTTTGGGCAAGGTGATGGCCGAGAACTCGATATTGTAGACTTCGGCATATTGAACGTAGGCATTGACGCAGTATTGTACCCGCATACGGATTTTATGGGTGTTGAGAAATTCCGTCTCGCCGCAGTTGAGTTTGGTGGTAAAGCCGGCGGCTGGCTCGGCATACTGAAAGCCAAAGTTGGGGATCATTGAATTAATCTGATGGAGAAATTGCCAAGCATTGAGTCTAGTCGTACTGATCGCTTGGTACCTCAGGTGAAAGGTACCTGTGTCGGTGTCGGCGCGCACCGGAGCCGAGCCGGGTAGATAGCAGTGCTCTGTGATGACCGTAACCATAGTCTGCGCACTGGCTTCGTCGCCATGCCAGCACTTAACCATCTGCGCTGGCTTATCAGCATGCCATCCACCCAAGGTCACCGTACTGGTTGGACCTCGAAGCAGCCTGGTCAGCTTATCCTGAACAACTTCAAGTTGGGACCGCACCTCTTCGGCAAAAGCATCCTGATCGTCGCTGTGGCTGTAAGAGCCACGCGCCTTCTTTAGCAGAGCCTTCACCAAAGCTGCGGGAACAGCAAATGCCAAGCTCTGAGAATCGCTGCGCAGCGATACATTGACCCCGATGACCCCACCAAATTCATCAATAGTCGGGCCACCGCTCATGCCAGGGTTTAAGGGAATAGACATCTGAAGCTTTTGGTAAGGTCCGGCGGTCATCAGGCCATTGAAGTTACCTTCGATCACTGATTTATTGAGATCTTCGGGCCAACCCATGGAATAAATCTTGGCACCCGAATCGGGCATCTCGCGGGCAAACGAGACCGATTTTGGAAAGGTCTTGCTGACTTTTAGCAGAGCCAAGTCGTTGATCGCGTCAAAGGCCACGACAGCGGCGGGTAAGGCGTGGTCGCCGTCCATCAGGTAGAGATTGTACTTCTCTGGATCTTGGAGAGCATAGGCTACAACATGGTAATTTGTGACTAAAAGACCACTCTGATCGACGACAAAACATGAGCCATAGGCCGCTTTTGGCGCATTGGCCTCGGTGGCCGTTTTAATCTGATAGACCTGCGCAAATACCGTTGCCATTTGCCGACTTCCGCTCGGCAGAGGCAGCGGCACCGGATCAGCCCAAACTATTGGAGTCGGGAATAGTAATAAGGTGAGCAGTAGTTGCTGCACTCTGTGCGTCAGCTTCATGTCCTTCATACGCACCTCTTGCACATCTCTAGCCGGTCTGTGCTAGCTTGGAGGTAGCCCGGTAAAGCACAGCTTTATCCGTTCTGATCATCTCGAAATCATCGCTGAGTCCAATCAAACTCTCTGAGGATCCCAGGATCAAATACCCGTGTGGTTCTAGCTGCCGGTATAACCTGGATAAAATTTCTCTTTTGCGCTCGACGGATTGGTAAATCAAAACATTGCGGCAAAGGATCAGGTGGAACTTGCCGAGGCTTTCAAAGCTCCCTAGCAGGTTTTGCTCTTGAAAGCGCACTCTTCTTTTTAACTCCGGCCTGACCTGCCAATCGCTGCTTTGTTCGGTCGGATTTACCTTGGTGAAAAAGCGTGAGAGTAGGGCAGGGGACAAACCGCGCTGTACTTGAAGATCATTGTAGACACCGGACGCAGCTGTGGTCACCGCCCGTCTTGAGACATCGGTTGCGAGAATCGTGTAGCCGTTGGGTATCTTAGCTGCCTGAGATTCAAAAAGCATCGCCAAGGAATAGATCTCTTGGCCAAAGCTGCATGCGGCACTCCAGACCTTAAAAATCTGACCACTTGCCTTTTGCTCTGCGAGAATCGTCGCGTCTATGGCCTCAAATAGGGTTGGATCGCGATAGAAATAAGTCTCATTGTTGGTTGCAATGTCGAAGAGCTGACGTAGGGCGACTGGCGAGAGGCCACGTAGCGTCAATTGATAAAGTTCATCGATTGATTTGCAGTTATTCAACTGAGCGACCTCGCCTAGGCGTGTTTCCAGCTGATAGTAGTTTGCCTCTAAGTAGACAATACCGAGTTCCTTACGGATCACCTCAGCAAAATATTGCAAAACAGCCATCGAAGTTTTCACTGTAGGTCCTTTCCTAACTTGATTTTTTGAGAAGAACCTTGTCATGACCATAGCAAAAGTTGGCGAGTTGGTCGGCACAAGCGTTTAGGTCGCCGATGAGGTCATAGGCCCCCGCCTTTTCTACAGCCGCCGGCATACCCCAAACTATGCTGCTGTCTCTGTCTTGAATCATAATGCCGCCACCGGCCTGCTTAATCGCCTTGGCACCCGTGCAGCCGTCTTCGCCCATCCCGGTTAAAACCATGCCTGCACAACTGGGGCCGTAGAGTTGCGCCGCCGAGATAAATAGTAAGTCGGCGGCGGGACGCACGCTGTTGACCTTTGGTCCTTGGTCAAGGGTGATATAATTGCAGTCACCATTGCGGTTTAGGCGCATATGGAAGTTACCTGGCGCGAGGATCAGGGCGCCAGGCTTAACTGGCTCGCCGTTGGTGGCTTCGCGCACCTCAACACCGCTAAGGTCGGTCAGGCGGCTGGCCAAATTGCGAGTAAAGGATTCAGGCATATGCTGCACTAGCAGCACGGGAATCCTCGGTACCCGACCATGAAGTTTTGAGACCACGACCTCGAGGGCAGCTGGGCCGCCTGTGGAGCTTGCT
>JAPLFX010000081.1 GCA_026390445.1 Pseudomonadota bacterium
TTTATCGTACTTTTGCTTTAACGCCAGCTGGCTGGCCTGATACCAAAAGGTATAGTTGCCGGTGTAGAGAGTGATCTTTGCAAAATCGATATCGGCGATATGGGTACAGACTTTATCAAGAAAGTGCCGGTCATGGGACACGACGATGACGGTGTTTTTGAAGTCGCAGAGGAATTCCTCGAGCCACATAATCGACGGCAGATCGAGGTTGTTGGTCGGTTCATCGAGCAGCAGGATGTCGGGATTGCCAAACAGCGCCTGGGCCAACAGCACCCGTACTTTGACGCCGGCCTCAAGCTCGCGCATTAGCATGTGCTGCTGAGCCTCGGCCACGCCAAGCGCACCGAGCATTTCACCGGCCTGACTCTCGGCGTCCCAACCGTTCATCTCGGCAAAACGCCCTTCCAACTCGGACGCACGCATGCCGTCTTCGTCGCTGAAGTCCTCCTTGGCGTACAGCGCCTCCTTCTCGGTCATGATATCGAACAACTGCCGGTTACCCATGATGACCGTCTTTAAGACTTCGACATCATCAAACTCGAATTGGTTTTGCTTGAGCACGGCGATGCGTTGCCCGTTGCCAACGGTGACATCGCCCGAGTCCGGCGTGATCTCCCCGGACAGGATCTTAACGAAGGTCGATTTTCCCGCGCCGTTGGCGCCGATCAAACCGTAGCAGTTGCCGGGTTGGAATTTAAGAGACACATCGGAAAAGAGCACCCTTTGGCCATAAGCCAGGGTCACGCCGTTAGTGGTAAGCATGGTATTGGACCTTTATTCTCGGGGTCCTCGTTATACCGGGATGTGCCGAGAAGATCAACCTTTGCCGGGGCTTGGTCCGGCATCCTTGGCCGTCCTTGGAACGCGCATAAGCCACTAGAATTATCGCAACTTATCGCCAATGGCCTGCTCAATCTGCGCCTGCATGCCACGGTACTGGCTTTCCATCTTGTCGAAGTCAGGCACCTGATTGGCGGCAAACGACGGCCCATCGCTGCTGCTGTCGAGGTAGCGAAGGCCGCTTTTGCTCGTCCCGAGGTTGGCAAAAACCAGCCAGCGCTCGCCCTTGACGGCATATAAACGAGGTAAGCAGGTGTCCGCGCCGGCGATGTCAGGAGGAGCAACTCGCACCAATGTGGTAGCACCCGGCCGGCCTTTGACGACCTTGACGACCCGAATCCCAGCGCAGTAGCCAAGGCTACACTTGCGACTTGGTACCGCCACCTCGCCCAAAAACACGGTGTCAAAGGTCTTCAAGCTTTGGCGCGGCGAGAGCGGATGTTCCGGATAAACACCAACCAGTTCCCTGGACGGACTCACCGCACAGACCGGTGGTGTAGGGGACTGACTGGCTGCGCTTGGCAGGCAGGCCAGCATCGTGACGAAGCCAATGGCGAGGGTCTTTTTCATCCTTCAATCTTAACATGGCATTGTTTAGGCTGCAGGAGGCAAGAACTGCCGGGCTTCGGCTGGCGGAAAGCCTAAGGTAACCGCAGTAACCGCCCCCGGTTTGGACGACTGTCAAAAGCGGATTTTATTTGAATTTGTTCTGGCAAATGCTAGCCTTTAAGAAAGGCATCTACATATCAATCCTTGGCGAAGAACGGAGCCGTTGTGAACAGGTTGGCTTTTGCTGTCAATGCCAGTGTAATAATCTTTAGTTTGGCATGGTTATCGTTTCCGCATCCTGCCTATGCCAAACGACTCTATGGACGCGCCGGCTGTGGGCTAGGCTCCATATTATTCAAGCCTTCAGGCAACCAATCGTCGGCATGGACTAGCAACTCATCGAGCACTGAAACCCAGTTGTTTGGCATCACGTCAGGGACATCCAACTGCATTCCAACCAATCGCACGATCAAGGCGGTTGCTCAAGAGCAGTTCATCACAACCAATCTAGCCATGCTGGCCAAAGACATGGCCCGTGGTGAGGGCGAGACCCTCGTCGCTTTTACCAACGTTCTAGGTTGCCCAAACCAAGATTTTCCCGCCGTGGCGGCACAACTAAAAGGCTCGTACAGCGAGATCTTTGCGGCTCCCGGGGCCTTAGCTGTGCTTGACGCCAGCAAGGACCATCTACTTGATGATCCCGCATTGGCCCATGTCTGTGCCTACCTGCTTTAAATAAATTCTGGCTAAAAGGACTACCCATGAATCGTCGTCAATTCGCGCTGCTTTTTTCTCTGGTCATCGGCTGCGGCAGCGCCTTCAGCAACCATGCATTCGCTGAAGGCAAAAAGGACAAAAAGCGCGGCAAAGAAGCGAAGGGCTCCAGCGATGGTGGCGACACTTATCAGGCGCCCTACGGGATGGCCGGATGCGGC
>JAPLFX010000139.1 GCA_026390445.1 Pseudomonadota bacterium
ATTTTATTTACCGTGCGGAACTCGGCACGTTGCAAGCTGATGGCACGAGTCGGCTCGATGGCTATGAGATCGCCAGCCGACTTTCGTACCTGTTGTGGAATTCCATGCCCGATACGGCTTTAATTGCAGACGCGGCACAGAATAAGCTGGGATCATCGGCCGGTATCCAGGATAGCGCACGGCGCCTTCTGGCTGACCCGCGCGCAAAGAACGCCATTAAGAAATTTATGCGCGAGTGGCTAGGGTTCGACGGACTATCGACCCTGAGCAAGGATGCCAAAGCATTCCCACAATTTACAGCGACGCTCGGTGCGTCTTTTCAAGGCGAACTCGACTATTTAGTGGACGATCTGGTCTTTGCCAGGCCGGGTGATTTCACCACGCTGCTCAATCGCACCAGCACCTTCGCCAATGGCGAACTGGCAAAGTTCTACGGCTTGACGACGCCAAGCAGCATTGACCCGAAGAGTTTTGCGGCGGTAGCGCTACCGAACACCGGAGTCCGCAGTGGTCTGCTGTCTATGGGAGGATTTCTTGCGACGCAGGCCAAACCGGACGCCACGGCGCCGGTATCGAGAGGTCATTACGTGATGAGTCGGTTGTTATGTGCGGAGGTACCGGCACCACCTCCCAACGTGCCAGCGCTGCCCCCGGAGTCCAGCTCCGCGCTGCGTACCCAGCGGCAGCGGCTTGATGCGCACACGGCGTCTGCTGGCTGCGCCGGTTGCCACCAGGCGATGGACGGTTTGGGGCTGGTGCTTGAGCACTTTGACGGCAGTGGTGCGTTTCGCGAAACCGATCGCGGCATGCGCCTGGACGTGACGGGCAGCATCGACGGGCAGAACGTGGACGGCGCCCGTCAGCTCGGCGCCGCTTTACAAGCCAGCGCCAAAGTACAGGCTTGCATGGTGCGGCAACTCTATCGCCAAGCCCTTGGCGTTCAGGACGGGCCAGGCCAGGGCCAACACATCGAAGCGCTGCGCGTGCAATTTGCTAATGCTGGATTCAACTATCAGCAATTGATCCTAAGCATGGTTGCTACCGATGACTTTTCTATCGTTGGAGGAAAAAGGTGAGATTCAAACCCATCAATCGTCGCCAGGTTCTGCGCGGCCTCTTGGCAGGCTCGGCAGTGCACTTTTCGCTGCCTCTACTCGAGTGCATGCTCAACACCCATGGGACGGCCTTGGCCGACACCGGAATGGCCATTCCAAAGCGCTTTGGTATGTGGTTTTGGGGTGTCGGCGCGATGCCAAATTATTGGCAACTGAGCACCACTGGCAAGGGCTGGACGCCATCCGAGGGACTAGCTGCGTTGGCGCCAGTGCGGGATTACGTCTCGGTGATTGCTAATACCAGTCATACCGTCGTACCCGTGGTGCATTATGGCGGCCAGGCATACCTGCTTACCGGTCGCTATAATCCCAGCGGTTCCGATCAACAAACAAGTCAATATGGCTCGCCGGGCGGGCCATCGGTCGATCAGATTGTGGCCCAGGCATGGAAGGGTAAAACGCCGATTAACTCGATTGTGGTCGGAGTTTCGGAGGCTTTTCAGGGCAGTTGTTGCGGCTTTCCACCGACACAGGCGTCCTGGCTCGACAATAATGTGCCGAATCATCACGAGTTTTCTCTCGTCGGCTTGTACAAGCAGCTGTTTGGTGCCAACAGTGTCGGAGAGGCAAGTGCCACTGCCAGGGCGCATTACGTCCTCAGGCAACAGACCATCCTCGATGCCGTCGGCAAGGATCTAGCAGCGCTGCAAACCAAGGTGGGCAAGGCAGACAAAATCCGACTAGAGGCGCACGCCCAAGCGGTGCGTGACATTGAAAAAAGCATCAGTAGCACCGTTGGCAATCAATGCAAGACGCCCAGCGAGCCGACGGAGCTTGACATCAGCCCAAACCATGAATTGCTCAGCGAACGCAATCGAGCTTTTTGCGATATGATCGCTGTCGCCTTGGCGTGCGACCTAACGCGTGTGTTCACCGTGCAGTTCACCGGTCGGGAGAACGACTGTATCTTCTGGCAGGTCGGAGCAACCCAGGGCACCCATACCCTCTCCCACAATGCCGATCCCGCTTCGATCAATGTCATGAATAAGGCCTTTTCATTTACCATGGGCGAATTTGCTTATCTGTTGCAAAAGCTTCGTGATACCCCTGAGGGAAGCGGCAATTTGTTAGATCACAGCTGTATCTACGCGACCTCGTGCATCGGTAATCCCGTCAGCCATAGCTACGATCGGGATCTGCTGCTGATGTTGGCGGGTGGCGCTAGCGGTGCATTGAAACCAGGTATTTCCTACCGCGCGAGCAGCGAAAAGTCGTCTAGCGTGGCTTTGACGGCGCTGCGCGCGGTAGATGTGCAGGCAGGTTCCTTCGGCAGTGATGGCCTTGAATCGACAAATCATATCAGTGCGCTGACCAATTTTTAGTGGCTATGGTGCGAGCGCGGTGACGCCGAGCTGGCTTACCGCAGAGGGCGCGAAGATCGCAAAGGGGTGTTTGGGTTAAGCGGCTTGGTGGTTTGGATCTTTAAGCTGCGTCGGGCGGGCATCTAGTCGGGCGACAAAGAGGCAGCGAGCGTCGGGGTCGTCGCGGACGACGACTTTTTCAGCGGCAAGATCTATGCGCTCAAAGCGCAGGCGCAAATCTGGGCCAAGACTGGCAAAGACACACTCTTGGATAATCAGGACGCTTTGGGCTTGATTGTCTGGAAATAGGGCTTTGCGCATGTGCTCGTAGCGCGTCGCAAGCGCCAGCCCGCGTCCGTAGAGATCGTAGGACTTGGTGCCGGCGGCGGGAAAGAAGCTGGCGATCTGATCCATGGCCATGCCCATGCAGCAGTGGATCGGCTCGTGGTATTGAAACTTAGCGACCTCTTCACTGAAAACTTCGTAAAAGCGCAGTGCCAACGTGACCGCGTCGTTAGCCATAGAGCCGGTCAGTGAACGCAGCGGGTAACCAACGCTGCAGATAAAGCCGTCGCCAACCTGCTTGACCCGGTAGGCACTCGCCGTCATGGTGCTCGGATCATAGCCTTCGATCATGACGTCGTCGCAGCGCCGGAAAATATCCTGAAAGAACTCTTTGACCCGTTCATGCTTGATCTGGGTGCTGCCCACCACGTCGAAGCAGATCACACAGGCATTCGCTTCGCCGCAAGGCATGGTCGACTCGAGGATAGCTCCACCGCGGATTTGACTGATTTGATGTGGATAGAACACTTTGCTCAACTGATCGAGGGCATGCTCGCTTTGGGCTAAGGCCTTGGCCTCAGACTGCTTCGCGACAAACAAAATGCCCAGAGCGAAGAGCACTGATTCTATCGCATAGCAGATGTAGAGTGAATTAGTCGCATAGAGTGGGATGGTCCGAGATAAGCCGATCGTGCTGACGATCCATCCAGCGACGAAGATCGACCAACCGAAAAACAAAAAGGACGCCGCTTTGTCGCCGCGCCGCATGCGCCCGAAGGTCGCGACGATGACCAAGACTGCCAAGGCGAACTGGAATAGCCTGGCTCCCATATCGACGTCAAATGCCACGTCTGCAAATGCTGTTGCAACGAATCCCAAGGTGATAGTCGTCATTGCTGTAAAGAGGCGAGGGGCTTGACGCTTAAGGTCAAGCGTCGAGCTCATAAACAGGTAGATGGAGACGCTGCTGATGATGCCAAGGATATTCCATACCCCAGCCGGTTGGTTAGGCAGTTGAAAGGCGCCAATCGCCAGCGTCCAAAGCATCGAGATACTGTAGGTCGCATAGAAAAAGAACTGCGGCCGGCGCGTCATCACCAGCATGCCTAGGCACAAGCAGAGCATACCCATGGCGATGCCAAAGGTGAGCCCATGCACTTGGCGCCGCATGGAGTGACTCAAAGCGTAGTCGACGGCCCCCTCCGCACTGATGAGCGGCTTGAGTGAGCGCGAGTTGACGTCCTGCAGCAAGACGGCAAATTCATGCGTGCCCTTAGTAAGAGTCAGGTGAAACAGACTGGCATGCAAGCGATCTGGCGCGATTTTTGTGTGGGAAGGGGTGTCCAGTTGATAAAGGTATGCATCTTTGATGGTAATGTTCCACGGACTTTCGACAAAGACGACATCATCGGTTGGCACCGTGATGTTAAAACGCATCCAGACGTTCGCATGTCTGGACATCGGTACGGCTTCGCCCTGAAAAGGCTGCCAAAATTCGGTTGGCTCGGCGAGGACCCTGGTTAGGCTTAACTGTCGACTTGGATCGATGGCGTAGCCTTGGCGCTCGATGCTGATGGTCGGGGGTGGAGGGGGTTGAGCTAAGGCCAGGGCATCTGTCAAAAAGGGTGAGCAAGCGACCAGCACTGCCATCAGGCGCCAGAGGCGGCGGTTGACTAGTCGTTTTTTGGTGGCGGCGAGCACGTTGGAGAAGTCCCATCACTCATCGTGGATCATTTTTTGTCTTCGGCACATCTAGTGATAGACGGACCCTGCGTTGGGACCATGAGGTGCAGCGGCAGGACCGTCTGTTCTTCGGTCAAAGCGAATGAAAACATGAGACTAAAGCGGCTCCCTGCAAGGTCAGACCCGAGCAGTTTCGTCGGTGACCTCGGTTGGGACCGGTAGGCCGCCCTGAAAATGGCTCTTTATGATAGTGTTTTCAGTTGGTTGTCATATCCACGGTGCGCCGTTGCTAAAACTAATCTCCCTATCTCATTACCCCCCTTTTTCCGTGGTCAAATTGAGATGTTATGCTTACACCACGGAGGCACGGAATGAGGGAGGCGCGGAACTGGAAAAACGCGGATGTTGACGGTCTTACATTCTTAGCTAAACCGGACATTAAAGGCTGCGCGACGAGGCATCGATCGACCTCACCTATCACCATGAGGAC
>JAPLFX010000241.1 GCA_026390445.1 Pseudomonadota bacterium
CCCAGCAAGCTGATCGCGCGCGATCACCAAGGCCCGGCGGCAGCACAGCTCGGCAATAGTCGACAAGTCCATACGGCCGAGATCAGCGCGTGTCTCGTCACTAAAGGGATACCCAACCACTTCGTCAGCGCCCACAACCCGCGTTGGATCCTGCGCAGGCGTCAACGGATTCATGCCGCGCCACGCGCTTAACTCACGCGCATAAGCCCGGCCAGAAGCTACCGGCGCCAGTAGCATCAGCGCTGCGCAGGGCTCTGTCACGGCTACGCTTGCCGCGAGTAGTCCTCCTAAGCGCACGCCGAAGAGGGCAACCTCGGCGACGCCGCTACAGACGCGAAGCTGCGCCATGGCCGCCACGATGCTGCGCTTCCAGGCGGCCACCCGACCGGGGTCGCCGCCTTCACCCGCCGAGTCCCCGGTGGCGTCATAATCAAAGCAGAACACGGCAAATCCAGCATTGGCTAAATGCCCAGCCAAATGCCGATACGAGCGATAGGAAACCAGGTATTCGTGACCAAATGGCGGGCAAAGCACAACGCCACAACCCCTCGCATGATGTCGCGGAGGCAGATACCAGCCGAGCAGGGGACGCTCAGGGTCACCAAACCAGCCGGGTTCAAACCCATCACGACCGGCAAAATCTATGGCTTGCTCCCTTGGCTCCGTGCTCACGAAGCGCCTCCGGCTTGGTCCTTCGCCGCTTGCGTCCAAATGATTTTGGTCTCCTGGCGAGCATTTAACGGCAACACACTGCCGCTTGGCTTGGCGTGAGAGCCTAAGGGTCTAAGTCGCAGCGCTTTTTCACCGCCAGGAGCGACATGAAAGAAATGATCTTCTAAGGCAAATCCCTGCACATCGATCGCAACCGACTGCGCTAGCTTGCGACTGCGGATGGTCAGCCACCAGTCTCCCGCCGCATCCTGGCAAGCCTTGGCCTCGACGCCGAGATCCCCGTGCATCACATCGCCAAATCCAAGTGGAAAATGGAAAGCCTCCACCTGCGGCCGTTCAGCCCCTTCCAGACGCATGGCAGCGACCGCCAAATCATGGCCGGCCGGGCCAAAGCGATAGGCATAAGCTGTGTCGAGAAAATGTTCAAAGATTGCATCAGCCCGCACAGCGAGCGTCGACCTTGGCGCAACGGTGACCGCCTTGGTGGCGGTCGCCGTTCGCACTTCGCCGTGACGATAGAGGCTCAGCTCAAGCCGCCCGTGGTAGGGCTCGGCCGACTCATTGACAGCATGGATGACCAACCCATTTAGGCCTTCGTCAGAAATGAAAAGGGCCAAAGCTTGCATCGAACGTCTGGCATAATAGTAGGCCGCCTTTGGCCGTCCGCTCGCATCGATCAGTCCCCAGCCCGCTCCCAGCCTGAGGTCGCGCAGAAACCACAACAGCGCACCACGGCATCTTGAGCCAAAGCGCCGCCACTCACCAAGCGTTGCGCCAATCACTTCACCGGTCGTGACCCGGGCAAGCTGCAGATAACGAGCAGGGTCACTGTAGCGCAAGGCCGCTGGATCGACCTTAAAAAGACTCCGCATATAATGATCGCGAACGTCTTCGAAATCCCAACCGGCGCCGCTATCGCGCGGGACCCGTTCTTTCCACACGGGATGATGACCGGGTGCTTGCCCGTCGGGCATAAAGGCATCGATCGTCACGTCATCTGGAACATTGGAGAAGCCCAAACACTCCGACGTAAAGCGGACATCGGAGCGACGCGCATCCTCAAGAGGACGCAGGTAAGCACCGACGCCATAATAGTGCGACACTCCGGAATCAACCTGAAAGGGTAGCACGCCGCCACTTGGGCTAGACGGCCAGTAGGGGACGTCCGGCCTGAACTTGGCACAGAGCTCTGGCAAGGTCTGCGCAAAAAAGTCGTTCGTCCACAGCTCTTTGCCAAGCCCAAGCATCGCGGCTTGCTGCTCGACTTCGCTACTTCCACACAATACAGCCAAACACGGTGAAGTTTGTATACGATCTAGAAATTGCTCTGCCTCAGTGCGTACCATGTTAGCAAACGCGGCATCGGTAACCGGATAGTCCATATTGGCAAACATGAAATCCTGCCAGACGAGTATACCAAGTTCGTCGCATAGCCTATAAAAGGCATCGGACTCATAGATCATTGTGCCACCGACACGGATCATATTCATTCCAGCATCGCGCGCGGCAAGTAGGGTAGGGCGCAGTTCCGCGTCGGTGCCGCCTAAGGACATGACATCCGGGGGTGTCCAGCATGCGCCTCGACAAAACACCGGCACCCCGTTGACCTCAAGCCCAAAACCGCCGTCCTCTTGACTCAGCGCCAAACGGCGAAAGCCAACCTTACCAAGATCGACTTGAACCTCAGCTCCCCCAAGGTCCAGCAGCAACCTAAGCTGATAGAGTGCTTGCTCCCCATGGGTATGCGGCCACCATAGGCGTGGGGAAAGGGTCCTAAGCTCTCCAGAAGCGACAACCTGGCCGCTAGGTCCCAGCTTGAGATCAAGGCTCGATCGTTGGTCATTCACCATCAGAGCTGCATGCAATATCTCTTGGCCAGGCTTTGCATGCATCTCGATCTTGGCATGCACCAGACCATGCTCACCGCTTAGACTGGCCCGGATATCGGCCACATCGATCGATACCAGGCCCTTGGTCACTAGCGCCGCTGGACGATAAGGCCCGACGCTTGCATGATGTGGGGCCCAGGAGGGGATGCGGCCGAGCAAGGTCGTGCGGATCCACCGCAACTGCTGCTTCTCGACCAGGCGCGTGCGCCAGCGCGGCCGTGGGCGCTTGAGCGCCAATTCCTGATTGAGTGCCTTAAAGTGGATACTCAGCCGGCCGCTGCGCGGCAGTCCCGCCATATCGATGTGTTGCTCAAGAAACATTGAAGCCGATTGCAGCAGCAGCTGGTCATTCCAGTAAACATCAGCGCGAGTCGCCAACCCTTCAAAGCTTAGCTGAACGCTCAAGTGCTCGGGCAAAACACTGTCACGGCAAAACCAGAAATCACTAGCGTCCAAATCCTGTGGCTCGAAGGTAGATTGTTTAGCTTGGCGCAAGGCCGAGGCTACGGTGCCAGGGACCTGCGCCTCAAGCCACCGCAGATTTGCAGCATGCAAATCCGACGGCCGACTCACGCTACCTGGCGCCACGGACGCAAAGGTCCAACCAGCGGCAAGCTCCTCCCGGTTCACGCCGTCGCAGCTCCAAATCCTTGCCATCAGTGCCTCGCGGAGTCCAGTTCGTCCATACCTTTGGCCCAGTGCGCAGCCATCTCGTCGAGCATCGGGCCAAGATCAACCGGCTTTTTGCCCGCTACAGCACGCGCCGCCTTTAACAATAGTACCTTAGTCGTGTCAGACAGCGCGGTAAAACTACCGGCGGCCGCTGCAAAGTCGCCCTGCCCGTGCCGCTCCAGCCATTGCAGATGATAGGCACCAAGCTCAAAGGCCGCTCCGAGCTGGCGCAGGGTGGCAAAGGCATAAGCATGATAGCGTGCCAGTCCGTCATCTTTTAATTGCTCCACCGCTGCCATAAAGGATGACCTGAAGGCTGCAACCGGATTGGCACTAGGCCGTCGCGCCAAGTGCTTATTAAGCAGTTCTCTGGCGATTTCAGCCAGCTCCGCCGCAGGGCGCCTCTCCAGCCGGTCAAGTCGGACGAATTCGGCAAAAAACGGCATGTATGTCTTATCCGCGTCAAAACCAACTCGAAACAATTGAACGAAGTCCTCACCTTCAAGTCGGTGATAGGCACGGTTATGAAAGTACCCGAGAGCCCGCTGCTCTAGGTCGATCTCCTGCATGCAGATCGTCGTTTTAGTATGCTGGGTCCGGTAGTCCGTGCCTTGCGTATCGGGCAGAAAATAGGCATCCATCTCGGCGAGGACCAGTCGCCCCAATCTTAGCTGCATCGATGCTTGTTCGCTCAGCGAGCTCCACACGTTCAACTCTTGAACGTCCAGTCCATACAGCGAGAAAAGATCTTCGTGCGGCGGCTTAAAAAACGTCCACTGATCGCCGTCAAAATCAATCGCGAAGACCGTACTCAAACAGGCTGCTGGTTCAAGGCGCAGCGAGTTGAGCACCTCGATCCACACGTCGATATAGCAATTGGTTTCGCCCCATGCCCGCTGCGCCCCATGCAGCTCATGAGACACGTAGGTACGATCCTCTAGCCCAGGTAGCACGGCGATCTTCATGACCAAAGCACCTCACGCACTGAGCTTGGCCAGGCCGCAGGATCCATCCCATGGGTTTTGAACAGTGCCATGACGATGCGTTCTAGCCCGAAGCCAAGACACGCCGACTGTGCCACATCGCCATTCGCTAGTTGGATATCAAACAGCTTGCCAAAGTGGTCTTGATGATAATTAAACGAACAAACCGCCGTCGGCTTTTCACTCGAAATCACCGGAATTACCACTTCAAACTTAAGCTGCTGCTCGCGCTGATTCGCCGCCAGCATGCGGCCACCGCGGCCAAAAAATGGGTCTGACGCCACTTCGGTCTTGGCTGGAAGGCCCAGCGACAGCATGATCTCTAGGCCGCGTTGCAGCCATTTAGCGCGCCACGCGATGACGTCATCGGGAGACCCAACCCGGACGAATTCGCGCACCCGAAACGATTGCATCCGCGTCGGCTCAGGCGACGGCTCGTTGCGAAAGACCCAGTTTTGCATATCGACCAGACGCCCGGCATCCGGCAGTTTACCGGTAAAGCTAGGGTACACCGGGTAACAGGCCGCCGGGGTCAGGCAGACGTGCGTCGCCGTGAGCAGGTCTTGCCAAGGCTGCCCGGCGTGAACGCGCGCACTCAGTTCTTGATGCTGTGCATCGGTCCCGGAAAAACTGAAGATCGACCCCGCAAGGTGCGGCATGGAGTCGAGAAATTCGCTCTTCTCTAACACCTTACGGTCTAAACAAGGCGGAAAACTCATGCGCTCAGCGCCATCATCTTTCGCTATTCGCGTCACCAAATGGTCGAATTGCCGCAGGACGTCTTCAAAGATCGGCCCACGGCCAAAGATCCCCTGGACACCGACCGGAATAATATGACCGGCCTTTACTAAGTCGTCATGCAAACCAACTGGAGAAAAATCAATCGACATATCATACGCTCCGTTTTATTCGTCTTTGAGGACTAAAAGCATCGAAGAATTGGTCGCCAGAATGCGGTCATTACCGACCATCAAAGCACCTGAATGGGCATCGCGCAGATGACGACTCATCGAAAACTTTGAGTCATTCTTGTAGCCCATGATCCCGCAAATCAGCAGCGCCTGGCCGACGATATCTGGCAACTTACGCGACGCGGCCACCTTGAGATTATTGATCTTTAACGCATACGGCATGGAGCTTAGCTCGTCCGCCGAGCCATCTTCAGCACCAATAAGCTGTTCATACTCACGAAGCGCACTATCGACGGAGGCCCGGAGCATATGCAGTTCACTGGCCACTTCGGCAAGACGCAAGGCCGTCGGCGGGGTAGATCCTGGGCGCGCACGCGCTTGCATCCGGACAAAGGCTCGCGCCTTGTTGACCGCGGCCCCTGCAACACCAAGCCAGCACCCAGCCCAAAGCAGATGCGACACTGGAACCATCGTTTCACTGGCGACCTCCGCGAAGGGCGCGCTGATAACCTGATCCTTTTTACCGGTGGCGCTTAGCTTAAACGGTGGGCTACAGGTCCCACGCATCCCCATCGTATCCCAGACACCCTGTTGCTCCAGCGTGTAGTCGGCTTTGCGCACTAACGAAAGCACTTGGTCGCTGGCTGGACCATCGGGAGTGCAGCGGCTCGTCACGAGAAGATCGTCCGCTTGTGCCCCGTAGGAGATCGTGGTCGCATGCTTGACTAGCTTAAAACTCTGGCCTTCCCACTCCAGACCGCACACGCTGCTGCGCATCTCGCCGCCGACCCCGACCTCAGAGGTGACCGAAGCGATGAGGTTCTGGTTTGCAACCAAGTCACGAATATATTCGAGAAACCAGGACGAATCACCAGCATGCCGCAGGATGCTGATGACCTGAATCTGATGCATGGCGAAGATCATCGCGGTCGACGTGCAGTGCTGGCTCAGCGCCTCGCAGGCCAAGACCAATTCGCCTAGGGTCGCGCCGCCGCCGCCCAAGGCTTTAGGCACGTAGGCACTGAGCATCCTATGCTCTTTGAGAGCCGCAATGGACTCACTGGGGAAGCGTGCATCGCGGTCTACCGCCGTCGCATGGACCGCAGCAACCTCAGCGCCAATGGACCTGGCAATGGCAACGAATGGCGATATCTTTACGTTTGTCACCGGTGGTTCTCGCAGTGTCTGATGGTTAAATAAAGCGTCCACGTCTCAATCAGTGAGCCATCAGCTCGTTCAGCGCCTGCGACGTCAAAGTTCCCCTCTAATGCCAACATCACATTGACGCTAGCGTGCGAGGTCATACCTGCTTGGTAGAGATCCGCCGCATCATCCAGCGCTGCTAAATCAATGGCGAGACGAGCATGCTCTTTGAGAATTTCTCTGATTTGACTATCGATCATGACTTCATTCCTCTGGTTTAATTAGGTCTATTGCTGCATATCTTCTTAAGCGAAGCGCATCGCTAATGCGGTGGCTGTCGCATAATCTCCGTCATGGCTTAAGCTAAGGGCGAAGCGCGCAATGCCCGCCGCTTTGGCGAGGCGAGCGGCATTTCCGCTTAAGGCTATGTCAGGTGCACCGGACTCAGCCCGAATCACTTCAATCGACGTCCAAGGTAGGTCCGTATTTGCGTCGGGACGCAGGATCTTCATCACAGCCTCCTTCGCAGCAAAGCGAGCGGCCAAGGACCCAAGTGCGGCGTCCGTACCTGAGCGGGTGCAATAGCGGACTTCACGGTCGGTGAATACACGCTTTAGATAGCGCTCACCAAAGGTCTCAAGCGCGGCGCCGATATCGGCGATGCGTACCAGATCAGCACCAACCTCCACGCGGAGGCCTTGCTGCAGCTTGAGCCGTTTGACGAGCCAGCCGAACATGGGACACCTTTCAAGAGAAGACCTTGGAGAACTAATGGGGCAGGTAAAGGACTTGCGGAGGACAGAGGATTCACAAGCAACGACCAAGATCCTTTTATCATTTTAATGATAAATGTCAATTCTAAAAATTATCTATAAATTTGCGATTTTGTTCTGATTTTATTTTATAAAAAAACCGCTTAGAATCGGGGCGTTAGATATTTTATCTATGACTCAACTATAGTAGACTTCTAATGGCTGTCTACTTCCATCCATAGGGACGTCAAAGATGACCCACGCTGATGATCTTGGCCCTATGAACGGAAAGGTCATACTCATTACCGGTGCCACATTTGGCATCGGCAAAGAAGCCGCCCTTGCTTTGGCTAAGTTGGGAGGCACCATCGTCATCGTCGGCCGCGACCAAGTCCGCACAGCGGGCACGGTGGAATGGCTAAAAGCTGAAAGCGGCAACCATAAGATCGACTCGTTGCTTGCGGACCTGTCGCTACTTTCCGAAGCAACTAGAGTCGCGACAGAGTTCAAGTCTAAGTATCAACGACTCGATGTCCTACTAAACAATGTAGGTGCCATCTTTACCCGCAGAACGCAGACCGCCGAAGGCTTTGAACAGACCTACGCGTTAAATCACCTAGGACCCTTCGCCTTAACGCTGCGCCTTTTGGACATACTTATGGCAAGTCAACCGGCGCGAATCATCAACACCTCGTCAAGCGCGCATCGTCAGGGCCATATCAATTTTGATGACTTGCAAACGGCCCAAGGTTTTAACGGGCTTAAATGCTACGGCGCATCGAAACTAGCTAATATTCTCTTCACGCGGGCCCTTGCTCGCCGCCTTAAGTCTACGAAGATCACCGTCAATGCCTTGCACCCAGGCGTGGTTGGCACCGGCTTTGGACACAATAATCCTGGTCTATTTAAGCTCTTGGTATCGGTGATTAGGCCCTTCCTACTGTCACCAGCGCAAGGTGCCGCGACCTCGATTTACCTAGCAAGTTCACCGGATGTAACCAACACCAGCGGTGCCTATTTCGTCAAATGCCGGCCGGCAAAAACCAGCAAGGAAGGCGAGGATCAAGTTGTGCAAGAGCGCTTATGGGATATCAGCCTTGAGCAAACGAAATTGCAGCCTGTTTGGCGGGCCCTGTCCCTTTGAGGTCCTTTCTCGAGTGCCCTAATTGCAGTGCATCCCACTCCACTAGATCGGAGAACCTATTGAAGTATTTATTTTTGGCATTGCTAATCATCTGGCCACGAGCCCTCAACGCAGCGCCAAACGGCGTTAAAATCCAGACATTTGCCATAGAGGACGAGGAATTTGTCGTAGATGGCAAGCCTCACCTCATACGCAGTGGGGAGCTCCACTATCCGCGGGTACCCGCCGAGTATTGGCGAGACCGCATGAAAAAAATGCGTAGCATGGGCCTAAACACGCTAAGCACCTATGTGTTCTGGAATCTGCACGAGCCCAAGCCAGGCCAGTTTGACTTCACTGGTCAGCTTGATCTGGCACGATTTGTCAAAACTGCAGCGGAAGAAGGGCTGAGCGTCCTACTGCGACCGGGACCGTATATCTGCGGCGAATGGGAGTTCGGTGGGTTTCCCAGTTGGTTACTCAAAATGCCAGGCTTGCAAGTGCGCACATCGGATCCCCGCTTTCTCGGCGCTGTCGATCGCTATCTTAAAAAGGTTGGCGAGCAGGTATCTCACTTGATGGTCCAGCGCGGCGGACCAATCCTGATGGTTCAGGTTGAAAACGAATACGGCTCCTTTGGAACCGACCGCGCCTATATGAACGCAATAAAAAAATCCGTACGCAATGCTGGGTTTGACGGAGCTTTATTCACCAGTGATAGTGTCTGGGGGCACGCTGAGGCACAAAAGGAACTTGGTTTTGGCACCTTTCCCGAGGACCTCGTCACGATCAACTTCAATCAAAATCTGACACCGGCAACGCAGCTTGCAGAGCTGACTAAATTCCGGCCAGAAAGCCCGGCCATGTGCGCGGAGTATTGGGTTGGCTGGTTTGACCAAGTCGGTGGAGCGCACGCGGTGAAGAGCAGCAGCGAAGGCACCACTGGGCTAAGCTGGATGATGCAGCATAACGTCAGCTTCAATATCTACATGTTTCACGGCGGCACGAAAAACCGACGCCAAAATTCTTCGCCTATCGCGACACCATTGCGAAGAACCTAGCGGAAAAGGAAGACTTTCCAGCGCTGCCGCAGGAGATCCCCATGATCTCCATCCCAAGCTTCGCGCTGGCTGAAAACGCCCCGCTGGTACAGCTCCTGCCCCAGCCCATCTCAAGCGAGCGACCCAAAAGCATGGAGGACCTGGATCAGGCTTACGGCTTTATCCTATATCAGCACATGATCACAGCTCCCTACCGAGGGATGCTGGAGATCAAAGACGTCCACGACTACGCCCTCGTCTCCCAGGGCGGAAAGCTCCTTGGTACCTTGGACCGTCGCCTCAAGCAAAGCACGCTCGACCTTCGGCTGGAGGCTGGAAAGCCGCTGGAGATCCTCGTAGAAAATATGGGCCGCCTGAACTTTTCGACCGAGATGCAAGACGAACGCAAAGGCATCACCGAAACCGTCCTAACGGAGAAAGGCGAGCTGCTAGGCTGGACTATTTATACCCTGCCTTTTGACAACCTTTCGACGCTGCGCTTTGGCAAGCAGGTGGCGACCGGCCCAGCGTTCTACCGCGGCCATTTCGATCTCGCCGAGGTCGGCGATACCTACCTGGACACGAGAGGCTGGGGTAAGGGCGTCGCCTTTATCAATGGCCACAATCTTGGCCGCTACTGGCACATCGGGCCGCAGCATGCCCTGTACTGCCCGGCGACCTGGCTTAAAAAGGGCAAGAACGAAGTCATCGTCTTTGACCTGAACAGCGTGGGCCAGCGCACCATGCAGGGGTTGACCCACCCAATATACGACTGAACACCCCTTAAATATTGA
Source organism: Pseudomonadota bacterium (assembly GCA_026390445.1). Taxonomy (GTDB): domain Bacteria; phylum Bdellovibrionota_B; class Oligoflexia; order Oligoflexales; family CAIYRB01; genus CAIYRB01. Next base: position 9,980 of record JAPLFX010000241.1, read on the forward strand.
AACTACTGGACAAATTAGATTCCTTGCTTGCCATGACTGGGGATTCTTGATAGACGCGTAGCTCTCGCATCCTGATGCGCTCTGAGCTGGTTCCGTGGTGAAATGGATATCATGCCGCCCTCCGAAGGCGGTGGTGCAGGTTCGATTCCTGCCGGAACCGCCATAACATGCCTTCGCTGATCGACGCCACCCTCGTGGTCTGCGCATGGCCCTGCTAAACTAATAGCAACAGTCAATCGCCAAAAGCCTTTGTCC
>JAPLFX010000191.1 GCA_026390445.1 Pseudomonadota bacterium
AACTGACCAAGCCATCGTTGATGCCGAAATGGCGCTGCATAAGATCGTGCAGGAGGCCGTGCGCGAGGCCGCTCTGGCCACGGCTCCAGACATGAACGCAATCAAAAGCCGCCTCATCGAACTGCGTGACGAAGCGATCACGGCGAACGAGCATGATCTCCCTGCATTGTTTCAACAGCTCTACACGCACCATAGCTTGGCAGCGCGTTCTTTCGAGACCAAGCTACCCGACATGCGAGCACCGTACTTTGCCCATGTGCGCCTCAATGAGCGCGGTAAAAAGCGCGACGTGCTGATCGGCTACCAAACATTTATCGATACGAAAGCTGGCATCACCATCATCGACTGGCGTCATGCGGCCTTGGCCAAGGTTTTTTTCAACTACCGCGAAGGCGATGAGTACGAACTCGAATTGCCGGGACGCACGGCCGCAGGCATCCTGGAAATGCGCCGCGTCATCAGCTTCGACATCGGCGAACTCGTCGGCATCTCCAGCCCCAACCTCACGCTCAGCCGCGAGCGCGGCGGTCACTGGGTGAGCTTGGCCGGCCAAACCCAGCCTGAGCTCAGTGGCGGCGCTGGCAAGGCGGTGAACGTCCAACAGTTTGGTATCGGTGCCACCAACAGGCGCCTACCCGACGTCTCAGCCCTGCTTGATCCCGAGCAATACGATATTTTAAACCGCGAGGACCAAGGCGCATTGTTGATCTTAGGCGGAGCCGGCAGTGGCAAGACCACGATCGCCTTGCACCGCATGGCACTGCTTTCCTACAAGCGCCCGCGCTTTTATCAGCAGCGGGAAATGCAGGTCGTGGTACCGGAACAAGGGCTGGTGCGACTTACCCAGCGCCTCCTTGCTGGACTTGGTCTCGACAACGTTAACGTGGCAACCTTCGACCTATGGGTGACCGATCAAGGGCGGCACATTCTCAAAGGGCTGCCAAGGCGACTCTATGATTGGACGCCCTCCCAGGTGGTCCTGATCAAACGCCATGCGGCCATGAATGCGGTGCTAGACGCCTATGTCGACATCCATGTTGAGCGCATCGCCGCAGCATTTGCCTTTCTGGTCAAGGGCTGGCATGAAGAACTCGTTGCTGCCTTCAGAAAGGATCGCCACCCACTCATGCAGCGGGTCGATCAACTCGAGCAGCGCTGCTTTCAGATCCTCGACGAAGAGTCCAAGGAAGGCTCGACCAAATGGCGCCGCGACAGCTTGAGCCGCTTTTTCAGGGAACGCCGGACGCTGCTGTGGGACTGCGATACGGCGCGCTCCGAGCTGTACTGCGAACCGGCTCTCCACGCCGTCTTACAGCGTCAATCCGCCGGACAGATCACCGCCAAGATGACCACCGAACTCGCACGCCACACGCAGCGGCAGTTCGAAGACGCCCATGGCGGGATCACCGACGGGGTCGAGCTAGAATTCACTAAGACGGTGGATGACCAGGAGTTAGAGGCAGACGACTACGCGGGAACGATGGACGTCGAGGACTTCACCGTCCTCCTCGGCTGGATGCTGCGCCTGCACGGACGCGTTCAACGCAAGGGCAAGTCGCTGCCGGAATACAAGCATTTGGTCATCGACGAGGCACAAGATGTCGGCCCCCTAGAACTTCGCCTCCTTGGCCACGCACAAGCTGCCGACGCCACCATGACCGTAGCCGGAGACGCTGTCCAGCAGTCCGATCCTACCGTGTCGTTTATGGGTTGGGACCAGGTCTTAAGCGAATTGCAGGTGGCAGAAAGCGAGGAGGCCAGACTCAACACCAACTACCGTTGCCCACGTCCGGTCGCTGAATTCGGCCGGAAAGTGCTGGGTTCGATGGCGCCAAAGGAGCTGCCTAGGTCGATCAAAGAAGGACGCGACGTCATTTTTTCGCTCGTACCAAACGAAGGCCTCGCCATCGTTGCCATCACCGAAGCGCTGAGCACCTTGCTCGACCACGAGCGTCTGGCCTCGGTCGCCATCATCTGCGAGACCGAAGAAGGAGCGCGGCATTTCTTCGAAAGCTTGCGCAGCACCTGCGACGTCCGTCTCGT
>JAPLFX010000213.1 GCA_026390445.1 Pseudomonadota bacterium
TACCCGTGAAGAGCCTTGCGGATTTTAGCGCGGAACATCGTGGAGTGGTCAACGATCAAAACCTTCATGGTGCTTCCTGATTAGTTCTGCGTGCTAAGGAAGCGGGCGACCTTGTCGCTGTCGATGATGCTCACGAGTGGACCGCTGACTTTGTAAACACCGGACATAAAGCGCCGGATCAGAGGATCGATCGTTGCAGGCACCGGTTCGTACTGTGAGGCGGAGAGTTCCATGACGTCGCCGATATCGTCTGCCAGTAGTGACACCAAGTTGCCGTCACACCGACAAATGACGTTCATCAGCTCGCGAGATGTCGATTGCGTCAGGCCAAAAAGTTGATGCAAACCGATTGCCGTAGCGACTTGGCCGCGCAGATTGATCAGTCCCCTGATATACGGCTGTGCCAAGGGAATCTGGGTCATCGGCAGAGGCTTTACGACTTCCTGAACCTGCCGGACATCAATGCCGTAGAGTCGGCCGGCGACAAAAAATGTCGAGAATTGCGCGGTTCCCGGTACGTCCACTCTGGGTCCAGTATCCTTGACTAGTGCTAGTGACATGTCATTCTCCTATCATGGCGCCAATGTCAATGACACCGACGATTTGTTGCTCGACGATCATACTGCCGAGGATGCCTGGACGATCAGTTGCGCGCTTATCTAGAGGTAGCTGTGTCGAGAAGATGTCGAGGATCCGTTGAACCTCGAGGCCAAACAGCCGTTCATTTTGTTCGACCACGACCACGCAAATCGGCTGGTCTGACGCCTGCGTTGTACTAGGACTGTTGACCTTAAGGCCGAGTTTGTCGCTGATCTTGAGAATCGGTAGGATCAGGTCGCCGTAGCGAACGACGCGTTGCTCGCCAGCGGTCTCAATGCTTGACGCGGGCAGCTCCTCCAGACGTTTGACCTGCTTGATCGGGACTGAGTATAAGCCGAGGGAACCGATATCCAGGAGGATATAGTCCGAGCGGTTGTTCAGTGATTCCTCGGTCGCCAACGTTGCGCCCTCAGCACTGGAGGTAGGTTCATCTTCTGGGGCAAGGCGGACATGCTCGGCCAGGCCGGGTACATCGAGGGTCAGGGCGATGGAGCCGTCGCCGAGGACCGTGGCGCCGGCATAGGTATTCAGGGATTTGAGGAAGTTGCTCAGTGGCTTAACGACGATGTCGATGGAGTCTTCGATGTCATCCACCAGCAAGCCAAACTGACGTTCACCGACATTGAGGACGATGATATTGTTCACTGCTGCCGCTGCGAAGCCCGTATTCGCGGGCTCTTTGTGGAGGATCGCGCTTAGAGATACGAGTGGAAGCAGAGTGCCGCGAAGCCGAAAAACCGGTTGGCCCTGAAGGCTTTCGATACATGGAGCGGAGCCGTCCTCACTTTGTTCGACACGGACAAGTTCGACCAGTTTGATCTGCGGGATGGCAAAACGCTCCCCTGCCGCTCGCACAATTAGCGCGGGAATGATGGCTAAGGTTAGTGGTATTTTTAAGCGGACCGTGGTACCGCGTCCCTTGCTGCTGATGAGGTCGACGACCCCACCGATTTTTTCGACGTTGCGTCGCACCACCTCCATTCCGCCGCTGTAACTCAACCCATCGACCACTTTGTCTGTGGTCGAATAGCCAGGCACAAGAATCAAATGGTGCACGTCTCGGTCGCTCATCGACTCAAACGCTTGGGCGGTGATGAGCCCGCGTTCGATAGCCTTAGCGCCGATTTTGGCTCGCTCTAATCCATGACCGTCATCAATGATCTCTATGACGACCTCTCCGGCATCATGAAAGGCTTGAATTTTCAGTTGGCCGGTCGCGGATTTTCCACACTTCTTCCGCTCTTCGGGGAGCTCTAGTCCGTGATCCATGGCGTTTTGAACAAGGTGTGTTAAGGGATCCTTGAGGGCTTCGATCAGTGTTTTATCGAGTTCAGTGTCTGCTCCTTCGATCTGGACATCGACCGACCGGTTTGTGTCCTTGGCGGTGCCATGGACGATCTGCCGAAGGGTATTCAGAATATTGCCGATAGGCTGCATTCTGGTTTTCATCACCTCGTTTTGCAGATCACTCGTCAAAAGGCTGAGGCGCTGGGCAAGGTTGAGAAAGTCAGCGGTCTGATGCGCACCTTTTGCGTGCTGAATGACTTGGTTTCTGATCAGGACGAGTTCACCGGCGAGGTTCATCAACTTGTCGAGCTGGACGACCTGGACCTGGATGGTATCCGTACCGTCTTCGCCCTTTGTTAGCGTTACGGCATCCTTGGCGACCTCTGGCCCTGGGGGAGGTGTTCCTAGTGAGTCAACTGGCTTTTGCAAAGCGCTTCCCTGGGTCATCATGTCCACCTTGTCGTTCGAGGGCTCAACCATTTTTTGTCGCCAGCGTTGCGATGGCTAGTCATCATTCGCTATTCGCTACTGGCCTTTCGGTCATTAAGCGCTCGGGCTTTAAGGGACTAACCGACATCATTAAAAAAGCGCCCAGCCAACAGCGGCTTGCGGGGGAGTCTCCGGTACAATCGGCGCGTAGTCAGCGAGCAACCTTGGGATATCAACGACGGTCGTCGGCACTCCGTCGATGAGGACGAGGCCGACAGTTCCCTCGGGTCTACGGAAAGACTGGTCAATCTCTGACTGTAAGCTGGCAATCTCACCAATGTGCTCGACGGCAAAGGCAAAAAAGCGCTGCTCGCTTTGGCTGATAAAGACACGAATGGTGGTAGGGTCTCCGGCTAGCGGAGGCTGCACGGTGAGAGTCGGTCTGGGTCGTTCTAGGACTGTAGCGAGGTCAATGAGCGGCATCACCGCGTCGCGGTAGATGATCGCCTGCATATCCCCACAGTATTTCACGGCGCTGCTTGGGAACTCCTCAAAGCGAAAGACAGCATCTAGAGGCACGGCAAAGGTGCCTGGAGTGGTGAGGGTAAAGGTCAAGAATTGACCTTCGGGCCCGTTACTTGTCTCCTCTTCAGCGGCATTGGTGGCGGCGGCGTGTTGGGCAAAATGCTCGGCAATGCCGCCAGCTTTAACTAAACCGTCGATGTCGAGGATCAGCCCAACTGTGCCATCACCCATGAAGGTTGCACCGCGGTAGACCCCGGTGATTTCGACGCATTTATGTAGGCTCTTGAGCACCGCGTCTTCGGTATCGTGGACGCTACCGACGACCAACCCGAACATGCCGTGCTCGGCCTGGAGCACCAGGATATTCACGTCTTCGTGAGGGGTGCCAGCGTCGCCGCTGGCAGCTTGAAGTAGCGTATTTCCTGAGGTTAGGCCGAGCATTGCGGCAAGATCGAGTAAGGGCAAAAGAGTGTCTTCGTAGCGCAGCATGCAGGCGTTGCCCGGAAGGATCGATAGGTGGGTGCGCTGTTGCTCTGGGGTGAGTCGCACGAGTCTCAGCACATGATCTTGCGGCACGGCGAAATGGCGTCCGGCGGACTCGACGATGAGTGAACTGATGATCACCACGGATCTTGGCACCGGTAAACTTATTGTGAAGCTGGTACCTTTGCCGATGTCGGATTGGATATCTATCCGACCTTTTAGCTTGGTGACGGAGTCTCGTACCATATCCATTCCGACACCTCGTCCCGAGACGTCTGTCACCACCGCAGCTGTGCTGAATCCCGGCTCGAAGATCTGCATCAGGAGTTCCTGCCGACTCATGCTGGCAATTTGCTCCGCCGGCAGCCGCCCACTTTCGGTTAGTTTGCGCCGTAGGCGCTCAGGATCGATGCCCCCGCCATCGTCGCTTAGTGTGACGATAATGGTGTCCTTTTCCTCTCGACATACCAGGCGAATAGTCCCAGTCTGCGCCTTGCCGTTCGACTTGCGGACCTCGGTGAGTTCGATGCCATGATCGACGCAATTGCGCACCATATGTATGAGGCTATTGTTTAGTGCTAGGGCAATAGTCGTGTCTACCCTTACGTCACCTCCAGTCATCTCCAGATTGACCGGCTTGTTCAGGTGTCTCGATAGGTCGCGCACGGTTCGTGGTAGCTTATTGAACACGGTCGAGACTTGGACCTTTTTAAGTTCGACGATACGGCCTTGCATGGTGCCGTTGATTTTATGCATTTCATCGAGTAGGACGCCTAGCTGATTGACATCACTATCGCCCGGCATCCGTTGTTCGATGGCTCGCACTTGCTTATTGACCATGTTGCGAATGACGGTGATCTCACCCGCTAGCTGCATGAATTCTTCTAACATCTGCGTCGGCACCAAAATGCCGCCCGGCTTGGCAACGGTAGTCCCGGTGTTCGGCGCGCCGCTAGCGTCGGCTTTGTCCCCTGCAGCTTCGCTGGTAGGGTTGGACTCGTTGCCTACGCCCTTGAGCACTTTCAGCACCGCGCTAAAGTCAAAGGCGGCCTTTTTGCCCTGGCTAAGCGTGGCTATCGTTGTTTTAAGCACGTCAAATGCCTGCAGCAACGCCGTTACCGCCTGCGGCGTCGCCTTGAAACCATTCTTTATGCGCGTCAGCAGGTCCTCAAAGGCATGGAGAAATGCGGTGACTTCTGGACGTTCCAAGACACCGCTAGCGCCCTTGACGGTATGGACGAGTCGAAACACCGAGTTGAGATGGCTGGGGTTGTCTGGATCGCCTTCCAGAGCCAGCAGGAGAGGTTCAATCTCTTCGATTAGCTCTTGCGATTCGCTGATGAACATCGCTTCGAGAGCGGCCTTTTCCGTGAGGCTTTCGGCATAGTTTTTTGTTTTTTCGCGGATCGTGTCGTGGAGTTGCTGCGCCTCAATGGGTTTATTCAAGAAGGCAGCGATGCCGAGATCCATGCCTTTGAGAGCCATCTCTCTGGAGACGTACCCGCTCAGGATAACGAACGGGATGTCTTGGGCAACCTTGGTCGTCATCTTACGGAACTCGAAGCCATTGGCCCCAGGCATTTCGTAGTCGGAGATGATGCATAGAAGCTTGTCTTTGTGCTCTTCGATCAGCTTCAGGGCGTCCACAGGGTTGGTTGCAGAGATTGAAAGATAACCCGCTTCTTTGATCAGCTCTTCGACGATGGAAAGAAATTCTGGCTCGTCATCGACACAGAGCACGATAAATGGGGACGGCGCCATGGTATAACCCTTACAAATGGTGAATGATGCAGCCTTCGCTTTGCAGCGATGATCGATGCCTGCTTCGACCTCCAGGTTCCTGCTGTGGTTATCGGAGGCATGGCTTGATTGATTAAGCGACTGGTGGGGTGTAGGCTGCGAAGGACTATTTGCGTGTGAACCTAAGATACTGAATTGTTGCGAACGCTGTGGCGTTTTTCAAGGATTGACCATGTTTGGACCATTTATCCCAGGTAGTCGCGGTACGTTCATGCTCGATGGAGTCAGCATCGCCTTGGTGGTCGTGTTGCCGGTATTGGCCGTCAGCATGTTTCAGATCAAAGTGCGGCGAAATGTCGCTGCTCATAGCCGGATCCAGAAGCTGCTCGGCGTGTTGCTGCTCGTGACGGTGATTTTGTTTGAAATAGACATCCGCATCCATGGCTGGGTGAAGCAGGCGTCTGCTTCGCCTTATTTCGGCACTTTGGTCTTTCCTGTACTGTATGTGCATCTGTTCTTCGCGATTTCCACTGCTCTGCTGTGGACCTACACCTTGACTCTCGCCCTGCGGCGTCCGCCACGGCTGGACGGAGGCGATGACTTGACAAAACGCCATCGCTTGTTTGGTCGTTTAACCGCGTTGTTTACCTTTACCACCGCTATCACCGGCTGGACGTTCTATTGGCTGGCATTCATCGCTTGACCATGGCACCATCTTGATAAGAAGAAGCTATTTATCACGGTAGGTTGTGTTTTAGTCTACGGTATAGGAGCAAAGAGCATGCGCATGGTTAAGGGCCTCTTGCTAGCAGGTGTCGTGGTGCTAGCGCCAGGTTGTTCAGGTAAGAAAGATGCTGAGGAGCCGGTTGCTGCGGATACAAAGGATGAAAAGTCGGCAGAACCTGCGGAAGCAGCGACCGCTGAGGCTTCGACGCCGCCGCCCTCGCTGCCCGCTGCCGCGGAGCCGGCACCGGCGCCAGCCCCCGCACCAGCTCCTGCTCACGCCGCTCCGGCGCCGGCCGCTCCCGTTGAGCCTGAAGGTTTTGCCGGAGCTAAGGCGACGCGCTACGTGCGCGTTGTGGCGATTAAGGTCCACGCTCTTCCGGACAAACTGTCCCCGGTCCTGGGATGGGTGAAGAAGGGCGATGCTGTTGACGTGGTCATCAATGGTGACTGGGCTAAGCTTGGACCCGGCCGCTATATCTCTAATAAGTTCTTGTCGGAGCAACCAGTCGCTCCTGTGGCACCAGGGGCCAAAGCTGCCAAATGAGTGAGGAAAGCCGGTTCATTCACGATATCGTGACACCGCTGTCCGTGGCCCATGCGCACACAAGGATAGCCCGGGGAGCATTAAACGGCGACCCGGGCAAGCTCGACCTTGAAGATTTGAAGCGTCGCATAGACCGTAGCTTTGAAGCTCTAGAAAAGCTTATTCAGCTGATATCCGAACGGCGCAGTATTCTTAGTCCTCCTTCTGACTAGGATTGTGCGCCTAGGACTGAGTCTGGCTGAGGATCAGCGCTTCCAAGCGCTGCATCGCGGTGTTTAAGACGTCTTGCGACGGACCGAAGGAAAAACGAACGTGGTTTTTGAAGCGTGACGTGCCGCCACGGCGCCGTTTGCCCGGATTGACGTCAAAGAATTCGCCGGGCACGGTGATCACTTTATGCTGGAGCGCCGCCCGAAAAAACCCGAGGCCGTCGCTAAGCGGCGTTGGCAGGTTGGCGACGGAGCCCCACAGGTAGAATGTACCGTCGGGAACCGTGTCAAAGTGCACGCCAAGCTTCTGCAGGCAGGTGAGGAGAGCATCGCGTTTGGCGCGGAACGAGATTTGGATCGCTTGGGTTTCGCGTCTGACGTAGTCCTCTGTGACCAGCGGAATCGCTGCCCGCTGCAGTGGCTTGGACCCCCCTCCGTCGAGAAAGGAGCCGGCGCTAGCCAGGGCTTCGACCACCGTCTTTGGTCCAATGGCCCAGGTGACGCGCCACCCGGGATAGCGCCAGTTTTTTGTGAAGCCATCAAAGAGCACGACCGGGTCGCGGTTGACGTCCTCGACAAAGGCTGCTGCGCTGGCGATGCGGGCATCTTCGGGATTTGAACCATAGATATAGTGCGAATAGAATTCATCGATCAAAAGGCTGCATTCGGTGCGCCTTGCCGCTTCGACCCAGGCAGCCATTTCGTCGCCCGCGATCAGCTTGCCCATGGGATTGCAGGGGTTGGAGAAGAGCAGTGCTGACAGCCCGCGGCCGATGATCTCTCGGTGCAGGTCGGCAACGGAAAAGGCGTAGCCTTTGTTCGCCTCGAGCAGGATGGGGATAGCCGTGAAGGCCTTGAAGATATCGAGTAGCTCCTCGTAGGCCGTGTAGTCCGGTAGAAAATGCCCGAGGTTGATCTGGCCGAGGCTGGCCGCGGCGCGCGTCAGCAAGGTGCGCCCGCCACCAGCGATGCAAACATTCTCGGCGCTGTATTGTGACGGTAGGCCACGGCGAAAGAGTTGATTGTAGAGCGATGCAACGGATTCTCGTAGCTCCCACAGGCCAGCCGTCGGTGCATACTCCTGGTCCCCCGGTTGGATCGGGAGGGTATGAATGCGCGCAGGCGCATGCGGTAGGGATCCAGTTTCCGGCTGTCCTTGGCCGAGGTTGCACCAGTCGGGGTGATCTGTGCTGAAGCCGAGCCGTGCGGCTTCAGTCGTGACATAGATCACTCCGGTGCGCGGGACGACTCGAAAAGCACTAAGAGAACTAGGTGGTTGCATGAGAACGCAGGGCCTTTCAATGGGGTGTGAGGAAAGGGGATGTTCTATAGATCATAACACCAAGCTAAACCCGGTGGGGCGAATGGTCGATAGGTAGCGAAGGTGGTAGGGTCATGCCAGGCCGCCCGGTGTCGCACTCTCGTTCGCCGCGCGGCAGTTAGGTGTCTTCATGCAAGCTCGCGTCCTGTTCGCTCGGTTTGTCGCCCCATTCGTGCCTGTGATCATTGCGGTGGCGCTTTGCTCTGGGTGCGTGACGACCGACCATGCGCTGCAGAGTGGTCCAGCCATCACCGACGACGCAGCCTTTCGGCAATGGTTTACTTTTTACTACCAAGACCCGCATCCGGAACAGTTAACGGCTGCCGTCAAGTTTATGCAGGCTAATGGTTACCTCGATGAGACGCAGTCAGAGGGCCGTGATATGCCGCTGATTGCCAGCGTCTTTTTATCACGTGTTATGAAAGCGCATACATCTGAGCTGCGGCAGTGGGCGGCTTCCTGGCAGAGTCTGGGCCGACAGGAGTGGTACGTCCTGCTGGTCTCCCTGTATATGGCTGATACCGTTGATTCCAAGCGTGTCATGGCAGCCAATCTGCACAAGGTAGACAAAACCCACCAGCTGCGCTTGGCCGGCATGCAGAAGCTACCGCCCTCGGCACTAGATCCGTTGACTGGTCCGGTTCAGAGTGAGCGGCAAATTAATCTTCTGTGGGCAGGCTTCAGCGCTTCCGGTGATCTGCATTATGTTCGCAAAGTGATCGGGGCTATACCGCTGTATGGCGACGAAAGTGGGCATAAAGCCGGCATCGGCGAGGCAGCATTGATGAGCCTGGCGACCAATGCGCTACAGAATGAAACGGTGGCACGAGAGTGCGCCGAGGTGAACGTACGGACTAGAGATAAAAAGACCCGCATGTTGTTGTCCGCCATGTTGGCCGCAGTCGCCGAAATCGCCAGGAATGATCAGCGAGGGCAAGATGCGATCAGCCATTGACATGAAATGGACCAGTTCCTGGGCGAGGAGGTGGTGGGGAGTCTGGTTCGCCGGTTGGGTCCTTTTGGCCCTCTGTCAGGGCGTCGATGGTCTTGCCGCTCCGGCTGTTGTCGAGCCTTTGGATTATACCCTGCTGACGCACACCCTCAATATTGAGTTGCTTAGGGCCGGGGCGCATTCCGCCAAGGGGACTAACACCTACACCTTTGTTCTCAGCCTGGTTGGCCTTCTCAACTCCTCAGAAGAACGCAACCTAGACTTCGACAAGCGCAAGAAGAAGGTCGTTGACCTAGGTGTCTTTGGTGATACCAGCATTGAGTCACTGGCCGTATGGAAGCCTGATGCTAAACTAAAGGAATTTAAAGAAATCAAGATTGATGGGCAGGTGATCCGCGAATTAGTGGCGCAAATGATGACGGCCTTTAACGTGCCTGAATCCGAAGTCCGGGCGCAGGTAGATATCAGTATGGTGATTAAAAAGAAAAAATGGCTGGTTCTGAATGCTGATGAACAGGTTGCAAAGGCGTCCTATGCTCCAGTCCCGGCGACTAAGTTCGAGGTAGGGCTGCGCAGCAACCAGGATTTGGTGATAGAGGACAACCAGGGCACGTATGTCAAAATCGCCGTCCGCTATGACAAGCCCGCCGTCGCCCCTCAGGCAAAAGGTCCGAAAGTCGACGCAAACGAACCTGCCAAGGCCTTGAGCGGTGCCAAAAAGACCTAAAACGCAAAAAAAGAATCTCGCTGTTTCAGTGGCAAACAGACGAGATCCTTCCTGTGGCTTCGGACTTACTCTCGCGCCAAGGCCCTAGCCTCGACGACTTCGGCCAAGACCTGGATGATTATTTCATCGAGGGGTGAAACAACATCTCACGGTATTTCGGCAGAATCCATAACTCATCTGCCACCTCTTGCTCGGCGCGGTCGGCTGCGGCACGCAGTTTTGCCGCTAGCGGCTTGCAGTCGCGGACCAGAAGTGCCACTTTGGCGACCTCGTCATGGGTTTCATTCAACTTGTCGAGCGCCTTAGATAGCAGCTCGCCGCCAGCGAGTAGATCGACGAAGATTCCTTCTAGGCCTGCAACGCGTTTGTTGAGCTGCGACTTGAGCGCTTCGGAACGAACTTCGCGGACGACGTCTTGGCTCCGCTTCAGCTGGTTCTCGACGGCTGGTACGACGTATTCGTTGACCAGCGTGACGGTCGTGTCGAGTTCGATTTCGAGGGTCTTAATGTAGCGTTCCATCTGGACGACATAACGCGATTGGATTTCCTCGCGGCTGAGCACGCTGGTGGCGACCAGAAACTCGGTGGCCTTTTCGTTATTCCAGAAGGCGAAGGCATCAGCGGCCGAATCGATGATAGGCAGACCGCGGCGCTTGGCCTCTTCGCGCCACTCACTTGAGTAATTGTTACCGGAAAAGAGGATGCCTTTGTTCTCGTTGATCAGCTCACGAACCAGTGCAAGCACCGCGTCATCGCGGTTGGCGACCTTCGCTTGGATCGCTTTCAGACGGGTCGAGGCTTCGGCCAAGGCGTCAGTCACCGCGGCGTTCAGGACCGACATCGGCACGGCGACGTTGGCCGAGGCACCGACTGCGCGGAATTCGAACTTGTTGCCGGTGAATGCAAATGGACTGGTACGGTTGCGGTCCGTGTAGTCCTTGGAGATGTCCGGAATATGGCTGACACCAAGGTTGATGATGCCGCGCTCAGAGCCCTGAGTCGCTTCGCCCTTGGCGATGGTTTCAAAAATCTTCTCGAGCATGGAGCCGAGAAAGATCGAGATGATCGTCGGCGGTGCTTCATTGCCACCCAGACGCAGATCATTGCCTGGGCTCATGATGGCCGATGCAAGCATACCGGCATGCTTGTGTACGGCCCGGATGACGACGGCCGAAACGGCGAGAAAGCGCAGGTTTTGGTGCGGCGTGTGACCGGGTTCAAGGAGGTTTTCACCCTTGTCGTTAGACATCGACCAGTTGCAGTGCTTGCCGCTGCCATTGATCGCGGCGAATGGTTTTTCATGCAGTAAACAAAGCAGATTGTGCCGAGCGGCAACGCGCTTCATGGTCTCCATGGTCAGCGTGTTGTGGTCGGCGGCAATCGTCATGCTTTCAAAGATTGGAGCCAACTCGAACTGGCTTGGCGCTACTTCGTTGTGACGCGTTTTGACTGGTACACCGAGGCGGTAGAGCTCACGTTCGAGGTCTTCCATAAAGGCAAGGACGCGGGTCGGGATGGCACCGAAGTAGTGGTCTTCCAGTTTTTGGCCGCGAGCCGTTGGCGCGCCAAGAAGGGTGCGTCCTGTCATCATCAAGTCTGGGCGGCGGGCAGCGACGTCGCGATCGATGAGGAAGTACTCTTGTTCAGAGCCGAGGGTTGCGGTGACGTTCTTAACGTCGACATCGCCGAGTAGCTTGAGGAAGCTGCAAGCCTCTTTCGACAGGGCCTGGACCGAGCGTAGGAGCGGGGTCTTATTGTCTAGCGCCTGACCGTGGTAACCAAAGAATACCGTTGGGACGCAGAGGGTCTTGGCGCCGACGGCGTTTTCGACGATAAAAATCGGCGACGTCGGGTCCCAAGCCGTGTAGCCGCGGGCCTCAAAGGTCGAACGCATGCCGCCCGACGGGAAGCTGGAGGCATCTGGTTCGCCTTGGATCAGCATGCTGCCGGTGAAGCGCTCGATGACTTTTAGTTCAGAGTGATGGCTGTGCTGAATCGAGATAAAAGAATCGTGTTTTTCGGCGGTCAGGCCGGTCATCGGCTGGAACCAGTGGCAGAAGTGGGTGGCGCCCTTGCGCACGGCCCAGTCCATGATCACCTTGGCGATCGCGTCAGCCGTGTCCTTCGACAGTTTGCGGCCGTGTTCCAAGGCTTTGGTTAGGTCGCTGAAAGCGTCGCGCGGTAGGCGCTCGCGCATCTCGCCTAAACCAAATGTTAGTTCTCCGAAGTACTCAGAGACAGGTTGTACGGGGATGTCCTTAGACGAAAAATGACCGGGGCTTTGCGACGACATACTGGGGTCTCCTTAGATCTCTAGAATCGTTTGCTCTAAAAAAATGGCACCAAGCCACCTTCGGGAATCAAGCAGAAAAGACTCGACGGAAGCGCTATGTGGCGCTGATTATCAGTTCACCTAGCC
>JAPLFX010000204.1 GCA_026390445.1 Pseudomonadota bacterium
GCCAACCGATAATAACTCGCCGAGGTTTTGACGGCACTGAACCATTCCGCCTCGTCGACCGTCCGCCCTTCCACGGTAAAATAAGGCCGCGCCTCAAAGCGCAGTCCAGCACCAAATTCTGCGAGTAGGTCGCCGAAGGCAGCCTCGCCTGCACCAGCGGCTTGGGCCTTGGCGAATGATTCGACGAGGTGCTTGACGCTGGCCACCCCGGCCAACTCGTCGCCACCGCCAACGGCGACAAAGCGCACTGCCAACCGCACCTCGGCAGCGGCGATGCCGCCGTCGACAAAGGTCAATGGCCATGCACTCGAGGTGGGGTCATCGTAAATGGTCGGTCTCTTTAGCTGGAGGGGCCGGCAGGACCAAGCCGTCGCACCGTGAAACCAGCGGGAGACCCGGCTCCACTGCAGCACCTCATGAGCGGACGCCGCAGCCGTGCGGGCCTTGATATCGTGCTGCTCCCAGCGACTATGTGGCAAGCGCAAAGACCCGTGGACCAAAACCTCAGGACACAGCATCAGTCCGGGCTGAGCAGCCATGGTGCGGGCTAAATCGACAGCTTGCCAAACGCGGCCATGCGGCCACAGGATCTGCCTCGCTTCGTCGCTATAGAGACTGGCGACGGTGCGTTCGCCGCCGTCTTGGAGGTCGCTGATGGCTGCCGCGAAGGTCTGGTAGCGCTCGGCCACCCGAGGAAATTTTTTGCCTCGCGACGCCGTGCGCGTGACTGCCACGTGCGGCCAAAGTTGCGCTGGCTCAATGCGAAGGTAGCCCGCACCGACCGGTGCACCAGTCTCAGCACCGAGGTCGTATGCAGGCGCATCGGTGCGCACGATTAAGGCGCCGCCCTCAGCGATCGGCCGAGACGCCAGTCCAGCGCTCAGCGTTCCCCACACGGAATCCGCCTGAAAGCGACGGGCCCAGGCCGCTGCGATCTCGGCCAAGGACAGTGGTTGGGATGCATAGAACGCCTGCTGCATCGCCCGCTGAATGAGCACGCGCCAGGCCCCATTGAGTGCTGTGACCAGGTCCATCCGCTGGTGCCCGGTGTTGCGACGCAACAGTCCGCGCACATAGTCAACATTCCCGCCTTCAGATGTCGTGGGCCATTCATCCCGCCAAATATTCCCCCGTCCCTGCGCCGCGACCGCAGCTCGCGCAAAACGCAGCATGGCGTCGGCCCCCACGTCCGCGACCACGCCCCAGCGCTGGCCCGTGCCGCGCAGCTGCGTGTCCAGGGTGTCAGCATCAAACTCCCTACCAATGCTACTAAGGCGCGCGCCGCTCGCCGCGAGCAGATGGCGCACGGCGGCGGTTCGCTCTTCGAGCACCTGAAAGTAGCTGCTCCACTTCTCCTTGATGTCAAGATGCAGCGTTTGCTGCATGGCGACGATTTTGAGATCCCTTGCCATCGCCAATTCATGATCGCCCAAAATGATCATGCGCTGTCGCGACTCAGCCGCGTCGATCGCCTGATGAAACTCATGGAGTGCTTGCAGCAACAGGCGAAAGGAATCCGTCAACAATCCGGGCTGTCGCTCCTCCGTTGCCAGTAGGAGCGCCGCCGCGTCGCTTCTAGCCGACACCTCACCGCCGACAAAGCGAAACCGCCGCCAACGCGGAAAGTCGGCGCACCTCTGCAGCTGAGCCCTTGCGATGGCCTGCGAGGCAGCGTCACCGCCATCGCCGGAGGTGACCCGGTCGATGACCGTGGCGCTAGGCAGCGGCAAGGCCGAGGTCAAGGCAGGGTAGAGGGCCTGATAGAGTTCCATCGTGCCAAGCGTGTAACCGACGTCTTCAAGCACTGTCTGCAGTCTGCCGGACTGCCAATAGGCTTTTGACTGCGCCAGGTAGAGAGTCGGTGTCAGGCCTTTAGTCCCAAGCCCGCTCAGGACGGCCAACATGGTTGCATGCCCCGTCTCATCGATCCCACCATGCAGCGTTAGATCCCGGCAGTCGCGTAGGTAAAGCTCACTAGGAACACTAGGTGGCGGCTTTTTCGCTGTCGTAGTTCGTGCTGCAGTGGGCCGGGTCGGCATGGCGCGTCTCGATGATAAATTAGGCCTACCCTGAAACAGCGGGCCTCTGGTAGTTGCCGCTTAAGCA
Source organism: Pseudomonadota bacterium (assembly GCA_026390445.1). Taxonomy (GTDB): domain Bacteria; phylum Bdellovibrionota_B; class Oligoflexia; order Oligoflexales; family CAIYRB01; genus CAIYRB01. The sequence goes on from JAPLFX010000204.1 coordinate 2,107, forward strand.
GCGCGCTGTTACCCGTCGAACGCGGCCCAAAAAAAAGAAAAATGGCTTTTTTTCAACAAGTTAGCAAGACCCAAGGTTCGCGGAATGAAGATATTCGAGCGTACTTTCCTCGATTATGGCCAATATAGCAGGATAGTAAACCGAATTGCGGGCTCTTTCTTGGTCCAAAGCCTAAAGACCATCGTTGAATCTAACAATCTCACACCCACGAACAGCCCAAATCATCCCCCGAAGGACCTGGTAATCTCCCAAAGATCCAAGCTTTTTGCGGTCCCCACCGCAGGCGCTAAAGTTTTGCCCCGTCCGTACCGATACAACCACAGCGCTTTTGCTCCGACCTTTCACCGACCCACGCGAGGACAACACCCGCATGAACAGACGAAGCCAAATAAACACCATCGCCGCCAGCCTTTGGTTCGGTCTAGCTGCGCTGTCTGTCATTGGATGCGAAGATAGCAAAAAGCCAGACCCACCACCTAAGGCAGCAACATCGGGAGTACCGGCCACCTTTCCTCCGGCCTCGACGACGCCCCTAGTCGCAGCGCCGCAGGCGCAGCAGCAGACGACCTGCCCGCCTAACACGCCCATGTTTGGCCAACCCGGGGGAACGGTGGCGAACGGCGGCAGTAACATCAACGGCGGCAGTAACATCAACGGCCTCGGTAACACCAACGGCCTCAGTAACACCAACGGCCTCAGTAACACCAACGGCCTCAGTAACACCAACGGCCTCGGTAACACCAACGGCCTCAGTAGCACCAACGGCGGCAATATCAACAACGGAACCGGCATCGGCTCGCTTCAGTCCACTAATTCCACCTGCATTCCCACTTCAATCCCCCCTCCGAACTACACGAGTGGCAACAACACAGGCAGTGTCCTCACCGCAGGTCTTGGCGTCCTTAGTCCGTTGATCAGCATGATCCCCGGTATGGGTGCCGGCTCTACAGGCAGCACCATTCTGAATGCCATCACCGGCCTCATCCCGCTCCTGACCGGCGGAAGCACGGTCATTCCCCAATCCGGCGGCGGTTTAAGCTCGACCAATCAATTCGGAACGGCGACAGCTCAAGGTGGCACTCCAGTGACGCCACTACAGCAGCTTACACCGACTCCCTTGCGTTAGTGTCTTTGGGTCCCATGGTCGCAACAGGAGAATTCATAGTGATCCAGACGATGAAAGTCACCAGTAAAGGAAAGCCGCCGATGAAAAGCCGCACAGCACTGATGATCAACCTCGCCTGTCTCACCGTGGGCAGCACGCTGCTATGGCAATGCAAACCGCACACCGAGTCAAGCATCCAAACCCTCGACGATGCGGCCACTGGCAGCACGGACATCAACACCGCCAATCTTTGTGGTGCAGACCAACTGAGTCAGACGAAGCTTCCAGACTACATCACCGCGCTTTCGACCAGTAATGCCATCGTCAATACGACCAACAACACCGCCGCACGCGACGCCGTATTGACCACCCTCGCAGTGGTGCCGAAGGGCCTGCTGCAGCTGTTTTTCGTCGTCGGGAACGGTCAGATCATCATCGGTGGCGGCAGCGAAGCCTGCGCCAGCACACCGTTCACCAAGACCGAACGAGCGATCTTTGGGGCCAATGCAAAGGTACCTTCGTGCTGGATCGGTCCGACGAGCAGCTTACCGCTGCGCCTAGTGCTAGACGCGGATCCGAAACTTATTCGATTTAGTTTGCTGCGTCTTTTGGCCTACGTCCAAGCCGAGTACTTTATCACACGACTGCAGTCACCGGACCTACCACCGCCACTGAACACTCCAGAGTGGAAGACCTTTGCGACCAGCTTTGCGGCGTCCCGCGATCGCCTCGCCAACGGCTTCCTTGCGGACATGAAGGCGGCTGGAAACACCAAGGTCGTAGAGATGGCGCAACACTTCGCCACCGACCCGGTGCGCTTTGGCAATATGGTCTACGCCAATGCCGTCGATAGCTTCTACTGCTCGGCCGCGACCCATCGCACGTTCCAGTCGTCGTTTGCCAACACCTGGAAGGTCTATACCGATCCTGCAGATGCGCAGTCGCCGCTGGCTTATCTAGGACCAGCGGCCAACTAGCCTCAATGCGCCATCAGCGTGCCAGCGCGTCTAATGATCACGACAGCCTTGCCCGGCCCACCTTTATCGCGCAGGATCTTACCGATCTCTGCCGTGACCTGATCATTGGCATCACCCAGGCGGCCCTCGCCTTTGACCTTGGCGTCGTCGGTATTAAACAGCCGACCCATCCAGCTGACACTTTCCGCCATAGTGTAGGTCTCGAAGGACGACACACCTAGATTGATCAACAGGTCTTTGACCGCTGCGACCCGTTCATCGGCCAGGCGTCGTTCGGAGGTGCTCAGCTGCTGGCCTTTGTTGCCCGGAAAATCCTTATCGGACCACGCGCCCACAACCGCCGAAGAGATGGTGGCATCTGCCCTAACCGCAGAAACCATTGCTGCCAGATTACGCCGCTCCTCCTCGCTGATATTGGCCCTTCCAGACTCAAACGACACCGTCGCGGTGTCCTTGCCAAAGAGTTCATACACCTTGGTCCGTACGTCTTGAACGGCAGCGGACATGGAGGGCTCGGCCATGGCAGGACCCGGAGTCCATGAGCCGAAGCTCGCAGCTACGAACAGTAAATAAGTTGACAATTTCATGACCGAGCACCTCCGAAAAAATCTAGATCAATTTTTGAGTTTCACATTCGCGATAAACTTATCCAGCTCCGCCTCAGCGGCTTCCTTTTTATGGCCGTAGCGAGTCTGTATTTTGCCGAGCAGTCGGTCCTTTTTACCAGCGATAACCGTCAAGTCATCGTCGGTGATCTTACCCCATTTCTCACGAACCAATCCTTTAACTTCTTTCCACTGCCCTTCAATTTGTTCCCAATTCATAAAGCACCCTCCGCTAGTGGTAACGTAACCCAACCCATTGCAAAACCAGCGACTTAAATCGGCCGCTTGCCGCGCAAAGCATTAGCTAAAACCGACACGATCAAGGCGACCAGGAACACGGCAAAGAGAACTTGAGCTATCCACGCTGAAGCCCCAGCGATCCCGCCAAAGCCAAACACGCCAGCCACGATGGCGAGCACAAGAAACACCATTGCGTAATAAAGCATGTTGTTATCCTCCAAGATGATGCATGCGGCACGGTCGACACCGTTGCAAATCCTTAAGCAAGCTTCGTGCCAGATACGATGCGCGGCTTAGAGTTCGGCAATCGTTGGGTATCGACGCGGCCGTCGCTTGCTGAGCGCTGTCGCAGATAAGCTACAGTCGGTCGAGCAGTTGTGTGAAAGTTGAGAATGGTCCTACGTGACGCGAGACGGTAAATCGTCCCATCCGTATGCAAGCTCCTTAAGGGACTTGCCGCCGATCTCCTCCATCTTTTCGCCGATGAGCTGTCCACCCATCCGCTCATAAAAACGGCAGGCCGAGTTGTCAGCAAGGACCCATACCAGCATCTGCTTGAATCCATCTGCAGCGAGTCGATGGATAGAGGCATGGAATAAGCGGCGTCCTATGCCACAACCTTGGTATTCCTGAAGCAAGTAGATAGCGACGACTTCACCGTCGGGACCATATTCAACGGAACGGTTGTTGCCAGCATTTGCGAAGGCAATAACCTTCCCATCATCATCAACCGCGACAAGCACATGCTGCCTTGATGGCATGGCCCCGAGAAAATTACCCCACGAGATGAGCCGCTTTTCGTAGGACAGGCTGGCCAAGTACTCGTCTGGAACGATACCCTTGTAAGCGGAGCGCCAGGTGTCAATATGGACCCTGGCGATTCCTGCCGCATCGGCGACTGATGCATGGCGGATATCGATCTTCATCGAGGCGGCCCTTAGGTCTAAGAGTAGCTGCCACGATACCTGCAACTATCGCGATTTTCATCGGAAATTATCAATATAGGCGGTGCTATGGTAAGCGTCTTTGAAATCAAATGACAAGGACAAGTCAGCCGGTTAGGCGCCAACTTTAGAATGGCATGGTATGGTGACCCTCAAATCTTGTTGAGGTCACCATGGTTGTGTCGAACGATGTTAAAATGTCCCTGCCGCGTTGGATGCCATGGTCCCTAGGGTGCCTACTGTCCCTTGTGTCCTTGCTACCCGTTTTCTGTCTTGCATCGTTGCCGTTTACGGCCATGGCGGATACGGCGATGCCGATCGACTTTCGCAGGGAGACGATCTACTTCGTTTTGACCGCCCGATTTGCCGACGGGGATCCAAGCAACAACTTCTACAACCGCGACCGCATCAAGCTGGGTGATCCGCAGTGGCGCGGCGACTTCAAGGGACTCATGGACCACCTTGACTACATCAAGGACCTAGGCTTTACGGCGATCTGGATCTCGCCGCCGGTGGAAAACCGTAGTGGCCTTGACTACCACGGCTATCATGCCTATGACTGGACGCGCGTCGATCCTCGTTTAGAATCTCCCGGTGCGACCTACCAAGATTTGATTGATGCGGCGCATGCCAACGGTCTCAAGGTGATTCAAGACGTTGTCATCAACCACTCCAGCAACTACGGCATCCGCAATCAAGTGTGGATTGACCGCCTCCCGCACAAGTATTTCCGACCAGCCCACGCTGCCTTCACTGCACCTTACGCGCTGAATCTTGGCAATTACCTGGCCCCCTACCACGAGGATAACGACAACCCGGTGGCTCCAGCTTGGTTTCGCGAGCGCCAGCACCAGGACGACGCGGGTGACGTGCCATTCATCGATCCAACCTCGGGTCTAAGTTTGGCTCAATTTAAGCAGAATCCAAACCGCTTCTTCAACACCGATGTCGCGCATCTACCGACCCAGTGGTACCACCCTGACGGCTATATGGCCGGCGGTGATTGGGAAAACCCGAACAGTCTCCAGCGCAAACACCTGAGTGGCGACTGCATGGACCTTGCCACCGAACGACCCATCGTTAAGGCCTATCTTAACTCTGCAATCCTTAGCTACCTCAACATGGGTGTTGATGCCATCCGCCTTGACACCGCCAAGCACGTCGAGCGCGACGAACTCCTCACCTACGTGCACACCTGGCAAGAGCACCGCCCAGGATTGTTTGTCTTTGCTGAGGTCATGGTCAAGGGCTTGGGCTACGGTGATCTAGAGGGTAACGACAACGGCCCGTCTGCTATCCGTCCGTGGTGGTATACTCGCAACGGTCATGACGCAAAGGACCCGCATTCCGGCGGCGATTCGGGACTTTCGGTGATTGATTTCGCCCTTTTTTCGACCTTTCGCGACAACCTGACCAAAGGCAATTTTGACGGCTTAGGCGGCGTCTTTGCCCATGACTGGATCTACGGCGATGCAACTAAGCTGGTGACGTTCTTTCAAAATCACGATGTCGGCCCCGACAATGATTTCAAATATCGCTTCGGTGGCGAATCCTGGCGTGCCGCAGTGGCGTACAACCTGCTTTGGACCGCTCGCGGTATTCCAGCGCTTTACTACGGCGAAGAGATCGAATTCATGAAAGGAGCACCGCAGGATATCGCCGGCGAGCATGACACCCTGGATCAAACCGGACGCGCCTATTTTGGTGAGCACCTCACACCTGAAGGGCAGCGTGCGAGTAGGATGCACCCGATGTATCGCCATATCCAACGCCTAAACCTCATCCGTCAACGCATCCCGGCGTTGCAGACAGGGGCGATGAGTCAGGTCCATGAGTTTGGCTCGGGCATCTCTTACGTACGCGAAGATGCGGGCAGTGACAGCTATGTGGTCGTCGGTTTAGCGGCTGACAGGCGTAGCGGATTTACCGTTGCGCCGGTACGCAACGGGACCTACGTCGACGCCGTGTCCGGATGTAGCCGAACGGTCCACGATGGTCGCCTGGTCTTTGGCGTTAAAGCTCATTCGGCAGGGATTTGGGTGCTAGGTGGTACGAGTAAGATCGGGGACGATGGGGCTTTTTTACAGAGCGACGGCTGCTGAATCGGCCTCAGCCGATGAACCGACGTCAGCACCCCCTCACCTGACACGACTTAAGGTTTCCCCCAACCCCAAACATCTCCATCCGGGTCGATGGCGGCTGGGCCGCAGTAGGGTGGAGGTATCCTCGTCAGGTCGGCTTGGAGTGTTGAACGGGAACTGGTCAACGGTCACTTAGTAGCACTGCAGCTTGACGATGAGTTGATTTCAGAGACAGCGGTGTATGCAGTCTATCCAGCCCAAAAATCATTACCACGTCGCGTCCGAAGGTGGACTGACCATATGGCCGAAAGCTTTACTAAGGTTTGATCACTCGCAGGCGGCAACGTCGCCGGTAAGGATTTCGCCGATCTTAGCCATTTGCTCCGTGGTTGCCACCCGGTGATAACGACCGACGTGTTTAGGATTGACGATCCCCGGGTTGGGTAAGGCCATGCCTTGAAGCACTTTCTCCCCATTGGCCGATACTCCCGTCCCGGTACCAAGCATGATCATGGCCGCACCCCGAGTCGTCGTCAACGCAGCCGTCGCGGCATTGATCTGATTGAGGGTCCCTGGGCCGTTTGGTTCGCCATCGGTCATGAAGATGACAAAGGTTCGCGTCGTCTTGTCGGTGGCACTGGCGTTTATCTTTGTCAAGAGTTGGTCAGTCGCAGTGAGTGCGGCGAGATAGTGTGTTCCGGCGGACTCTTTGGCGGTAACCTTGTCGATATCTAGAGTCATATCCGCAAGAGTTGTTTTGTTTAGTGCCTCCCAGCCGTGCGCTCCAAAGGTTGCGTCCGACGCAAAGCCGGTGATAGAGACGTTAAACTTGCTGGCCGGGTTGGCATCCGCAAAGCTAGAGAGTTTGGTCAGAAAATCCTTGGCACCGCTTACGCGCAGTTTGGTCGGGTCTGTTTGCGCCTGTGAGCCGGAAACGTCAAAGACCATGACGACGTTGTAGAGGGCGGATTTACGCAGGCAGCTGGCCTCGGTTGCACCCAACAGTCCTGGGCCACCAGCGACATCGCCTGTCGTTCCATTGCCGTTGCCAGTTCCGCCGCCATGGTCTGGAGCTGCCATTTGGGCGGGGTCGGATGAGGCGTCGGAGGAGGTACCGGGCGCATTGGCGGTTGCAGGAGGAGTGTCGCCGCCGGTCTGAACTTTGCCGTTCACCTCGACCTTTCTGGCAGGCGAGGCACCAAAGTTACTTGAGCTGCAGCCTGTCACGGTCGCCGTGACGGTGGCAGCGAGCAAAAGCATGACGGCGGTCGACGGAACGCGTTGGTGTACCATGGAATCTCCTCACACATAAAAGGTCCAATAAAGGTATCGGACTAGTTGCTGTGGTTCTTTAGCAAAAACCAATGACTTAGAAAAATATTCGCTAAATCTGGCGGTTAAAGGACAGCGAGACCTTCTAAATCTTGGTATTTACGAATTTCCGCAATTTACGAGTGCCGCATGGGGTTGCCCCGTTGTCCGAGTAGGCCCGGCGCTTTAGAACGCACTACAGTCCCTTTTCTAAAATAAAAATGTGCGTACGGCCTTATCCATTTAGCAAACTGACGCCTGGTTGCCAGATGCAACCGGACTGGCTCCGACTTGGACTGGCGCTGGATCTGGTATAGGCTTCGGAGACGGTCGCTCTCTTCGGAAGCAACAAAGGACTCCGCTTATGATGATTAGGCTTGCCATGGACACCCATCGTAGCTTTTTAACATCGTACATGGATGACCCACTTTAACTTGCTTGAGCAAAGATTGACTTTACGATTTTATAGACAGACCACTTCAGTTCGTCGATCACTCATTCCACTTGCGAGACTCCTCTATGATTTTTGCCAATAGCCGTCGCCTCACTCTTCTAGCCGCGATTTCCCTATCGACCGTCACAGGTGCATGCCGTCGCGCCAACAGTGCCAGCGGCACGAGTAGTGATTCCTCCTCGGCAAATGCCTCTGGTAGCGCTAGCGCCGCTGGTGGTGTCCTGGTCGGCACGCATTGGATGCAGTGCAAGGCTGCGGCTGGATTAGGAACGAAAGTGCTCTATCTTCGCGATAAGGTCCGCTTTGGCGACGACGGCAGGATCGTGTTCGAGGGTGACACCTTTGCCACCGATGCTGATTGCCAAAACGCGATATCCGAGGCCACAGCCAAAAGCGAGTTCCCGACGAAGGTCTCTGCGACCCGTACGTTCAATGTCGGATACAAACTCGGTGCCGAGACCTCGCAGTCTGGTGTTTACCCCATCGACGTCATTTACGGGGACGGCAGTAACGGTTCCACCGTCTACACGACTGCGGCTGTGAGCAAGGATCGCCTGACTATTTCGGCTGCTTGCGGCGTCGAGCAAGTCTACACGGGGGAATGCAAGACGGTCACCGGTCAGTCTGCTGATGCGCGTGCGAACCGGCTGAGTGAGGAAGCGTATCTGTTTGATCTTAGGGCTCGTCCCTAAAAACGTGAGTCACTTTGCTCCATTCGTCGGTGAGTGCCGCGGCGAACCAAAGGCTGAGCTGTATGGCCACCTAAATCCTTAAGCCACTTCATTTCACTGCAAGCTTTCACCGCAAGCTTGCTTTCGCCCTGTTTAAACACCCTTTCCACGCAAGCACTACGCACTAATATTTTAGGCGCTTTTACCCCCACTACAGATTTCTCTAAAGTTTTACCTCGCCCCAACCGATACGGCACTTATCACCCACTCAAGCGTGCTACTGAGATTGCAAGCGAACCGTCGCCTGGCACCAGCCACGCAACTAGAGGACGACTTCATGGCGAATCTCTTGACGACAAAAATATCTGCGTCCATTGCCGTCCAGGTTTTAGTCCTTCAGGTTGTTGCCTGCGGTAGCGTCAACAAGCTACCGAGTACCAACGGGACAACAGTAAACAACCGATCATCTTCCGGCGATCAGGATCCTAACGACTCCTCAGCAGCGCCGAGCGGTGATGCCCAGGTGAGCCGTGCTAGCGGCAATTCGACGACCCCGTCAACGTCCACGTCAACGTCCACTAGCGGCGATGGTAGCACTCAGCCCTCGACCGCTAGCAGCAACGGTACCAACCAGCCCGCGACGGCAAGCAGCAACGGTACCAACCAGCCCGCGACCTCAAGCGGCAGTCCCAGCGCCGGTAACGCACCGGGACAAGCACCAGGCGCGGGAGGAACCAACATCCTGTCACTGTCGGGGGTGACGTCGCATCTCAACGCGGATGCAATCGCTCATTGCCTAGCTGGCTGGGGCGCGAATAATCCGTTTGGACCGAACAAAACCACCGCCGATGCGATATTGGATGTGTCCGTGAAAGTGGGTAACATTGGCGCGCCGATCAATGACACCACCGTAACAGCCCAGCCCACACTCATTTTGATTCCAACCGTTGTCAGCGTCGGTGGCACAACGACCTACAATCTTTTAAATCCCAACGGCTGGTACTGCTTGATCGCAGACGTGCAGATTGGCGGTAACGCGAAGATCAATATCAAATCCGGCGCGCACTTGTCTAAAAATGGCGTCGATGTCTTGGTGGGCAGAGCCACCCCCCCAGGAGGCGCTGGCGGTGTGGTCAACGTCAATGTCGCCGCCCATGAGTCCATTAACGTGGTCCCTTAATGCGCAAATCCTAAAGTCATTGCCGCAACATCACTCGATCAGCTGTTAAAGCGGCGCACCAATTGGATCGCAGGTGCGCGTAAAAACCGCACCGTATCGCCATAAGCCAGCTCGATGCAGCCGTGTTGTCCATCGGTCGCTAGGATTGCCTGGGGGCAGCGATTCTCGATCTCCAGGGACTCGTGGTCAGGATCAAACAAGCCACCTTCAATGACCGGGATATCGAGACCGAGTTTGTACAATTCGCGAAAGCGAAACTGAAACGCGGCTTCGCCAGTGGGCCGACGCTCACCGCCAGCGGCCAGAATGGCTGCCGTGGACCCCGTGGCGGTGGCCACCCATAGCCCACTGGAACGGTGCGCTTCACGGCCGCCCTTAAAATCGACCTGGTAGCGCGTCGTCGCGGCGGGACTGGCGTTGGCATAGAGAAAATCATTGAGCACCGGCTCGGTCTCAAACGTGCCGCCGCCATCGCTGCGCGTCACCTGCGCCTTGACCCGGTGTGCCGCGGAGGCGTCGAGTTTACCCGTGGCAATGGCCTTGACGAGAGCGCCGACCTCGGCCGGACTGGCACAGCACAAAAAGCCGACGCTGGACAGCGACGAGCGGATGCCGGCGACAAGACCGCCGGCGGGCATTTGATGCGTGGCGGCTAGCAAGGTGCCATCACCACCGACGGTGAGCACCAAATCGTAGGCCTTGCTCCATGGACGGGGAAAGTCCCGGCTGACCTCATCCCAAGCCACGCCATTGCTGGCAAGGGCCTTATGCAAGGAAGCTAGCGAGGCATAGTGGTCGTCATGCGCCACCTTTAGCCGCGTCAGGGCATCGGGGTGCACCCGCCCCTGCGCCACCTTGGCCTCAACCACCGCGCCGTGGAGTTCGTAATTGGTCGTCTTCGTAACGATCAGGACGACCATGTTCAGCCCCCGGCGCCGTCCTTTGTTTTTGGCTCATCGAGGGCCAACAGATCTGGGTTCAACCAGACCTTCTTCTGCAGATTCACATCAGCAAGGAATTGCTTTTGGTAAGTAGAGAACAGGCTTTGACCCTGTGCATACTGCTGGGTCTGCTCGGCCTCACGGCGCTTGTCCTGATCAAACTTCGCCATATCTGGCTCGCGGCGCGACTTCAGCCGCAAAATGTAGAGGTTGCCACGGACATCGACCACCTTTGGATAGAGCTGCCCCGGCTTGCTGAGGGCCACGAGCGCATCGCTGACGTCCTTGCTGGACCCGATACCGGGCAGATAGCGGGCGTCGGCCTGGATCTCGCCGGTGCTAGCCCAGGTCGTTTTAGCAGCTGCGAGAAGGGGCGCTGTCGGCTGGTTGGCCTGGAGCGCGGTCATGAGTTGCTGCGCTTGGGCCTGCAGCAGCTCGGGCCGCTTGTCCTTAGCCAGCAGCGTTTCGGCGATACTGCGCTGCACCTGCTCCAAGGTCTGTTTCAACTCTGGCTTCTTGTCTTGGACCCGGATGATATGAAAGCCAAAAGGCGTCTCGACGATGCCGCTGATCTGCCCCTTGGTCAGGGCAAAGGCGGCGTCGCTAAAGGCTTTATCCATGGCTTCGCGGCTGAACCAGCCGAGTGCACCGGCCTTGGTCTTACCAGCAGGCTCGTCGGTGTTGGCCGTGGCGAGCGCCGAGAAGTCGGCGCCAGGCTTACTGACCTGAGCCAGGACCTCCTCCGCCTTTTTGCGCGCTGCGACCTTGTCGCGCTTTGCGGCGTCGGCGGTGGCGTTGCGCGCGCCTTTGAAGCTGATCAAGATATGCTGAGCATCGACCTGCTCCGGCCGGTTGTAATCCTTGCTGTTGGCGGTAAAGGCCTCTTTCACCCGGGCTTGGCCCTTGGCGTCGGCCAACAGTTTGTCGATGTCGGCGGCGGCCACGGCGACCGTGAGGGTCTGCGGGTCGAGTTTGAGGTATTCCAGATCTAGCTTAGTTTCCGCCATCTTATAGTCGAGCTCGGCAGCCTTATCAGAGACCACGGCGGTTTCTGCGACGAAGCGGCGAAACTTCTGCAAGGTCACGCTGCGGCGGATCTCGTCCATGAACGAGGCCTCAGTGTAGGCATTGCTCTCGAGGTAGCGGTTAAAGATCTCCTCCGAGAACTTGCCGTTTTCACCCTTAAAGCTTTCCTCCTTGGTCAGGAGCTGAACGATCTCGGTGTCGGAAGCACGGAGGCCAAGCTCCACAGCTTTGTTGTATAAGACATGGTCCTCGACCAGCTGGCTCAGCACCGAGTGGGCCAGGCGCATCTGCGCTGGATCAAAGGCGTCTTGATACATCCGCTGGTACTGCTGATAGATCCGGCCATAGGCCCGCTGGAACTCGTTGCGACTGATGCTATCGCCGCTGACCGTCGCGGCCGCCCCGCTGGATGAGCCTCCACGGCCGAACTTCTTGCCGGTGGGATCGCAGACGCCAAAAAAGGTCATCGCCCCGAGGGCCGACAATAGGACCGCGTAGGTCCAGAAATTCTTTGACAACTTATCGCCGTCGACACCGGCGCTGAGTTTTCTATTCAACCCGACCATAGCTGCCGCCTCTCTTCCGTGAGAAAAACTTATGTCTTGCGGCCGCGACCAAGCCGGGCCCTTAAGGATGCTATGCTTATCCTGTAGCACAATTGCTTGGTGGTGATAAAGTGAAAGGCCTAGGCCGATCATAAAGACCGTGAGGACCGCCGTGGGCGACCGCTCCAAAAAACTTTTGGGACTGGTGCTACTTGTTAGCGCATTGCTGGCGCCGTTCGTGTTTTTCTCGACCTCGCTGCGGGCTTGGCAGAACCCAAGACCCGTGCTGCTCCTGCTCCAGGATGCCCTGTATCCGGCTGAGCGCTTGTGGCATGGGCTGGCGAGTGGGCTGAACAAGACCTGGCGGCACTACATCAACCTCAGCACGGCAGCCGATGAGAACCACATGCTCCGGGGGCATCTGGCCAGCCTGCAGTCGCGCATCCTCGACTATGACGAGCAGGTCCAGGAGAACGATCGCCTGCGCCGCCTCCTCGGCTTCTCGGGTCGCTCCGAGAAGAAGCTGCTGGCGGCCGAGGTGATCGGACATGATGACCTGTCGCAATTCGAATCGATCCGCATCACCCGGGGTAAGGGGGACGGCGTTCGCGTCGGCATGCCCGTGGTCGCCGCCGATGGCGTCGTCGGCAAGATCATTCGCGTCGGGCAGCACTTCGCCGATGTGCAGCTGCTGGTAGACTCCGACTTTCACCTGGACGTGCTGCTGCAGCGCACCCGGGTGCGCGGCGTCTTGTCTGGATTTGCCCACAGCCAGTGCACGCTGCAGCTGCACAAACGCGTCGAAATTCGCATCGGCGACACGCTGATCACCTCGGGCATCGTCGGCGGCTTCCCTAAAGGCCTACCGGTCGGTCGGGTGATGCGCATCACCTACGAGACCGAAAACGTCGCACAATCCGTCACCGTCGAGCCTTGGGTGGACCACCGCCGGCTCGAAGAGGTCATGGTCATCCTGAATCTTGATCCAGAGCTGGAGAAGATCGCCGCCATCGCCGGTCCTGAATGGACGGAGCGGGCGATCGACATGCAAACCCGATGATCGACCTGTCCACGGATAGTTTGCGCTTGAATTGGGCCCAGGTGCGCAGCTATCTACGCTTTCGCCCGCACACCGGCCGGCTGTGGTGGGATGTCCTGCTGCTACTCTTTATCGGCGCCCTCCACGGCACGGTGCTACCGAGTATCACCGGCTCCCTGGTGGCGATCGATCTGATGACCCCGTGGCTGGTAACCATCCTGGTCGTCGAAAAGATGCCGCGGGCGATGATTTTCGTCGCTATCTCTGCGCTGATGCTAGAAACCCACACCACCGCCCCGGCCGGCCTTTACCTGTGCGTCTACTGGGTCATTGCCTGCGTCATCTACCTAACGCGGGGGACTCTGTCCTGGCGCCACGGCCTGCCCTGGTTACTCACCTACACGGGTGCCCAACTCGGCGTCATCGGCTTTGAAACCTTTGTCTTGGCGATCAATGCTGGCAGCCGTCCATTCAATTGGACCTACCTCTTTGTCCAATTGTGCCGACTGCCGCTAGCGGTGGCGATTGGCATGCTGCTATGCCGACGCTATATCGGCAGCGGCATTGACGCTGAGGACGATTAATGCGGCGCATCTTTCAAGCCGAGCGGCGCATCGTCGAAAGCCGTTTTCTCTGGGCCAATTGCGCTTTTCTCTTGGTCACCAGCTTGCTGATGATCCGCCTTTGGTATGTCCAGATCTACAAAGGAGAACAATACAAGCAGATCGCCGAAAACAACCGCATCCAGCCGATCGAGATTCCCGCCCCGCGCGGCCTCATCTTTGACCGCAATGGTCAGGTGGTGCTCGGCAACCGCCCCTACTTCGACTTGGTCTACATCCCGCAGTACGTGCATGACACCGAGATGACGTTCAAGATCCTCGGTCGACTGCTGCACCTGCCGGCAGCCACCTTCGAACATCGCCTGTGGCTGAGCCGCGGCCAGCCGAAGTACCTACCGGTGAACCTCAAACGCAATCTCTCGCTGCACGAGGTCGCGACCATCCAATCAAATAAAATATTTTTACCGGGCATCGATATCGCCGTCGCACCCAGGCGCGACTACAAAGCCGAAACGCCGTCGCATATGGTCGGCTACCTCGGTGAAATCAGCAAAAGCGAGTTGCTTGCCAGCGGCTATAATCCAGCCGCCAACGCCAAGGAGGTGCAAGATCACCCCTACCGCCCTGGCGACTTAGTCGGCAAACAGGGCCTTGAAGCCCGGTGGGAAAAGTATCTTCGTGGCAAGCGCGGCAACCGACTCATTCAAGTCGACGCCTTCGGCAGGCAGGTCGATCAAACCGAAAAAACCGCACTGGAATTGCCTCTGGTCCCAGCAACACCAGGCGACGACCTATTGTTGACGATCGATTTGGACCTGCAACGCGCCGCCAAGGAAGCCTTTCGCGGCAAGAACGGCGCCGTGGTCGTCTTGAACCCGCAAAATGGCGAAGTCCTGGCGATGGTCAGCGAACCTGGCTATGACCCAAACGTCTATCAAGGTGGGCTCAGCGAAGAAAAGTACCGGTCACTGGTCGCCAATCCATTTAAGCCCTTTCTCGACAAGACCACCGGCGGCGTCTATATGCCCGGCTCGACCTATAAGGCGGTCGTCGCCATCGCCGGCCTTGAAGAGGGTCTGATCGATGCCAATACCACGTTCTTCTGCCCGGGCCACTACACCCTCGGCGGCCAAACCTTCCGCTGCTGGGAGCACCGCGGCCACGGCACGGTCAATCTGCGCCGAGCCCTGATGAAGTCATGCGATGTCTTCTTTTACAACCTCGGCGTCGACCTCGGTGTCGATCGCATCGCCAAGTATGCGCAGATGCTTGGCCTGGGCCAAAAGACCGGCTTCCAACTAAACTTCGAGCAAGCCGGACTCATCCCGACCACGGCCTGGAAGAAGCTCACCTACCGCGTGCCATGGAGTACGGGTGAAACTCCTAGCGTCGCCATCGGCCAGGGTTATGATGGCATGACCCCGTTGCAGCTGGCCAATTTGTTTGCCACCATCGGCAACGAGGGCCATGTCTGGCGCCCCTTCCTCGTCAAACGGGTCATCAACCAAAATGGCGAAACGACGCTGATGCAGGAGCCCGACCTGCTGCGCAGCACGGCACATATTAGTCCCAAGACCTTCCAACTGGTCAAGGAGGGGCTCTTGGCCGTGGTCATGGACAAAGAAGGTACCGGCAAGAAAGCCGATGTTCCCGGTCACACCGTCGCCGGTAAAACCGGCTCGGCTCAGGCCGTCAGCCTAAGCAAAAACATGGGCAAAAATCAAAAGGACGTCAGCATTAGCTGGCGCGAGCACGCACTGTTTGGCGCCTTCTCGCCGGTCGATAAGCCAGAGATTGCGGTCGCCGTCGTCAGCGAGCACGACACCGTCGGTGGCGGCGGTAAACAAGCCGCGCCGATCGCCGGACAGATCATCAAGGCTTACTGGGAGCTTAAAGAAAAGCGGGCTCAGGCCTTGGGACTTTCAGGTAAGAAGGCCGACGCCGTCGCCCGTTGACACCCGTGAGAGTTTCGATCGACCGCAATAACTTGTAATATGATGACAGCTAAACCTATCGAGATTTGGAGTGTCCCGTGCACAAGCTGATCGCCTTTTGCTCGCTGCTGCTAGCCAACTCCGCCTGCAAAACCACCTTTAGTGGCACACAGGAGAGCGAGCCGCTTGCCGCTTCGTCAGCGTTCTTACCTAGTCATCCGTGCTCCGACGCCGCGCAGACATTATATGGCCCGCCAGGAACGCTTCCAGAGAGCAAGGGCGCGATCATCAAATGCACGTTTGACGAGGAGGTCAGCGCCACCGACCTCGACGCTAGAGCCCGCGCCGTCGGCTACGAAGGCGCTGCGTTTACCAGCGGCGCACGCATCTACCGCATCCTCTACCGCACCGAGCGCCCGACTCAACCGCAACCCATCCCGGGCTATTCCGTCGCAACCGTCTATATCCCGACCACACCCCGCGCCGCCAAACTACCGGTGATCGCCGTCGGGCGCGGCAGTCGTGGTCAAGCAGCGGCCTGCCCCCCGTCGCTTAACTCTCCTGAAGCGGCTTCGGTGCAACCGGACTTCCTGGCCATGGCCTTGCCTTTGGTCGGTGGTGGCTACGCCGCGATCGCCCCAGACTCCGCTGGCTTTGCCAATTTTGGCGCTCAAGACAATCCGCCTAGCGGCTACGCCGTGGCGGCTGATGTTGGCCGCAGCTTACTCGATGGTGGCAGAGCCCTGCGCCGGCTCTTACCTAGCGCCTTCACCAACGACGTCGTCTTGGTCGGACACTCCCAAGGCGGTCACAGCGTACTGTCCTCCCTGGCCCTCGCCAGTAGCTACGGGGTCGACGGCAACATCGCCGCCGTCGTCACCTATGCTCCGTTGTGGATCAACCAAGAGGCATTTGGCGCCGTCTTTGCCATCGCCCATCAATTTCCGATTGCGACCTCGCCGAATATTCCGAACGGCGCGACCGTCTGGTACCACTACACTGCGGGTTATCTCTATGACGGCCCAGAGCACGCCCTGGACCCCTTTAAGCCGGAGCTTCGCGACCAAATCAAGACCTTCGTCAACACCGCCTGCTGGACGCCAAAGCAGCCCCAGCTAGAGGCCATGGGAACGACTGTACGGGACCTTTTTACCACGGACTTTCAGTGGGCTGTCACGCCAAAGGCGGTCGCCGACATCATCCCCTGCATGGGCAACCACACCTGTCAGAAATGGGTCGCTCGTTACAAGTCCGAACGCCCGCATCTTGATGCTGCGGCTGCCAAAGTGCCTCTGCTGCTAGCCTACGGCACCCAGGACAAAGCCTTGGTACCTGTCCGGATGGCCTGTGCCATCGATCGCCTACGGCAGGACAAAGCCAATTTGAGTCTGTGCATTCAGCCAGGTGCGAGCCACGGTGGGATCGTCCGTCAGCGGGCCGCCTATGTCAACGACTGGATCGCCAGCCTCACGCTCGGTAGCCCACCACCGGAGGCCTGCCCCGGAAGCGACAAAGGCTTGGTCGACGATAGCGGTGCCCCAGTCGCTTGCACGCGGCTGCCCTCGAATCACGGCGATGACTAATGGGATCAAGCCGTTGAAAAATCCTCATCGCTAAGCTATGCCAAAGGTCCTCAAGCCACTGTCAACGCAGGACCAAAGCATGCCCAAGATCAAAGACCTTCTTCGTGAACTAGCGACGCATCCATCTCCCACCGCGACTTCCGAACAGTCCTACCAAGGCTTGACCAAGGACCAGATCAGCGCCTTGGCTAGCCGCGGCTGCTCGACTTATACCGGCAAAGTGCGCGATGTCGTCGCCGTCGGCGACGAACTATTGATCGTTCATTCCGACCGCTTGACCGCCTTCGACAAACTGATCGGCATGGTCCCATACAAGGGAACCATCCTCACGGCGATCTCTGAATTTTGGTTGGAAGAAGCCAAAAAGGTGGTCCCCACCCACCTGCTGAGCCGCCCGCATGAGCGCGTGCTGCGGACGCAAAAAGCCGTGCCGTTTAAGGTCGAAGTGATCGTTCGCGGCTACTTGGCTGGCAGCATGCTCCGGGCCTACACGGCTGGCGAGCGGCTGTTTTGCGGCGAAAAGCTGCCCGAAGGCCTCAAAGCCCACGACCGCCTACCGCGGCCGATCATCACGCCAACGACCAAGGCCGCCGCCTTTGAACACGACGAAAACACCTCACCAGCCGAGCTCATCGCCGCTGGCGTCGTCACCCAGGCCGAATGGAGCGACATCAGCCACTTGGCGCTGCGGCTTTTTGCCCATGGCCAGCAGGTCTTTGCCCGTGTTGGCTGGTTGCTCGTCGATACCAAATATGAGTTTGGGCGGACGAAAGATGGAACGATTACGGTGATCGATGAGATTCACACTCCAGACTCCAGCCGCCTTTGGACCGCCGCGACTTATGCAGCCCGGGTTGCCAGCGGGGAAGGGCCTGAGATGCTGGATAAAGAGATCGTCCGGCGCTATTTGCTCGCCCAAGGATTTAAGGGCGAAGGGCCGGTGCCAGTCGTACCGGCAAAGACCTTGGTGGAGCTAGCTGAGGTCTACCTGCGCGTGGCTGAAACCCTCACCGGTCGCCCACTGACCAGTGAGGCCGGTAGTCAAGAGATTCCGATTCTGGATTTATGCTAACAGACGCCGCTGATCAGTCGACTGATGTGGTCGATCAGCCCAGCCCAATCGCCGTCCTTGGCCATAAATCCATCAAAACCCTGCGCCATCCCCGTGGCCTGGATGCTCGGCTCCGAGTGCCCGGTCAAGGCCAGCACCAGGCCACGATAGCCATCCTGGCGCAGCATAGCCACTCCAGCCAAGCCACCGATGTCAGGCATCTCTAAGTCCATCAAGACGGCATCGTAGCTTTGCTGCCGCGTCAATTCCATGCCGGCGAGCACCCCGGATGCGGTGTCCACCTGGGCGCCCTCATGCTGCAGGACGCGAGCATAGATCACGCTGATATCCGGCGAATCGTCGACGACCAAGATGCGTTTACCGACCAAACACTGGCCACGACTAAGTTGACTCATGGCGGAAGCTCCTCATAGCACTAACCCAAAGGCAGCAAAATCTGCAGGATACATGCCAAATGGGGCTTTGCTGCATAAACCCTGCCCTCTTGCCTTCCCGTCCTCCCAGTTTTGGGGCAGCGGCTTTTTTCCGCGCAACTGGGAGGACGGGAAGGCAAGAGGGCAGGATTTATGCAACAAGTCCACCAAATGGTAGCACCATGACGCCATATCAAGCGCACCGAGGCACCTAAACCTAAGGCCCTGGGTATCGCCTTTTGCCTAGAGTTCGTCAAATAACTTCGCAAGCTACCGATTTTTGCCGACATCGCCGCCCGACACGGTTAGGATGCGGCACATAGATTTTGCTCCGGTCCGTTAGAAAAAAGGCTTTTGACGCTATGGCGGGAAGTAAATACCTAGGCCGCATTCTTTTAGTCGATGACGACGAGTCGATTACGCGCTTTTACGAGACTTTTCTGACAGCTGCGGGATTCATCGCCCATTCTTGCCACGATTTGAAAACCGCTAAAGATCTCCTGACTCAATACTACTTCGATGCGGTCCTGCTCGATCTGCATTTAGGCGACGAAGAGGGCATTGGTGGCCTGCCATTCGTGCTTAAAGTCACGCCCTCGACAAAGGTGTTCATCCTCACCTCGCATGGTTCGATTGAGAAGGCCGTCGAGTGCATGCGCCGCGGTGCGACGAGCTTCTTCACCAAAGGCACGGAGCCCGAAAAAATCCTTGCCGAGATCACCGCGCACTTAAAGCCCGCAGCGAAAGGCCCGCTTCTCGATCCCGAGACGCGCAAAACCATCGGCCTGGTTGGCGACAGCCCAGCGATCAAAGAGATGCTGGCGATGATCGATAAGATCCGCAATGTCGACTCGACAGTCTTGATCTTGGGCGAATCCGGGACAGGTAAAGAGGTCGTTGCGCGCGCCATTCACCAGACCTCACCGCGCGCCGCGGAACCATTCAATGCGATCAACTGTGGCGCCATTCCCGAGCAGCTCTTAGAGTCCGAGCTGTTTGGCCACAAACGCGGCAGCTTTACCGATGCCAAGACCGACCGCAAAGGGATTTTTGAAGTCTGCACCAACGGCACCCTGTTGCTCGATGAGATCGGTGATATGCCGCTGGCCCTGCAGACTAAACTGCTGCGCGTACTCCAGGAGCGGCAGGTCACGCCGATCGGCTCGAGCATGCCGCTCACGATCAACACTCGAGTCATCGCCGCGACCCACCGCGATATCCTCGACGAAGCAAAAAGTAAGCGCTTTCGCGAAGATCTCTATTATCGCCTGTCGGTGGTCGTCATCCGAATCCCGCCGCTGCGCCACCGCACCGAGGATATCCCGGCTCTGACCACCCACTTCCTGCGCCAGTTCAATCAGCGCTTTGCCAAGAATGTGCGTCCGCCGAGTGCTTCGGTGATGGCGCGGATGATGGCCTACGACTGGCCTGGGAACGTTCGTGAGCTACAAAATGCCTTGGAGCGAGCGGTCGTGCTGTCGAATGACGATGAGCTAAGCGTCAGCGACATCTTCCAGCACCTGAATCTGCGCGCAGGTACGGCTACATCGGACGAAACGATCAGTCGCGCCGTGTTCGCGATGCCGCTCACGGAGGCCAAGCAGTGCTTCGAAAAGAGCTATCTCGAACACCTGCTCACCATTAGTGGCGGCAATATCTCCGAGGCCGCGCGGATCTCCGGGCGCTACCGTGCCGATATCTACCGCCTTATGCATCGCTATGGCTTTGATAAAGGGAGCTTTCGGTGAGCGGGGGAGCTGACTCGCTGGAGACGACAAGATCCAGGTATGCCTCACATGACCTGCTGGGGCCGCTCGTCGAGTCCTACATCCAAGGTTTACCGACGGCGTTGGGAGCCTTGGAACAAGCCGTACGGGCCGGCGAAGATCGCCAAATCTTGCGCCTGAGCCACCGACTTAGCGGCGATGCGGCAACCTATGGCTTTGCTGCTTTGGCTGACTTGGCGCGCGAGGTGGAGCTGGCCAAGCCGCAGGATCGCGGCGACGCCATGCGCCAGCTCAAGGACCTCAGCCGCAGGATTTGTCGCTCTCTGTAACCATCGCCGCGTTCCCTGCAGCAACCTCTGCATCTGCACCCACAGGATGGCACAAAGGAACGCAGCGACAGCTGCAGCGACGCTATAGCTGAGCCCTGTTACGACTCCTAAACCAAAGTCATGCCACACTGAGATTTCTTGCATCATCATGTCTCCTGCAGCAAAACAAACTGATACGGTCGCTGCTGCGTGGTTGATTTGGTGCGCCCACTAGATTGTGAGACTATGAGAAGCTTCTGCAATTCTTATGCCCGGCTCATATAGTCGTTTTTGGGTTGCTGCAGTGGACTTTAAACACGACACCTGTAGCGCGCTCACTACAGTTTCTTTTTCGGCCGAACGGCCGAATCACGACCAGCTGGTTCGCCCAGGATCTTGGAACGATTCTTGCTGATAGGATAGTTATACATGCATCACTACAGGCAGCGAGGCCACTATGAACTACTTAGCAAGCAACGCTAATGACCACTCGGCAGTCCATGCACAAGCGGCCTTAAGCTGCAAAAAGGGTGTGCTTTTGATCGATGATGATGAGTGGTTTCGCTCGCTTTTTCGCGTCATCTGCGAGGCCAAAGGAGTGCCGGTGACAACCTTTGCTTCACTTGCCGACATGCCTTCCTTTGCCTCACTGCGCGACTACGACGTCGTCATTCTCGACTACTACTTGGAGTCATTCAAAGGCTCGGAGATCGCAGAATACGTCGACGTCTTTTTTTCTCACCTGCCGGTCATCGTCATCAGCAGCTCGGACATCGCTGAACGGGAGCAGAAAGCATGGCCAACCTGCATCCGGCGTTTTATGAACAAGACCTCAGGTCCCCATGCCATCCTCGACTGCGCGCTTGGGCTCGTCAGCCAGGAGTGGCCCGTCGCCAAGGCAGCGAACCTGAATTAGACGATTCGCCGCGGGAGGTTTTGATGATGAGACCACAACTGGCTCCACCGCTACGGGCACAGGATCGATTGCTCATATTGGATGATGATCCGTATTTTGGCGCGCTTTTATCGGCAACGGAGCGGCGCTTTGGCTTCCTGCCGACCTACTATGCCTCGATCTTCGACCTCGGGCCGTTCGCCCGCATCAAGGACTTTGATCTGGCGATCATCGATGTCTACATGGGCTGCATCCGCGGTGACGAGCTGGCGGAGTGCATCGATATGTTCTGCTCCGAGGTCCCGGTCATCCTGGTGAGCGGTCACGATCTGCACGAAACCAACTGGGAATCACGGTGCCCGGAGTCGGTGCGCTCGTTCATGCCCAAGTCCGCTGGACCCTTCAAAATCTTGGAAGCGGCGCGGTCGACACTCCAGCGGGAGCGCCTCCTGCGCCGTTTAGCAGCAACGACCCCAGTCTGTTCGACTAGCGACCAAGACCTATTACTGCCCGGTGACATAGCGTAATGGCATCGGCCAGATAGCTCTCGATCACCGGCAGCTGACAACCACCCTTGATCTCCTCTTCCAGCTTTTGCGCCACTTGACCGATCTGCGGATACCCGTAGCCGCCGGCGGTGCCTTTGAGGTCGTGGCAGATCTTGGCGCTTGCCACCCAATCGCGACGCTCCACGGAGTCGCGCAAGGTGCTGACATAGCGTGGCATGTTCTGCACAAAGGCCGGCAGGATGTCGGCGATGATCTCATCGTCGGCGAACAGAGACTTGAGCGGACTGGCTGTGAGGCCACTGAGTTCACCTTGCACCTTAACCTCCCTTTTGAACTGCCGCGACAGGAACCCGGTAAGAAGCAGCTCCTGATACCGACGGCAGGAACCTACCTTAAGGCTAAAATTAATTCAAGCAAGGGGGCGTTGACTGATATTTATAAATATTTTCTATTTAATAAAGTGCCGCGGGGTGTCGTCTCATAAATCCATCAACCTGTAGCGGATCACCTACATGAGAAGCAGCGCCGGGCCCTCCGACACTTCAAATCAGCCATAATCACCCATAGTTTCCGGTCATTACACAAATCAGCAAAGATGGCACCGGTATTGCATTGCCGTCAGTTGCTAAGCTAACAGCTCACCGAGGTTTTACTATGGGACTGAATTTAAAACTGGGATCAGTAGTTGTCGCTCTTTCCGCTTACTTCCAAGGCTGCCAGCACACGCCGGTTGATTCTTACCCTGCTGATGCAAATGCCTCCGCCGAGATCAGCAAAGTTGATGCCCAGCGCAACGCCTTGCTCGCTGAGCACGCCGATGTTTTGTCACCCAAACACTTTAAGGCCGGTAGCGAGGACCTAGTCAAGGCCACCCAGCTACGCAGCGAAAACAAGCCCGATGAAAAGGTTCTCAAGGAATTGGCGAAGGCCCGCGGCGAGTTCGATCGCGCTGCCGACTTTACCAAGATCGGTCAAGAAGCACTTCCCGGCGTCCTGCAGGCTCGTGAAGACGCCATCAAAGCCAACGCGCCAAGCGTCGTTGGCACCGACTTTCGCAAAGCCGACGAGGGTCTACGCAGCGTCAGCGCAGACATCGAGGGCAACGATAAGGCTGCGGCGCTAAAACAGCGCGGCAAGCTCGAAGGTGAGTTCCGCGCTGCGGAATTCGCCGCACTCAAACGCACCTACCTCGGCCAAGCTATGACCGCCAAGGAGCTCGCCGAAAAAGAAGGCGCCGCCACCTATGCCCGCAGCACGCTCGGCGCGTTTAACGATAAAGCGCGCGAAAGCAGCGACTATATCAACAGCCACCGGCAAGATCTTGCCGGGCTGGATCATTTGCGCAGCGTCATGACCGGCGACGCCAGTCACCTGTTAAAAGTCACTCGTGAATCAAAAGCCACCGGTTCAAAAAATGGTGAAGCCATCGTGCTGCAGCGCGAAGCCGAAGAACAACGCATCGCCGCTACTCAAACTGCTCTGGACCAAACCCGTACCGAGCTACAAGCGACGGCCGCTGCACTAGCCGCCACCCGCAACGAAGCTAGCAGTTTGGAAGCACAAAAGGCCTTTCAAGACCGGATCAAAGGCGTCAAATCCGGGTTTACCACCAAAGAAGCCGACGTCATGCAACAAGGCAATAACATCATCCTTCGCCTTAAAGGCCTGGACTTTGCCTCAGGATCGGCAAACATCAAGACGCATGACTACGCTCTGCTCAATAAAGTTCGCGATGTGATCGTCGGGTTCAGTCCAGCGAGCGTCAGCATCATCGGTCACACCGATGGCAAAGGCAAAGCCAGCTTGAATAAAAAGCTGTCGTTGGAACGGGCCGAAGCGGTCAGAACCTACCTTGAGGCGAACCTTGGTCAAGCCGGCAGTGTGAGCTTTGCCCAGATCTCTGGAATGGGCGATGAGCAACCACTGGCTTCCAATAAGACCGCCGCGGGCCGCGCGAAGAATCGTCGCGTCGATGTCACGATCACGCCAACCGGCGTCGCGCACTAAACCTTCTGACTAAGTGCTGAGGGCGGGACACTACTCCCGCCCCGCATTAAGGCGCTATAGCCGTCGCGGTAACTAGGATAGAGAAAGCGGTATCCAGAGGCCACAAGACGCTGATTCGAACAGCGCTTGTGGCCTCGTAGCGTGGACGAGGCCTCAGCCCCTGTGGTGAGGCGTAAGGTTGTGCCAAGTTGCTCCGCTAACCAGGACCCCACTTCAAAGCGCGTGGCGCTAACGGAGTCGACACCGTTGTAAATGGGGGATGGAGCCGCAAGAGCGGCGACGTGAGCAAGGATCCGCGCGGCATCAGCCTGGTGAATGCGATTGGTGTAGGCGCTACCTTGCGGGTTAAAAGTCATCGTGCCTTGACGCACACCCTCGATCAATGAGGTACGACCTGGTCCGTAAATCCCTGCTAGGCGAACGGCAATATCCTGCGGCCGAAGCAGGGCCTCACCAGCGAGGATGAGCTTAGAGGTCGCCGACGTCGGCGCGGTCACCGCATCTTCATCGACCCATTCACCAGCGCTCTGACCGTAGACCGACGTGCTCGACGTCAACACCAGGCGCGCTCCAGGACGTCCCGTGCGTTCCAGGTGATTGAGGATGCGGCTGAGGCCGCGTTGATACACAGCAGCGTAGGCCTCGATGGTCGAGCCATCAGGTGCGGCCGTATAAAAGACTGCGTCCAAATCTCGCGGCAGTTCAGCGCCACCTTCATGCACGAGGTCCCCGACCAACCAGGAGATACCGGCAGAAGCCGCAGGCGCCACGGCTGAGCGCCGCAACGCATAAACCACCCCGGCATTAGTCTGCGACAGGACCTGCGCCAACTCCGACCCGACATAACCGCAACCGGCGATCAGATAGCGTTGGTCTTGGGTGGTCATAGGCTCAACCTTTCTTGCTGGGTGCATGACCAGCCATAGCAGTAATCTGCCGGTGCAAACTAGTCAGCAACGGGTAGGCACGCTCGTCGGTAGCCAGCCCAGCGAGGAAGGACGATTCGGTCGGCCGCGCTAGTCGCATATCGCGCGCCATGGAATTTTCGTTATCAGCGGTCGCCTCGATCAGCTGCAGCAGCGCCGCATAGAGCTCGTCACGCGACAAGGGCCACGGCCCCCAAAGCTGCTGCCCCAGCCGCAGAGCTTCACTGAAGACCGCCGCGAGCATCGGCAGATCGCCAAGCAGCTCGCCGTTATGAGCTCGCCGTTGTGTCGCGGCAAGCGTATTGATCACGGTATTGAATAACCACTTACGTCGGTGCATCCACAGGATGCGGGGATGCCAGCGAAATAGCGCCTCGCGGTCGAACCAATCCTGCTCCACCGGCAATGGTCCATCAACGCCGTTTAACGGGCCGATGCCTAGCTCGCCGCCTTGCGATCCGGCCTGGTACGAGGCCGGCCCCAGTGCCGTAACGCCAAACGTGCAGTAACCTAGACGCCAGTGTAAATCCGGACGCTTTGCCGCAGCCGCTTCGACCAGGGCGGCAACTGCACCGTTGCTAACGGGCCAGACGATGGTGCCGCTTTGCAGATGCGCGGTCCAAGTCAATGCCGCTTCAAGGTCGAAGGCCTTGACGGCGACCACGGCTAGCACCAGCCGCGGCGACCCAAGGTCGAGCCTCGGCGCATCTACCGGTGGAGCACCGGCAAATCTAGCTCGGTAGGACATCGGCCCCTGACGCCCGACAAAACCCACGGTCAGTCCGAGGCGGACCAGGCGTCCGTATAAGGCCACGCCAATCGCCCCGTTGCCGATCATCAACGCCTGGTCACGCTCCAGCATATCGTCCCACTTTAGCAAATAAAGTCGTATTACCAGTCACCTAGACAAAAGCAGTCAACTTTAGCACCGGTTGCGACGATAGAGAAGGCTGGAGGCAAGAGTATGACGATAGATACCCCAACCGCGACCGCCACCCCTGCCACGACCGTCCAGGCGACCCAGAAATTCAACGAGGTCCTAGTCCTGATGGATGATCAGACGTGGACCTGGAGTCTGGTCACGACCCAGCTCAGTCATCTCAAAATGGAGCATGTGCGCCTACCTTCGACCGTTAAGATCCGCCAGAGCTGGGAGCGGCTCAAGCATGCGGCGCGGATCATCGTTGCCTGGGAATCAAAAGGCCGAAGCGGCGGCGCGATGATCGAAGAAATCCTCAGCGTGCAGCCAAACTTTAACGTCGGCGAACGCATCATCGTCTTGACCACCAACCCGACGCACGAGGACGTCGTCTATTTTAGTGAACTAGGCGTGCGACGGATCGTTCGCCTGCGCAACCGCGACAAGGACCTCATCCAAGCTGGGCGCGAGTTGAGCCTCCACCTCACCCTCGAAGTCGGCAAGGATAAGATCGAAGAAGCCTGGCGCAAGCTGCATTTTATCCTCGATACCCTGCCCAAAGTAGTGCCTCCCGCAGTCCTAGCACGCGTCGAAGACAGCGTGCGCAAGCTCAAGCCGGAGGAGTTTACCGCCCGCTACCTCGATGCGATCGCCAAGGTCCAGATGTTCAAGGACAACGATCACGAGGCGCTCAAATGTTGGCATGCGGCGCTGGACAAGAATCCCAATTACTACCGCGCCTATCACAATCTGATCGAGTTTCACCGCTTGCGCGGCAGGCCGAACGAAGCGATTGCGCTGATGCAAAAGATGCATGAACTCAATCGGCAAAATATCAGTCGGCTGATCGGCATGGGCGAGATCCAGATGGATCTCAAGGACCACCAACGCGCCGAGTTCTACTTCAAATCAGCACTCGATCGCGATGCCT
The DNA here is from genome assembly GCA_026390445.1 of Pseudomonadota bacterium. Classification (GTDB taxonomy): domain Bacteria; phylum Bdellovibrionota_B; class Oligoflexia; order Oligoflexales; family CAIYRB01; genus CAIYRB01. Next base: position 29,013 of record JAPLFX010000204.1, read on the forward strand.
ACGCCAGTGGAGCGCTCAACGGACTAGCCGAGATCCGCTTTCACCAAGGCGACCTCGAAGAATCGCGGCGCCTTCTGGCACGCTCGCAACTGGCCTATAAAACCGCGGCAAATCTCAACCAAGCCGGCATCGACTTAGTCCGCAAAGAAAAATACGAAGCAGCACTCGATCACTACACCCGCGCCCAATACGTGCTACCCCAGCAAGACAAGGGGCCTCTGCTGTTTTACAATATCGGTTTATGCTACACCCGCTGGGGTCGCTACCGAATGGCGAAAGAGTTCCTGCGCATCGCCCTGATCAAGGAGCCTAACTATAAAAAGGCGGCCAAGCTCCTCGAACAAGTCGAACTCAAAACGGGCGAACCACAGGCAGCGTAGAGGTGTGCTCACCGCTTCAAAGTCATCTCGTCGGTCTGGTAGACCTGCGGCAGCTTACGCGCATCGCGGATGAGAAACGACTGCTGGTTGCGCAGATACTGGACGATATTGCGGCTTTTAGGATCCATCTTCAACCGATCGATCTCGGTTTGGATGTCATTGATCCGTTCGGTACCGTCTTGCTTGGTGTAGATCTGATCGAGGATCTTATTGAACTCGTTCTTCTCGGGTTCGCTTAGACCAGTGGTGTTGGTGTAGCGATGATATTTATTGACCTGGAGCGGCTCGGTATCGATGACGACATTGCCATCTTCGCGTTTGTCGACGACGACTCCGGGCTGCGTATAGACGCCTGACTTGGGGACTAAATCGCCGATCTGAGCCATAAACTGTACTCCCTTGGTTAGCGCGTTTTACTTTCGGACACCGCGTACTCGCGCGGTTTGATGGCATGGGTATTCATGATGTGCACCATTTCGGCCCTGACGTAGCGGCTGAGTTGATGGTTACGCGGATCCTTGTCTAATTCTGTGAGTCGCCCGAGCAGGTCCTCAACCCGCCCAGCTGGGTCGTCGCTTGCTTCTTTAACGGCATCGAGCAGCTCATTGAAGCGGCCCCGGTTGTCTGGAGACAAGCCATTGATATAGCCATGCCGCGTCTCTTCTTGGACCTTATCCAAGTCGCTTTCCAGCTTCAGCTGCCCGCTGTTTGAGTCACGCTCCTTAACGGTCGCCGGAAGCCCGGACCGAATAAAGACGGAATCACCGACCCGCACGCTCAATGACCACCTCGCCGGCAAATGGGCTCTGCTACGACTGTTCTCCTCCACTAGCTTAGCAAGCCGGAAATTCAATCGCAACCCGCCGATATAAGGAAGTATTTTCCTATTTCACCAGGCAGAAAATGCCGCCCTTTAGGCAGCATGGTGCGATAAATAACTCAAGGTTTGCCGAAAAAAAGCCGATTGGGTTAAGGTATCAAGTAGCTTGGTTAGTCAGCCAAGGAGGATAGCGGCCATGATGAGGATTTTATGGGACAGGTTTTACAGCTAGATGTGTATCGAAGGAAGGCGCGACAAGCCTACCTTGCCAAATATGCCGCGCGCATCGATCGCTTGATCGAGAGCTTCGTCAAGCTGCATGTGGATGTCGACTTCCGCCAACTCGCCGATGATTTCCAGTCGGGACGGTATGGCCAACAGCAAGCGTCGTGGGATTATGTTGAATTTCGCGAAGTCCTCGCCGAGGCACTCGACGAAGTCTTCGGTAAAGCCATGTATGAAATGCTGCGCTCACAGCATTGGTTTGACGGTAGCGTGATCAGCAAAGAAGAGATCGTCGATCGCTGCCTTAGCACCTTCGTCCTCGCTGGCTGCTCACAAGGACGTTCGTGAAGGCCTAACAGCGGCCTAGATCAATCGTCGCTCGACTCAATCGTCAACTTTTTCGCTTCGGGCTTCAGCTTCGCCCGCGTCACTTCGCCAAGCTCCGATGGAATCTGCGCCAGAATCAAGCCCTCGGCGATTTCACGCAGAGCTGTCACGGCGAACTTGTTTTTCGTCTTCAGGAGCGGCTCTTCGCCGCCCATCAATTGGCGCGTCCTCGTCGCAGCAATCGTCACCAGTGCGAAGCGATTATCGAGCACGTCCAAACAATCATCGATCGAAACCCTTGCCATAATTCCTCGCCCATGTGGTTGGTCAGCTAAAGGTTGGCCTTTTGCCTAGAAGCAGGTAGCATCGTGGCTAACATTGCTTTGATAAAAACCCTTGGACTGCCGACTCTAACTCCAATGGGGCCAAGGTTTCAAGTGCTTTGCGGAGATATGACATGCGGAGGCGAAGCGCAGTGCCAGAAAGCAGGAAGCAAAGCGGGCGAAGTTGGGTGCTTGGAGCTCGAAGCCTCACCTTAGCGCTGCTGACGAGCCACGGACTTGGGGCTTGCGGTAGAAAGCAAGCCCCGCCAGATGCGGCCCCTCGGGTCGCACCGCCGCTGATGACGCCCCGTCCGCCCGCAACCTACGCCTTTGACGATGGCGATTGTCAGCTGAGCCTCAACCCGACCTCCCTGCCGATCACTAAGGCGCAGATTTATAGCTGGCAAGGCAGCCATGTCGTGCCCCTCGACGTCGACTACCACGGCACCGCATCGGCCGACAGCTTGAGCAGCGATGCCATCGCCACGACCGTCGCAGGAGCCACCTACCAACGCAGCTGTCAGGGTGGACCAGCCACAGGCTTTGTCTGCAACGGCGGCGACAAGGGTTGGGCACCAGTGCGCACCGGAGCTCCCCTGCGCCTGTGCCGTGACCAGGCCGCCTACCAGCGACAGTCGGTTGAGTCGATCAGCTTGACCAGCCTGTATTTTATTCAGGCGGCCCGCGACCGCTACTTGGCGGTCACTGCGGCTGATGCCACACAGGCCCCAGCACCGGCCCCGATCGCGTTGTCGATTATGCCAGCCTTCGTCACCGACTTTATCCACCCCGGCAAGGACGGCAAGGAGCAGGTGACGCGGACTTTTATCGTCGATAACCTCGCCTACTTCCCCGATGCCCAAATGATTGCGGTATTTCCCGTCCAGGCCGCAGAGAAGGATCACAACGAGGGCTTTTACTGGGAGTCTAGCTTCGTCCTCGGCCATGAGTACGGCCACCATATCGACTTCGCCAGGCACGGTCGGGTCCTGACCAATGTCGGCCTGACCTGGAACCCACTGCTCCACGGCTTTAGCGACGAGTCCGCCTTGGCCAGCGGCGGCGACGGCAGCAGCGCCAGAGCGCAAATGGCCGGGGCCGAGGCCGAGGGCTTCGCCGACCTGCTCGGCTACTATGTTGGCAATGCCGACGGTCAAGCCATCATCGGCCTGCCGCGGATCGGTCGTGACCGCGATCCCGGCTCGGCCACCTTTGGCCAAAGCGACCCGAAAATCTTGACCACGGCCCGACTCAATAAGCTCCTTGGCCTAGCTTCTTTAGGCGTTGATGCCGATATCGATCCGGCCTTCGCCGACATCCACCAAACCGGCGCCGTCATCGCCTACACGGCCAATCAGGTGTTCGCCACCTTGATGGCCGCGACCAGCCAGCTAGCGCCTGGCAGCAGAGACGAGATCGACGGCCGCTACCGCTTGACCCTGACGTTCATGGATGCGCTGGTTGCAGAGGTCGCCCAGCTGCGGCCTGACGAGGGCGGCACTGCGGTGAGCCAACCGATCGGCCGCGCCTTTGAGCAGGTGACGCTCGCAGCCATCGCCAAGAGCACGCCTCAGACCACCAGCAACGAGCTGAAAAATGCCGTCTGCAAGATCATCAGCCGACAGATGCCGGGGCTTACCTATCTCCCCTTTAGCTCCGGTGGCCACTGCGGATGAGGCAAGCGACGGCGATCATCGGCCGGCTGCTGCTCGGCTTCATCCTGGCAGCACCGACGCTGCGCGCCGCCGCGCCGGCCCAGCCGCGCCTCGCAAAGAGCAAAGCCCATCCGCAACCGGGGGTGCGGGCGATGTTCGATCAGGGCCAGGCGCTCTTTGATGCGGGCAAATTCGCCGACGCTCTGGGCGTCTACGAATCCCTCCTACGCCGTTACCCGGGCCACATGCCAGCGCAGATCCAGATGGCCAAGTCCCTGTACCGGCTGGAGCGCATCAAGGACGCCCAGGCGGTCTTTGCCAAGATCAACCCAAAGGAACAGGATCTCGACGCCGAGACCAGCTATGAGTACGGTTGGTCGTATTACACCATCAAAGCTTGGGACGGCGCTCTGGTCGGCATGCAGCGGGTCCCGCCCGGCCATTCGCTATACGACTTAGCCAACTACTACGGCGCCATCTGCGCCATCAAGCTCAAGCGCTTTGACCTCGCCGAGGACATGCTCGACAAGGCGGTGGTACTGCCCGATAAGCTGGCCAAGAGCCGCACCATGTACATCAAGCACGTTCAAGCCCTGCGCTTGATGCACGAGCGCGCCGCGCTGTCGCAGGAACGCGTCCAGGAAAAGGATGCACTGAATGCAACGGTCGTTAAAAAGCCAAAACCACACAAGGACAAGGACGTCCCGACGATCATTTTGACTGAGGGGCCGCCTAAGCATCAGGGATTTCAAAACGTCGACCACAGTGCTCTGCTTAAATTCGAGGTCGATCATCAAAATGTCACCGCCAGCGGCGTGACGCAAAAGAGCTACGACGCCACCGTCGCGAGCTTTGATTTCACCAACGGTGTGTTGTTGCCGCTGCCGCTAGCGGCCGGAAAAGACCCGCAAGGCGTCCTCCGCCAGTCGGCTGTCGGCATGCAGTTCACGCTGGGCGCGGAAAACCGCAGCAGCAAAGGGACGGAACAACGCCTCCTCGCCGACGAGACCTGGCAGAGCCTGGCGCGTCAGCTCAACAGCGATCTGGGCTCGAAGCAGCCAAGGTCGGGCCGGGCGGACGTCCAGCTATGGGGCGAAGTGCCTCTACCTTCTTCCCTTTGGGTAGCGATGGGCGGCGAATACAGCCTCACCTACTACGACTTCGTGCGCGGTCAGCGCATCGGCTACCGCCAGGCCTACGCCGCTCTGCGCGGCAAATACCCGTGGGGCAATGCCGGCATCGAGGGACATTTAGGCGCGATCCTTGGCACTAGCGGCCAGGTCATCACCGAGATCAACAACGTCAGTATCAGCGGCGATATGGAAATCATGCCTAAGCTCGTGCTGGGGGCCAAACTAGCCATGGACATCTATGATTACTCCGGCCGCGGCCAAGACCTCGACGGTCCCGATCGCACCGCGACCGGAGAGCTAAGCGCCACCCAGCGTTTACCCTTGGGACTCAAGGTCCAATTGACCGGCTCCTACCAGCAGCAGAGCAACTACATCTTTCGCCATGTCCCGTCTTTTCTTGCCGTAAGCGCTGACGGCCGCGTCCTGACTGGCAAAGGCAGCGTCGAGATCGCTCCCATTCCCTATGTCTCCGCCGGACTTAGCGAGCTGCTGACCACCACCAAGTGGTCGGAGAAAAACCCTAACGCCGCCGATTCCTTTGCTGTGTCGGTCCCGGACTACGTCGAATCGTTTAGTGTCTGGGCCGCGGTAAACCTCGCATTTTAAAAAAACAGCTCTTTCCAAGGCTTTCTAACCCATTCTAACGCCTAAACGCAGGGAGATGAGCAGCGATGGCCGATCATGAATGGTTGATGCATCTAGCAGCGGCACGGTGGCAGGATGGCCACTGGATCGTCAACGACCAGGCTGCGGTGGCGGCCCAGTTGGAGCGGCGTCTGGCTGATTCGCTCGGCGAACTGATGGAGGCGGCTGAAGAGTCGAGCCAAGTCCTCGCCGAGCTGTCCAATCAGCGCCTGCGCATCAGCGTCGTACCCTTGCAGCACCAGGCCAGCGGCAAAGGCGAGGCCGGGTTCCTGCTCCTGCTCGGTCGCTGCCAGATCACCGTCGCCTTCTCCGCCCCTTACCTGCAAACGACCTTGGTCACAGTCACTGGATTCGAGCGCAAAGCCCGTCCGCTGTATCGCTTCACACCAGAGGCCGATTCTTTTGGCACCTTGAGCTGGCGCCTGGATAACGCCTTGCTTCTAGGCGGTGAGCTGATTATTAAAAGGCTATTCGAGGCACTGACACGCGCCGCCCATGAAGCCGGCGATATTACCTATAAAGGCTAATTGATGCGGATCCATTTTCCCGAAACCGATCGCGACAAAGTCATCGCCAGCATCACCTCCGCCCTCGGCGGTCGGGCACTCGCCGAGATCCTGGAATTCAAGGTCGTCCCTGGCACCCTCAGCGTGACCATCAGCAAGCTCGGAACTTCGGTCCTCAGCTTTGCCGAGAAGTCCCATTCAGGCGGGCTCGAGTACACCTTGAGCAGCGAGAAGATCGCCTTCACGCACAAGGCTTTCAAAGGCGAAGTCACCGAAAAAATCGTCAAAATCGTCGAAAAAGCCGGCGGCAAGGTCACCCGCACATGAGCGCTGAAAGCTCACTGGCCATCGTCGGCGACTATCTCTGGGACCGGGCCTTAGCGCGCCGGATCGACCAAGCCACCAGTGCTGACTTCGGAATCGCTGCCGCGACTTTGATGGAGGTCGCCGGTAAATCCGTCGCTGATTGGCTGATGAACGCGGACCTTGTCGACGAGTCACCGATCTTAGTTCTCGCTGGTTATGGTAACAACGGGGGTGACGCCCTGGTTGCGGCACGCTGGCTGGCGGAAGCCGGCGCCGAGGTGCACGTCTTCCTCATCCCCAGCGGCCGTGACGACACCCCAAGCCCACTCTGTGCGGCCCAGTTAAAGACCCTGCGAGCCTCGGGGTTCACCGCCGATATCTATAAAAAAGGCGCATTAAACCACTATCGCCGCGCCGAGCCGGTGATCTTGGACGGTGTCTATGGCATTGGCTTTGGCGGCGTCCTCGACCAGCAAGCACCGGCTTTTCAGGCCCTGAGCGAAGCCCAAGCGATCCCAGGCGCCACCGTCGTGGCCCTCGACGTGCCGAGTGGGCTCGATATCGACCTTGGTGAATCGCAGCGCGTGCCACTTCAAGCGACCGTGACCTTGACCTTTGGCGGCAATAAACCAGCTCTCGTGTTGGCACCAGCGCGTGATGTCTGCGGCGAGGTTATCTGCCTGTCCGTCGGATTCCCAGGCAAGGCCTTAGAGCAGTGTTTGGAAGGCGGCGAGGGCGCGCCACCGCGCCCGGCCTTTATGCTGCCAGACGGCGGCGTGCTGATCGAGACAAATCCATGGCAAGAGCTGCCGCGCAGCGCCCACAAATACGACCGCGGCCACGTCTTGATCATCGGCGGCAGCGCCGGCAAAACCGGGGCGCCAATCCTTGCTGGCCTGAGTGCCTTGCGCTGCGGCGCCGGCTGGGTCAGCCTGGCCATGCCGCAGTCGGCCTTGGCGACGCTACGCGGCGATGTTCCACGCGAGTTGGTCTTTGAGGACTTATTTCAAGGTGGCGATCAACTAAACAGCCTTTCTTTGGCGAAGTTTCTTCAAGAGCGTAAAGTCCGCGCCGTGGTCATCGGCCCGGGCATGATGGAGAATCCGCTCACACCCGAGGTCATGGAGGAGCTAGCAGAGTTCACCAGCAACACCAAGGGTCTCGTCGTTCTCGATGCAGCCGCCACCAGCGGCAGCTTCGCCTTACTTAAAGCGTTAGAAATCGATCCTGAGCGCTGGCTGCTGACACCGCACCCAGGTGAATGGACGAAACTAGGACCGACGTCCTTGCCAGCTCCGCTGAGCGCAAAGGCGGCGGCACACGTGAAAGACATTGCCGCCTCACTCGGCGTCACCTTGATGTACAAAGGCGCGACGCCGGTTGTAGTTTCGGGACCGCCGGAGATGCCGTCGTTCATCTGTGATGCTGGTAGTATCGCGCTAGCTCGCGCCGGCTCCGGCGATTTATTTGCTGGTGCGGCAGGAGCGCACGGGGCGATTGGCGTCAGTGCGGTGACGAGTGCGCTGCGGGCGCAAGCGCTGATCGGCTGGGCGGCGAAGATCGCGGCCGAGAAGGTTGGCGAGCATGGTGTTTTGGCGAAGGATATCTTGGCGCATTTAGGTAAGGTGGCGGAGTATGTGGCGAGT
>JAPLFX010000076.1 GCA_026390445.1 Pseudomonadota bacterium
CCGTTGACGATCTCATTGATCTTGCGATGGGCACATCCCAGCTTCTCCGCCAGTTGGCTTTGGTTAAGGTTGAGTTCAGCCATGTAGACTTGGGCGAGGACTTTGCCAGGGTGCATTGGCTTTGGGTTGTTTACAGGCATCACTTTACTCCCTCTTTAGTCGTGATAATCTTCGATCTTGATATTGCTGAAGTCACCTTTGTCGAACCTGAAGGTCATTCGCCACGGGCTGCCGTTCTCCAGACTGATGCTCCATTTACCTTTTCGGTTGCCCTTCAGCGCATGGAGCTTGATATTTGGCGGGGATCCCTTGAGCTTCAAGTCGGCCAATGTTTTGGTCGAGTACATAATCGTGAGGAGCGCCTTGGCCCTTACGTGCAAATGAGCGGGAAAGTCCTTCGATGTATCGAATTCCCAGATGTTTTTTGCTGCCTTATTGCCAAAACTCTCGATCATTACTATCCCCGATCAAGCGGATGATAATACACTATTCGGCATAATGGAATAAAAACTTTAGCTGTCTTGCTTTTAATCACGGGCTTTCGGCCATAAACAACGGTAACGCCTTAAGTTTGACGAACCGGGAGTCAGGTTGACGGGCCTGCGGGAGCCGAGTGACGATGCGGTTTGGGACAAGCCCTATGCGGAGTGCGCTTATCCTCATCAATAAGACCGACCTATAAACGTTCCCGACATCGAGCCGCCGCAGTGGGCGACGCAGTCGACCTCACAATGCCCTGGCTTCGTCGGTAGCTCCGTGAAGTTCTTGATTGGGACGCTTGATTGCTGCGCCGACGGCCCTCGTCTGGTGCCAGTATTCAGCTTTCGGCGCAGGTGTGCTTTGTCGGCTTGCGCAGAACGGACGATATGACGCCAAGTGACCCGATTAGGGTGATTATTCAACTGTACGATATCCAATAAATTTAGTTATTTGAGTCGAATCTCTCTCAAAGAACTCAATTTCGTTGAAGTATCAACCGATAAGCCCTATGATAGGGTTCACCTGGAGGACAGGTCATGGCGCTGCTAAAATCCAATCCGCACGAGAAATCGATCAAAGAAGGTAGCGAAGAAGCCAAGCAGGTCGTTTGCACGGCTCTCTTCCGCATAAGCAAGCTTTGGGGCATGAACGACGCGAAATTTGCAAAGCTGCTCCACGTCGATAAGTCGACTATCTCTCTGTGGCGTAAGAAGGGGACAGTTCCCGATGCTGGCCCACAGGTGGAAATAATAAAGACGGTTCTTGCGATCCATAGGAGCTTGGGCGGAATGTTTCGCGCCACGGAGGATCAAATAGCCTGGTTAACCACGCCTCACCCAAGCTTTGAAGAGGCTCCATTAGCCGTCGCGATCAAATCTATTGAAGGTCTATTCCAAGTACGTCGCTACGTCGACTATGTCCGAGGACTAGGGGCTTGAGTATCACTCGCAAAGCAGTCGATGTGTGGCGGATGGTTGGGTTGGAAGCTGAATCGCAATCCCGAGTCGTTACGGATACGCAGCGGGAATACGAGTTCTTGGAACGCTACATAGATAGCGGCAAGCCTGCTTATCCTGCTGGCGAATACCATTATTTGATCAAAACTCCTTTTCGCTACGATACCCCGACGCCTCCTCAGCATTCGGCTAGGTTCAAACCGCCAGAGGGGAATCCAAAAGCGTGCTATGCCTCCAGGGAGCCGACGACGACTTTCTACGAGGTCGCGTACCACTGGCTATACGAGCGCTTGCATCTCCCGTCGTCAACCCAAACACCAGAACCTAGAACGCTGTTTAGTGTCAGCTTCACCGATCCCCAGGCTTTCGATCTGAAGAAGGATCCTAACTGGAAGGCGATCTCAGGCAAGGCTGGCTACCAGGCCTCATGGGAATTTGTTCGTGCTCATCCGGACACAGATTCGATCTGGTACCCCTCATGCAGAGCTCCCGATGGGACGAACCTTTTCACCCGCAACATCAAAACCCTGGGGCGTGACCCTATGGAGCAAGTTCAGTTCTCCCTCGTCCTCAGGAAGAAGGAAAAGGCCTGCTACCTCTTCAGCACGATTCAGGACCTTCGTTGGCCATCGCTACTGATACGGTGGGATGAAGTGGCGTAGGGGACGGGTGCGGTCGCCTTTGCCTGCGCCTCTACACGGGCACGCCGGAGCGGGGCTTGCTATGGGTTGCCAGTCGCATCGACAATGTGGGTCTTGTCACGCGTCGCGCGCATTGACTGGCCTGTGAGTACGCGGGATTCAGGCTCTGGCGGAACCCATTGAAATGGCGGAGAGAGTGGGATTCGAACCCACGTTAGGGATTAACCTAAACACGCTTTCCAAGCGTGCGCCTTCAGCCACTCGGCCATCTCTCCATAAGGACTAACTGGTTAATCTAAATGGAAAATCTACGCAAGCACAAAAGTAAGATCCCAGCCAAACACCTGTTATGCCAACTTTTTGCCTGAATCCCGCCCTCTTCCTCCGCCCCGCCGCACCCACACCCCACTGCCCTCATTCAGGCCGCCCATACAAATCCCGCTCCAACCTCCGATCCAACTCCTCCACCACCCCCCGATCCACCCCTGCCCCCACCCCAATCCCCAACACCCTCTGATGATAAGCCGCAAACGTCTCCCCCACCCGCCTCGGCCGCCCCGCACGCTGCTGCTTCGCCAAAAACTTCCGGTAATACCTCGGCAGCTGCAACGGCTGACTCTGGCTCCGCCATAGCTGTCCGAGCCACCAAAACAACACGCCCACACAAACGAGAAGCCCGATGGAGCGGCCATAGTTTTGAAACCACAGCCACTTCACCTCGGCAGTCAAGTCGCGCTTTGGGGCCAGTTCACGCAAGCTGTGGAGGATCGACCGTTGGGTCGACTGATCGTAGTCGACGACGTAGCGGCGCAGCCAGAAGCTTGTAGCGTTGGCGTAGAGTCGCAGCATGGCGGTGAAGCTAGCGGCGGAGGCGCGCGGCACGGGTGGGGTGGGGTTGAAGGAGTGCCAGCCGATGCCGGGGACGTAGGCTTCGACCCAGGCGTGGGCGTCGTCGTCGCGGACTTCTAGACCGCCGACTAAGTGGTTGAAGGTTCCGCCTTGGTAGCCGACGACGACGCGTGCGGGAACGCCCAGTGCGCGCAGGGTGAGGGCTGCTGCGGTGGCGAAGTATTCACAGTGTCCTTCGCGTTGCTCACCTAAAAAGGCGGCGAGGCTGTCTTGGGAGTGGAAGGAGTTGGCGAGGGTGGGGGTGAACTTGCTGTTGAAGATCTGAAGGAGTCGTCGTTGCGCGCCGGCGATGGTGACCTGTTTGGGGTCGAGGTGTAATTCGGCGAGCCAGGATGTGAAGTAAGGAGCATTGCGGACGGCGGCGGGTACCTCGAGGTTGGCGCGTAGGCTTTCTGGGGTGAGTCCGGTGAGTGATCCTGGGGACTCGGGGCGGTGCGGCGTCGCGTCTAATTCCTGGCGGACGTCGGCGATGGGCGTGGTGGGAAGGTCGGCGTCGCTGAGCTCGGCGGCGGTGCGGGTTTCGTAGGTGATCCGGTCCATGCTGTAGGAGTCGCGGCTTAGGCTGCCGTTGCCGTTGACGAGGAGGTGCAGCGAGGCGGGTTGCACGGGGGTCACGGCGAGGAGGACTTCGGGGTAAAAGATCGCCGGTACGGAGGACGGTTCGAGGTGGATGGTGAGTAGGTGAATGTCACGGGAGGTCTCTTTGGCAAGACGCAGGTCGGTGCTGGCGGCATTGCGAAAGCTGAAGACGCTGTTTGACCAATTGCGACCGTCGAAGGTGTCGAGGGCGTCGCCGCGAAAGAGCAGGCTGCTGGTGTTAGCTTCGAGCCAATCGTGGTCGTCGGCTTCGACCATGAAGGCTAGGGCTTGTGATTCTTGGAGTTCGCCGCCGCCGCTGAGGTTGACGAGTCCAGAGTAGCCGGTGCGGTGTCCGGTGAGGTTTTGGCTGAGCGACATGGTGAAGCTTTGGACGCGGGGAAAGGCGAGAAAGATGAGCAGTGCGGACACAGTGCCTAGGGGCATGACGAGTAGAAACTGCGTCATGTAGCCTGGTGGCAAGGGTTCGTGCAGATGCAGGGATTGGTCTTGTTGAAAGTAGAGGTGAGCGGCGTTCATATTGAGGAGAATACAACCGGTCAGCAGCAGAAAGAGTGCGTAAACAAGGGGGCTGCTACTCAGCGAGATGGCGCCGACGCCGATGATGGCGACGTTGAGAATGGCGAGCCAGTAGGTGCGGGTGAGGCGGGGGCGCAGCAGCAAGAGCGATAGGGCGCCGCTGATCATCTCGATCATGCCCTGGATAAAGTCCTCGAGTCGGTGGATGCGCACCGCCTCTTCGGCGGCTAAGCACAACAGCAAGGTGCCGACGGCCACGGCGAGTAGGCGACGTCTGGGACCGAGGTTTAGGCCGATCGAGGTGACGAGGAAGAAGGCGACGGCAAAGGCGGGTAGGCCGACCCAAGGGCGTACGACCTCGGTCATGAGCGCAAGGATGCAGGTTAGGAGAATGAGCAGTTGCCAGGTGCTGCGATAGAATGCCGCAACGCTGAAGTTGGCTAGACTTAGGCGAGGAAGGTTCATGCCAGCACCTGTAGACGCCGCGCTTTGATTGGGGGCGGCTGGTTTCGTAGCGATGCGGGTAAGGATTGGTGGCGCTGGGGAAAGCTAGGGAGTTGGGCTAAGGCCATCATGCTCGCGTCCTTGCCGACGCTGGTCATGCCGTCGCCAAAGTCCAGGCCAAAGCTGATGTTGGCGCCCTCTAGGACGTGCATGGCGGCTCTCGCGCGAATGAACTGGTACTCGTAGTCGGTGGCGGTGGTTGCGGCAGCTAGGACGGCCCACGGTAGGTCAAGCCAGACGACGGCGCTGCCAGCGGGGGTGCGCAGGTCGCGCACGACCCATTCCAAGATCGGCTGGTTGGCGCTCTTTTTCCAGTCGATGGCGCGGCGGGATTCGCGGCCGCTGTAGGCTTTATGGGCGTAGAAGTCTTGCTCGGCGACCATATGGCTGAGCTCCTTAGCGAGGAGTCGACGCTGCTGCGCGATCTCTTGCTCGTCTAGGCGCGGTGCGACGACGAGTTCGGTGCTGAGGTCGAGGAGTTTGAATTTGTCGAGGATGCCGAAGGGAAAGGTGGTGGATTGAAGCGTCAACAGGCGGCGGTGGATACCGCGTGGGAGGCCGGCGATGGTGACGGGTCGTAGCTCCCTGGTCGCTGGGGGAACCCGGGTCAGCAAGGTCGTGCCGACGGCTGTCGGATCGCGAGAGATCAGGCGAAACCGCGGCCGTTCGGTGAGAAACAGGCTGCGCATGGCAAAGACCGAAAACCAGCTGCTGGTGTTTTCGACCATAAAGGTCAGGACAAAGGGGGAGTCGGCGTCGACTAGAGCGCCGGTGATCGCCACGACTGAGCAGCTGCGAATGGCCAATTCAGAGAGCATCCCAGAGACGATGAATCCGCCGAGTCCAGCGCTTAAGAAAACATAGAGTCCGTTGATCCCAGACGACACGGCGACCAGGCCGACGGCTAGAACTAAACCAAATGAATAGATTCCAGGCTTGGTAAAGGACAGCCCGCGGTTAACGCTTGGGTAGTACATGGGCTACTGGACATCCACCTTGATAAGAAGATCGCCAATGGCGGCCTCCGCCGACGTCGTCGGCTGGGTCACGACACGGTGCGCTAGGCATGGGACGGCTAGGGCCTGAAGGTCATCGGGCGTGACAAAATCACGTTGCTGATAGAGAGCATAGGCGCGGGCCATACGCATCCAGATGACGCCGCCGCGGGTCGAGACGCCGACTCTTAAGCCACCCGAGGTGCGCGACTGGTCGATCAGGCGTTTGGCGTAGCTGGCGACGCGTTCTGAGATGTGAACGGTCTCGACGAGGTCTTGGAGCTGCTTTAACTCGGCTAATTGCATGACGCCGGCTGGCACCGAGGCGAGCGGGTCGCGGACGGCGGCCCGCAGGATGTCGAGTTCGCGCTGTTCGCTGGGATAGCCCATCTTGAGCTTGGCCGAAAAGCGGTCGAGTTGGGACTCGGGAAGCTCGTAGGTGCCGACGCTTTCGGTGGGGTTTTGCGCGGCAAAGACGATAAAGGGCTGCGGCAGAGGATAGGTCTTGTGGTCGATGGTGACGCAGCCT
>JAPLFX010000227.1 GCA_026390445.1 Pseudomonadota bacterium
GCGCGTCATGTAGCCGGCTTCGACGTAGGCCTCGTGCAGCAGGCGAAAGGCAGCCGCATGCTCCGCTTCGCCTCGGGCGCCGCGAACGACGACACCGCCAGCACCTAGGTCATCGAGGCGCACCATACGGCGGTACATCTCGGCTCGTACGACGTGAGGCGCACGAAAGAGGTGTTTGCGAACCTTGCGCGTGATACGTCGACGCAACCGGGTAAGCATGGAGGCTCCTCGCATGACCAGAACAGGAAACGCCCTGTGTCAAAAGAGTTATACTATTTTTATATAGTTATTGAAAATATTATTTTTAGTATATATAATATAAATATAGCTGTTAACCTATAAGGGATTTACATGACTAACAAACTTACTCCTCCCTCTGATCAGCCTCTGACCATTGATTCTTATGAGACAGCTATGGAACCCGCAAGACGGGAGTTCACTCAGAGGATGAATACTCTCTATAAACGGGTCGAACCTTCGGCATGTGCCATGTTTCTCATGCATTACTCGGCTCAGGGGGTCGCCATGACCAAAGATGTACCGGTCTGGATCCGAGCCGCCGGTGAGGCCGCAAAGTCTAAAGGTTATGCCGTATTAGGGAAAATGCTGGTGGACCATGCCGGGCACGAAGAAGGCCACCACGAGATGATGGATCGCGACATCGACAGCCTGGTCGCCTGGTGGAACGAGCGTTTTGAAAGGCCCATGAGCAGCTCAAGCTTCCGCGACCAAGCGCCCCTTCCCGCCGTCCACGCCTACCGCCAGCTGCACCTCGACCTGATCGAACAGGCACCTTATGCGCAGATCGCCGTCGAGTACGAGATTGAACGCCTATCCACCGGCGACGGACCTAAGTTGTTTCGCCGCATGATCGGCCAGCTCGATCTGCAGGTGGTACGCTGCCTGTCCTTTCTGACCGAGCACGTCGCCATTGACGCTGGCCACACTCGTTTAAACAAACGAAGTTTAGGCCGCCTGATTGCAAGCCACCCAGAGACGGTAGCCGAGCTCGTCAACCGAGGTTCCGCGGCGCTGCGCACCTATGCAAGCTACGTCGAAGGCTGCGCCGAGCTAGCCACTGCTTCGGTCGGTGAATTCGCCTTGGACCGCCCGCGCCGGCGTCCTCGCGCCTGGTCGATCATTCTAAAGGAAAAGGCGGCGGCCGTGCTCTTCCTGCTTCGCGCCTTTATGCAGGGGCGGCTCGGTCAACACTAAGAACAAATCTGCGCCAGCAAGCACCGCGCCTGACTCCACCGAAACAACATCCAGCATTTTTCATCTTCAGGAGTAGACATGGCGCGGCTCGATTGGCCTGAATTTTCCGACCAGGCATGGCTACCCAGCGGACTTCGCCGCGGCATCACCTCCTACCTAGACGCGATGCATGATTTTGTCGGCTCCCCAAGGTTTTGGGCGCCGGTTGCGGCAACTCTGCTGCGGCGCACCGGCGAGACCAAAGTCGTCGATCTTTGTTCAGGCAGTGGTGGACCAGCAAGACGTCTTCGCCATGAATTGTTACGCAGCCACGGACTCGAAGTCGGCATCACTCTGACCGACCTGTTCCCTGATGCCAGCGATGTGGCTCGCATCAACGCAGCGCCAGATAAAGGCTTACGTTACTTTCCGCGACCGATCGACGCCGGCCATGTCCCCGGTGAGTTGACCGGAGCTCGCATGATGATCTGCGGCTTCCACCACCTGCCCATGAAGGTCGCCGATCATGTGCTAGCCGATGCGGTCAAGACGCGCCGCGCATTGATGATTTTTGAGGTGACCGACCGCGATCTGCTATCGATTCTGACCGCGCTTTTTATCACTCCATTCCTCGTCCTCCTCCTCACTCCTCGGATCCGCCCACTACACGCCTCGACGCTCCTGTGGACGTATCTCATCCCAGTGCTGCCACTGATGATCGCATGGGACCACTTAGCCTCCTGCATGCGCACCCATACCAAAAGGAATTTAGAGCGCATGGCGAAGGCTCACGCCCGGTCCGATTATGTGTGGGAAGTAGGCAAGATCGGACCGCGTTGGCTACCGGTGAGGTGGCCGTATTTGGTCGGCAGAGCAGTCGAGCTAGCGTCCTAAACTAGGCAGATTTTATGAACTCAGGCCCGCTGCTGCTGGGCTCGAGATAATAAATCTGATGATCTAAAGTATCGCGAATCCGCTTTCCCGCAGCGATCGTAAAGACGTTTACTGGGATTTTTTCGCGCCTACCACGCTGCACCTCCTCGCCAAAGATGACCCGGTCTCGTTGCCCAAGCTGTTGCCGCAACAACTTGCCGGAGCTCTGCAAGCGTCGTGAACGACCAGGCACTTGACCTAGTGCTGTGGCCTTTTTATGGTCGCTCGGCCCCATCAGTCCCAGCAAAGCAGTCCCGCAGGACACGCCGATATCGATCGCCAGAGGCAACTGTCGGGCTTCCGCAAAGGCGTGCTTCGCTAGAATCAGGTCATGCGCGAAGGCAAGCGCGACATCGATCAGGCCTTCATCCTGAGCTGTTTCCACCGGATAAAAGACGATAAACAGCTCGTCGGCAATCCAATCGGCGAAGTAATTGCCGGCTGGTACGTGCCGGCGCAAGAGTTCCTGACACATGTCGTAGTAGTCACCTATGGTGCTCGCCAGCACACTCGGTGACCAATGAGTGCTAAGCTCTTGGTAGCCGCGCCAATCGCTCGATAAACATACGCTATAGGTCTCCCGCGGCTTAAATAACTTGGCTAGCTCCTCCGCACCGCCGGTTGCCTGGCGCGCAATATGGGCTGGCGCGACGAACAATCTAAAACGATATTCCTGAATCGCTGCGTGTCTCCCCACATAAGCCACGGTCGAACGCAAGGCGAAGGTCAACGAGATCGCGACGAGATAGATCACGATCCATGCGCCTCCGCCGGGGGTTCCGACCATGGCCACGATGGCGGAGGCGGCCAGAATCGGCGTCAGCATCAGCAAATGCGACAGTCGACCAGGGTACGTCAGAATGCCAAACACAGAGTAAACAATGCTACCGGCCGACGCGAGTAAGATATTGCGATCACTGTTGTACACATGCACCGCAAAGTAAAGCAGGCCGATATAATAAATCGCCGACAGCGCTAAGACCCAACACATCACGCCTAGGTGGATGTTTGGCCGTCGCCGCAAACACGCACCAACCAACGCCAATGCCAAAAGACAGGCGTGATACCAAGACAGGATACGATCGACAGGTGCGACCACCAGCATGGGCACTACCACTAACGAACAAACATGAGTCAAGATCACAATCACATAGGACACGACCAGAAAGGCCCTAATCCGCCTTCCCGTCCATCCAGCCGCAAAGTTTTGCTCGTCCTTGGAGTAGCTCATGGGTAACCCATCGGCACGACCGCCCCAATTCTTGAGGCTCACCCCACTTAGCTATCAATTTCAGAATTAAAACGGGATGTTACCGACACTGTCCGAGTCACTTTAGGCGCACCTTCACGCCCGGATACTGCGGCGCCGACTCGACGGACCCATCACCGATAAACAACCACTTCAGCAGTGCCCGGTAAAAGCCAAACAACGGCTCTTGACGCGCAATCTCATCGCGCAAGGCCTCGCGTTTTGACTTGAAGCCGGCGTGGCTTTCCTGCGTCAAGAACTCTTGCTCGCTAAAGTAGTTACGCAGCGACTGCGTCTGAATCTCAAAGGTCTTGCCACCCCAACGCACAACCGACTTGATCGCCGACCAGCCGCTGGATTTGCGCCCATCTCCGCCACTGTAGTCCTTGGTTTCCAGGTGTTCAAGGCGTAGCACATCAGGCGAGGGCTGTAGGCCGAGGCCGGTGATCAGGGCCTCTTCCCACCTGGTTTCGACGAGAACGCGATGCATGGCAGCGACGTCGGCCTTGCCATCGACGACGATTTTAATGCCAAAGACATCTTTGACGAACCAGCTCAGATGACTCATTTGCTTATCGCGCCGCACCAGGCCGTCGAGGTCGAAGATCTCGTCGACGACCTTGTTCCAGATTTCTTCCTCGGCCTTGATACGGCTGATCAGTTTGTGGATGTGCAGCGCATTGGATTCCGTCGGCTGATACTCGACATAGTTTGCCACCAGGCTTGCATTGCTCCAAACACCGCGATCGATAAAGCGCAGCTTCGCCAATTGGCGCGTGCCAAGATCGATATCAGACGTTGAATAGAGGTCTTTTGGCGACAGTCCCTGGCTCAGGACAAAGCGCTCTTTCGTCGCGTCGATCTCGCCGATCACGACGCTGCTAAGTTGGTAGCCGGTAAAAAACTGGCGGCAAAAAAGCTCGCACAGTTGGTGCAGGGCTTCCTCGCCGCGCACGATCATCGAGCTAAAGGCCTGGCGCACATCGGCGAGCTGCTGGCGAGAAAACTCCAAGCGGTGCTCGCGCTCTCCGGTTGGAGCCCGCAGCTGCTGCAGCAGCGCGGTGAGGGAACCGACAAATTCATTGAGCAGCGGTTCCTGTGTCACCATCCATAGTGGGGAGCGAGCCGTGGCTGCGGTCCAAGTGTTCTCTCTATCGTTCATCATCAACCCCACGTACCAACAAAGGCCACCGGCACCTCTTACCTAGGCGACCTCACTCGACCGCTTGTGGCCCCCAGACCGGCGATTCGACATGAAATAGACCGGTATTGAGCGGCCTTTGCGCACTGCCGTCGCGGTTCATCACGTAAAGATGGCGAACGCCTTTGATATCGCCGCGACTCGGTGTCCGACTCGATTCAAAGATCAGCAGCTGGCCATTGGGCGACCAACTGGGATGCTCGTTATCACCGGAACGAATCGTCAAGCGTTCTAAGCCGGTACCATCCGGATTCATCATAAATAAATCGAAGCGATCGATGTCCTTGTCAAAGCCGGCAAAGGCGATCTTATCGGACGCTGGCGACCAGGCCGGGCTGGCGTTCCACCACCCCGCATAGGTTAGGCGTTTGTCGCTGACGACGCGCACCTCGGTATCACCGGTCCATTTTAACTCGGCGCGAAAGATATGCGGGTTGCCAAAGCGCCCGGAGACAAAGGCTAGCCATTTGCCATCAGGAGAAAAGGCCGAGTCCACATCGAGGCCAGGCCCACGAATCAGCGGTTTACTCTGCGTCCCATCGGCTTTGATATAGTAGATGTCGGCATCACCATCGACCGAGCCGGTAAACGCGACGATTTTATTATTCATCGCCCAGGCACTGCCGCTATTGAGGCCTTTGCGCCCCGATAACTTGCGCTTTACACCGGTGGCAATCTCATAAACAAACAGGTCGGGGTTGCCATCTTCAAACGAGGTGTAGGTCACAAAGCGACCATCGTGGCTGAAGTTTGGCGAGATATGCGGCGACTTGGCTGAGGTGATCGGTGTGGCGTTGCTGCCATCAAAGTCAGCGAGGTAGACCTGCTTGGCCGAGGTGGCCGTCTGCTTGCCGACAAACAGCAACTTCGAGGAAAAAATCCCCGGCTTGCCGGTGTAAGCTTCGAGGATGCGGTCGGCATACTTGGCCATGACCCGCTTGATATCGCTAGGTGCCACCTTGGAGTACTTTTTGCCGACCAGGACCTTGCCTTGGCGAATGTCCACGGTGCGCAAGGCAATGGTCAAGGTCGGTCCCTCGCGCACCAGATCGCCGACGGTCAGTGACTCGACGCCGATGGTCTTCCAGGCAGCCAGATCGATTCCTTCCAGCCCCTGGGCACCTGGCGTGCCAGCCCTAGCCTTCGCCAACAGATCCTGATAGCCGGCGGCGGCCATCGGATTAAACAGGCCTGAATAGGCGAGTAAACGCGTCAACTCAGCGGCACCTTCGCTGCCCCAACGCGTGAGCTCGGCATCGACAGCAGCGGTCGGGCCAGGGAAATCCGGTACCGCCGTCACCAGCTTACGAAACGCTGGATTGTCGATATTGACGATCAACGGCGCAACGGCGACGGCAGGCTCGGCCGCTGCTCGCGTCGCACCGACTGTCAAACCAAACCACAGGGACGATGCCGTCAGGGACCATACCATCAGACCCAGACCGCACCGCCTGGAACCCATAGAACGCATCGTTCAACCTCCCGTGTCACGCACCGCCCTAAGGCGTAAAGCTTAATTCAAACGGCTCACCGGCCAACCCCGCCGGCGGCTTTGGCAGCGGCACGGACGCCCGCACTGCCTGCATACTCAGATCGTCAAACACTGGATCTCCCGATGGCTGCTTCACCACCAGGTCCATCAGATCGCCGCGCTCGGAGATCGTGATGCGAAACACCACGCGCAGACTAGCCCCCTTCAGCTGGTAGGCTTCAGGCACCGTATAATTACGCGAGACGACGGTTTTTACCAGCGCTCCGTAGGATTTAAATGAACCATGAGCGGCACCACCGGTCGCCACGGCCGCGTTGGGGTTCTTATCCAGCGCCTCGGCGATCTTCGCTAGCTGGTTCTTTTCCGGGGCCTCGGCGGTTTTTGCCAGCTTATCGTTCTTACGCAACTTCTCGAGCGCCGCACGCTTGAGGATCTCAGCCTGGTCCATCTGATTATCAACAGTGTTCTCGGTCTTGATCTTCAGATCTTCGGCCGGCTTCGGCTGCTCCGCCACCTTGAGCTCCTTGGGCGGCTCTGGTGCCTTGGCGTCGGCGATGGCCTCATCGGCCTTGGTCGGTTCCTTGACGGAAAACTTCTCCGGTAACTGTGGCAACAGCTGGACCGGGACCTTCGCCTCTGCCTTGATCACCGCCTCAGGCAAGGCGGTTTTGTTCGGCATCGGCGCATCCAGGTCACTGACGACATCGGCGTCCATGGCCCATTCGTCCTTCATCGGCAGGGGACTGCGCAGCCAATGCAGGGTGCTGACAAAGAACACCAGCGTATGCACGGCGATCGACACACCGACAAAGGTCCAAAACATCCGCCCTTCGCTGGCCCCACGCAGCGACACACCAGGAAGGACGGTGCGACTAGCGGCGAGGATCGAGTCGACGCTGGCGGGCTTGGACTGGCTCGGGCTTTCTGCCATCAGTGATGCGCGCCTTCCTGCGGCGCCGGTGCTGAGGCGTTGGTCAGCATCGCCAATTTGGTGACACCGGCCAACTTGGCCGCGCTCATGGCAAACACCACTTTGCCGTAAGCGACGGCGGTGTCGGCCCGGATATAGAGCTCCTTTTTCTGTCTAAACGCATAAATCGCGCGGAACTTAGCCTCCAGCGCCGCTTGGGCGATCTGTTGCTTGTCGAGAAAAAAGCCGCCCGACTTATCTACCGACAGCACGACTCGATCCTCGTCGACCACACCGCCGCGGGCTTTGCTCAGCGGCAACTCGACCTTGATCCCGCCAATGCTCAGCGGCGCGGTGACCATAAAGATAATCAACAGGACCAGCATCACGTCCACGAGGGGAATGATGTTGATCTCCGCCATCTCTTCGTAGTCTTCACTCTTGCCTTGACCGACCTTGCCGAAAGCCATGGCCCGTATCCTCGTTGGTGATTAAAGCCGCTCGGCGAGTGGCGACTGCGGTCCCGCTGAAGCGCCGGCGACCGGTGCCGACTTGGATTTATCCGAGACCAGATAGCGCTCGACGATATTGAGGAAATCCGCAGAAAACCCGTCGATGGTGGCCATCAGGTGGCGCATCTTCGCAGCAAACAAATTGTAGCCGACAACGGCGGGAATCGCCGCCGCCAAGCCAAAAGCCGTCGAGATCAGCGCCACGGAAATACCCGGAGCCACTGCCGCGAGGCTCGCACTACCAGACCGGGCGATGCCTTCAAACGACCCCATGATGCCCCACACCGTGCCAAACAGTCCGATAAAGGGACAAGCCGACGCACTGATCGACAGGATCGACATAAAGCGCTCCATGCGCCGCCGTTCCATCGCCTTGGCCTTGCCCAGCGAGCGATTCATATTGTCGAGCGCGGCATGCACGGCCAGATCGGCACTGGTCACCAGATCGCGCAGCTGACTGCCTCGGACCAACTCGGCATAACCGCTACGAAAGACCTCGCGCACTGGGCTATACGGGTGATCCGCCAGCCGCCCATTAAGGTCATTGAGCGAGCGCGAGTCCCAAAAGCTCTTCACGAAGTGCTCACCCGTTCTGCCGATACGCAGCAGGTAAAAATACTTGGCGATGATCACCGCCCAGGTCACGACGGACATCGAGACCAGGATGAGCAAGCAGATAAAGACGACCCACCCACCCTGCATGGCACGGGTAAAGATCCCCGGACCACCAAAATCCACTTCGGTGGTCGCCTGTGCCGTTGCCGGAGCCGCTCCGGCAGCCCCTCCGGTGGCCGGCTCAAGGGTGGTCACCTCGCCCGCCGCCGCGGCCAGAGCCGAAGGTGCCGCTGCAAACTGCGGAGCCACCACGAACCAGCCCAGTCCCAATCCAATCAACAACAGCCGCAGGGCGCATTTGCGCATGGTGCCACCACCTCATAAAAATAGAACGCCTTAGAGCCAAACTATAGCCGAAGCATTAGTTAATGGCAAAAGGCCACAGCGCTGGCGCCGCCTTATAATGCTCAAAGGTCGATTTATTCAGCCGCAGGAACTCTGGCGCAAAGGCGTAGCGCGACAGCAGCGTGAGGTCCCAGTGCCCCAGCATGGCTGCGGCGATGAAGACCGCTTCGATCGTCGCCAGGCCAGAGTCTGGGTCCCTATCCAGTTTGTTGCGGCGCGGGTAGGCCGTGACAAAACCCTGCGGGATGCCGACCAGGGTCGGCAACGGTTTGGCTATAAAGCTCAGCACCGTATGTAAGCGCTTCCAGGTGCAGTCGACGGCCGACAGGCTCACCACGGCCGGGCCCTGGTCCGTGCCGCCACGCCAGGCATCCAGGGACAGACCCTCGGGATGGAGCAATAGCTGCCCGGTCAAGGCAGCTAGCGGCTGGCCGCGGTTATAGCGGACGATATCGAGGTCTTTATGACCAGCCAGAGGCAGGATCGTGCATTTGTTCACACGCTCACTACGGTCAACGAGGACTTGAAAGCGCATGCTTACTCGTCATCGTCGTCGTCATCATCCCCGCCGTGGTCATCGTCATGATCCTCGTCGTCATCGACTTCGTCTTCTTCGTCGCCGGCATCGTCGTCATCGACATCGACATCCTCGGCGTCGACCCCAAGGTCTGAGGCTGCAAACGGGATCTCGCGATCCTCGTCATCGGCCTCAAAGGCCTCTTCGTCCTCTTCTTCCTCGTCGGCTTCGTTCTCGAGGTAGTCTTCTTCCTCTTCGTCGTCCATTTCGTCGGTATCGTGCTCATCGTCGGGCAGGTCCTTGCGCCGCTCAAGCCAATCCTTGGCCTGCTCATCGGAGTCAAAACCGGCCTTAACGATACGTCCTGTTTGAATATGATAAACCTTCCACACGGCGAGCCACCTTCCTGATCTCGGGGAGCTTTGTGATCTCATGGGCTCGCTTCCGACCC
>JAPLFX010000209.1 GCA_026390445.1 Pseudomonadota bacterium
ACTGAGGGTGATTGGACTTGGTACGTTGTAAAACTTGGTCGTTGCGTCGTCTAAGATCAGTGTCGCGGGATGGTAGAATGGGCCCCCTAGTTTACAGTCGGCGCGTGTGCCGGTCGTGCAATAGCCGATCGACGTATTAGATGACTTGGTGGCGAAGAGTAGATTCACTTGGTCGGCGGTGGCGCCGGGCACCTGCGCCAGCGAAAGATGGATCGGGACGGAGTTGCCGTCACCAGCGCTGTACAGCGATGCAGCATTTGGATTGGGCAGGCATCCCACTTGGGCTATTATCGTGCCCAAAATCATCAGGTAACGCGCTGCAACCAGTCCTCTGGTCTTGCGATCGTTGGCTTTAGGTTCCATGGGCATTCGTGGCTCCCTGGGTAGTAGATGCATCGGCTGTCGTGCCCTTTGAGTTATCGACCGGGGAATTGGGGGCTGGATTGATCAGCCACCTGGATGAGCTTTGTACCGTGTCGGTTGTGCCGCTCCAGGTGCCAATCAAGTCCTTGGCCTTAGCGGCATCCAGCGTCACCGCGCTGCCACTCTGCCCAGGGACGCTGCCGGCACCTAGACCAGTTGCACTATCTTTGCGGGCTGGTGCGCCAGGGTCGACAGCCGGGCTTCCCTTATGATTATCAGTAGTCTTGGTGCCGTCGCTCGGTGATCCATCACCACTGCCGGTGGGGGCTCCGCTACGGTCCCTTGGGTCACTATCGCTGCTGCGATAGGGGGTCTTGGCACTGGGGTCGTAGCCGTCTTTGCCGTCGGCTGAGTCACCGGTGTTGCCATTAGCGACTTGCTGTTTATCGACTTGAATGGCTTTCGGGCTGCTGCCAGTGCAGGAGCTAAGTCCAAGACTCAGGACAGCAACGAGGGGCACCCATAGACACTGAATTTGGTTCATGATGATCTCCGCTCCCGAATCCAGCTAAATCCTCGAACCCACGACCAGGGCCACGCCTCTATATCGGTAGATTCGGGTCAAAACTTGAGCGCGGACCGCATCTTTGTATATTT
The DNA here is from genome assembly GCA_026390445.1 of Pseudomonadota bacterium. Taxonomy (GTDB): domain Bacteria; phylum Bdellovibrionota_B; class Oligoflexia; order Oligoflexales; family CAIYRB01; genus CAIYRB01. The sequence goes on from JAPLFX010000209.1 coordinate 1,021, forward strand.
TATATATATTACAGATAGTTGTTGGCTTTGAGGGCGGCGGATATCGCTTCGCCCTCGAAGAGGTATGATAGCAGGGCCATCTTTTTGAATGCGCTGACGTCCCCCGCGAGCTGGAGTAAGTTGTGACCCCACATCTTAAATTGTCCTGGTATGCCCTTGCGTTGATCGCCACGATGCTGGTGCCGCCCTTGCTCTGTCAGTCCGTTTGGCCGTTGGTGCCTTGGGACACCTGGGAGGAGCTGAGCGAAGAGGTTTATGCCGGACTGCTTCGGTGGCAAGGGCTGGTCAAGCTGAGTCCGTCACGGATTGCGGTGATCGAAATCGATCAGCGCACCACCGAGGCCTTGGGCTGGCCACTCGACAGGCAGCATTACGTCACGGCCTTGGCAAAGTTGAAGGCGAGCGGGCAGCCATGGGTGCTGTCTCTGTTGCGCTTGCAAGCCTTGAGTCCGGGGACTCTCGAGCCGCGCCTTAAAGCCGCAAGGGCCGCGGCCGATCATGCGCTGGCCGTGGCTATCAAAGACTACGGTCGCTATATTGGCACCGGACTGGTGATCAAGCCTGGAAGTGAGCTTGAGGCTAAACAAGAAGAGCTGCTAATGCCGCGGATCACCTTGTCCAAGTCGGGTACTGCGCCTACTGACTTACCGCGGTTGCCACTCCAGCTGGCCGAGGATGTGCGCTTTGTCGAGGGCCAGACCACCTTTGGTTACGGCACTCGTTTTGGTTTAGAGCCGATGGTGCTGTGCATGCAGATGTACCTGACCGACCAGCAGCAGCGCGGTGAGTTCGTCGTGCTGTCGTCGCTGGTCTGGGCTGCTGCCTTTGCCAATCGGTTGAAAATTGTCACCGCGACCGGTGCTGGCTGGCCACGCCGCAACGAGACGCCGCCGTTCCCTCTACCCGGTGCGATGCGCGTTGCCTACAAGGAATGCATGGCGCATCCAGCGATCCTGACCAACACCTATATGGAGCGCCGTCACATCGAACGCTTGTCGCTACTTGATCTGCTGACCTCGGCAAAGGTACCCGATCTGCGCGGTAAGGTCGTTGTGCTTGCAGGATCCGAGATGAAAGGCTACCGCGGCCCCGGCAAGGCTCGCCACGGCAAGTTGCATCCGGGAGATGACGGCATCGTCGAGGAGTCTGCCCTTGCGGCCCGCCTCCTGGACGGCCTGGTGGCGGGCACGACCGTGCATCGTGAGCCGCTACGGATCAATCCCTGGATGGCGGCTTTGCCCCTTGCCCTTGGCTTAGTGTTGTTGATCTTGGCGCAGCTGGTGCCTCCGGGCTGGACCGTCGCGCTGCCGCTGATCACCCTGGTTTTACTGCTTGGGTTTAGCGGTATCCGTCTGGGCGCGGGCGATTATCAGATTCCCATCCAGGCCATGGTGTCCATGCTTTGGTCCTTCACTGGGACCGCAGTCCTGTATGCATTCTTGCGTTACCATAGCATTCGGCGGCAGGTGCGATTTAGCGGTCAGCTGCGCCAAGCGTTGTCGGGCTGCAACAATTTGCTTGAGCTAGAGTCGTTGGCAAGGCAGGTCTGCACCGCTGAGATCGATGGCTGCGAGTTGGCCTTTGGCGACTTCGACCGTGAACTTTATGCCGCGTCGACAGATCCCGCCGCGGCACTGCGGTTGCTCGACCTGCAGGATCATGCCCCGCCGCCAGCGACCCTGCTGCCGGTGGCGACGATGCTCACGCAAAACATCCGGCGAACCGGGCGCAAGCTGCTGCCGTTTGCCGCACATCGGGTGCGTTTGGCGCTGCCGATCTTGGCCGATCAGGGCAGGCTCGGGATGCTAAACATCGGCCTTAGCACCTACTCCCACGACACTGAGAGCATGACCCATCTGCTCGATATCCTGGTGTTTGAGACCTCGCAGCACTGGCGCCGCATCAAACGCTTGGTCGACCAAAAGATTCTCGATTACCGGATCCTGCGGGAGAAAACCCGCGGCGAAATCATGGGGCGCTTTCTCAGTAAAGTCATCGTGGCGAAGTTCTCCGATGATCGGACCATGGAGGAAAACCTCCGCACCGTACTGACGCCTAGGCCGACCAAGGCCGCTTTGCTGCAAGCGGACATCCGTGGCTATTCGAAGGTGTCGGCAACCATGTCTCCGGAGGGGATGGTGCGGTTGTTGCAAACCTACTTCCGCAACGTCGTCGATGCTGCCCAAAAAATTGCCCAGGTTAAGCTCATCGGTGACTGTATCTTCTTGTTCATTGAGGAAGAGGCGGCACGGCCAGGTGTCAGTACGGCGGATCTGGCCCTCGAACTAGCCGCGACCTTGGTGCGAGAGACGCAAACGCAAAACCGCAAGCGCAGCGATGCCGCTGCCGAGCATCTAAACTTCGGTATTGCGATCCATTATGGAGACGTCGTGGTCGGCAACCTGTCCTCCGACTCTTGCATCGACTATACCGTGATCGGCCCCCAGGTGAACCTGGTGGCACGCATGGAGGAGTTGACGAAAAATGCGCAGATTCAAGAGATGATAGGCAAAAATGGTGTCCTCATCAGTCCACAAGCCGCAGCGGCGCTGCTTCGCTACCGCCACCTGGAGCTGATCGAGATCGTGCTGGACCGATACGCCGTCAAGGTTCGCTCCTTTGATGAGGTGGTTGTCGTCGCTGGAATCACCGCTGAAGGGGTGGCCCACGTCGGGCTGTAAGGGGGGTATGGGGCCAGCCAGCTTTAGTTCTTGTATTGTAGGGGCCTTCTGGTATAAGTTTCGGCCCACTCGATTTTTCTATACTGCCGTCCTCAATCCGGAACTATAAAGATAAAAATTAGCCGGTTGCGGTATTTTAATCTCCGCCTCATAACCTAGGTTAAGCCTGCGGAAGTTCCGCGAATAAACAGGGAATCTATGTCGACCAATCTTCGCAACATCTGCATCATCGCGCACGTTGACCACGGTAAAACCACGCTGGTCGACTTCCTACTGAAACAGGCCGGCACCTTTCAGGCGCATGAGACGACGGCTGATCGGATGATGGACTCCGACTCTCAGGAACGCGAGCGCGGTATCACGATTTCGGCAAAGAACGCCTCGTTTATGCTCGGTAAGGTGAAGGTCAACGTCGTTGACACCCCAGGTCACGCCGATTTTGGCGGTGAAGTTGAGCGCATCATGGACATGGTCGACGGCGCTATTTTGCTCGTTGATGCTGTTGAAGGTCCGTTGCCGCAGACCAGGTTCGTCTTGCAAAAGGCGATCGAGAAAAATCTGAAAATCGTCCTGTGCATCAATAAAGTCGATCGGCCCGAGGCCGTCGGTAGCAGCATGGTTGCCGAGTGCGTCGATAAGGCCTTTGACCTGTTCGTCGAACTTGGTGCTTCCGACGACCAGTGCGACTTTCCGATCATCTATGCCTGCGCTCGCCAAGGCTGGTGCACCGATGATCAGAGCGCCATCCCGACCTTTCTTGAAGGCGGCGGGGTGCGTACGCTAAAACCCCTATTCGACAAGATCCTCGACATTCCAGAGCCCACCGCCACCGCTGATGGCGAGATGCAACTACTGGTATCTAACATCGCCTACTCGGATTATCTGGGTAATCTTGCCTTAGGTCGCATTGCCGCAGGCGGCGTGCGCAAAGGCCAAGAGCTGCTGCGCCACGGCATCACTGAGAAGGGCGAGGCCTCAGTGCAAAAATTCCAGGTCTCGCGCATTCTTAGCTACGAGGGAATGAAGCAGGTCGAGGTCGATGAGATCAAAGCTGGGGATATCGGCTTGATCGCAGGCTGCGAAATCCTCGAGATCGGTGACACCATCAGCGGCCTGAACGGTGTCGCGCTGAAACGGATCAGCGTCGAAGAGCCGACGATGCGGATGATCTTTTCGATCAACACCACGCCCAACTCCGGCCGCGAAGGCAAGGCGATCCAGTCGCGGGAATTGCGCCAGCGCCTGCTCAATGAAATCCGTAGTAACGTCTCACTACGCCTAGAAGATACCGAGGTACCGGACCAGTTCTATATGCTTGGGCGCGGTGAATTGCAGTTTGGTATTCTGATTGAGAAGATGCGCCGCGAGGGCCATGAGTTTATGGTTGGGCGTCCTTCGGTGCTGATGCGAAGCGAAAATGGCGTCAAGCTCGAGCCAGTCGAGAAGATGACCTTGGACCTTCCAGAGTCGTGTGCCGGTGAAGTGACCAAGATGTATCAGCAGCGCAAAGGCTCACTGCTGTCCTACGACGAGACCTCGGCGGCAAGCACCGACGAGAAGCGCGTGCGCTTGACCTTTGAGATTCCGACTCGCGGCATGCTTGGCACCAACTCGATGTACAAGACTGCCACCCGGGGCTCGGGTTTGATCAGTTCGGAATCTGCCGGATATAAGCCGCATGCTGGGACCATCTTCCACCGCCAAAATGGCAGTTTGATCGCCGACCGGGTCGGTAAGACGACGGAATACGCCTTGGCCTCAGTGCAAGAGCGCGGCGTGTTGTTTATCGGTGAGGGTATCGAGGTCTATGAGGGCATGATCATCGGTGAGTGTGCCAAGGATAACGACCTCAATGTCAATCCGATCAAGCCGAAAAAACTCACCAACATGCGCACCACTGGTTCCGATGGCATCACCAACCTCTACGGTATCAAGAAGATGAGCCTAGAGAAGTGCATCGAGTGGATCGACGATGATGAGTGGATTGAAGTGACGCCTAAGACAATCCGCTTGCGTAAGAAGATCCTGCCAGCAAATATGCGCGGGATTCGTAAGGGCGACCGGGCGTAGAGCTAAAAGCTTGTCAGCGCTAGGGTGCGGAGCGACCGGGAAGTCGCTCCGCAGGTCTTACTTTTTGCCCGCTTTGCCCGCATTCGCTGCCTTGGCATCTTTGCTGGCTTGAGCTGCCTTAGCGGCATTTGCCTTGTCGTCGACCTTTTTCTTTTCTGCCTTTTGCTTGTCCTTAGGACTCTTGTCACCCATCGCCATCTCCTTAGGTTGAGCTTGCATCAGCCGTTTGATCATAGACCTATTCCCCGGTGATTGCCCGCTAATTCAACCCCCCGCAGGCCGCCCCGGCGCTGCGCTTGGGACTTTAGATAAAGTCGATTCCTCTGCAAGTCCAAGCAGATACCTAGCAAGAAAAGTTCTCTGCAAATTTCCCTAAGGTTGTGGCCGGATTGTTCCGATGACTTCTTGGTGAGCTTATAGAGGACCATTCTATGCAACCTTCGACGCCCTCAACCGTAGAGACCCAAGCGAGCCTTCAGCCGCTGGCTCGCCATCTTGCGGCAGCGCTCATGGCAGGTAAGAATTTTGCACCTAGTCGGCCATGGGAGCAGGTTCCCCTGGTGGCCTCGCTGGTCCAGATGCTTACCGTCGAGCCCTCCCTGCGGCGAACCTACGCACACGCGCGGCGGCTGTTACGGGGGCAGCCCGGCGAAGCTAAGGTCGTCGAAGCGGCCAAACTGTTCTGGATCCGGGGCCTCCATGACGAGGCCGCAGCGATCCTGTTGCATTTTGGCTTGGTCGAACAGGCTGCAAAAATCATGCTGCACCATAACCTCCCTGAGCGCGCTGGTCAGATCTACGCGCAGGCGTCGCAGTGGGAACGCGCCGCGTTTTGCTTCGGCCAAGCTGGCCTTTGGCAGAAGGCCGCGCAGAGCTGCGTCGGTGGCCGCGATTTCGCCACGGCCGCTGATTATTATGCCAGAGCTGGCGCCCTATCTGACGCAGCACAGTGCTGTATCAAGGCCGGAGACATGGGTGGCGCCTTTCGGTTTTACGGCCTTCTAGGCGAGATCGATAATGCCGCGGCCGTACTAAAGCAGTGGCGCCTATATGAACGAGAGGACAGCATCCAGAGCAAATTGACCAATGCGGACCGCGAGGTGCTGGACAAGATCACAGCAGGCGACAGCACCGTGGCGCATCATCAAGGTGGACTCAAGGACGTTGCCGCGGTGCAACCCGAGATGAGATCTACGAAGCTAACACCCGCAGACGCCGCAGCAGCCATTGGCCAGCGCTTTCCCACCTCGCAGCTGACTGCGGCCACGGCACAGCAAGTCGCCCCCACGGTGCAACCACCTCAACCTATTGAGGTGGCCAAGCAAGTGGTGCAGGCCCCGGCGGACACATCATTTATGACCAATCCCGGCGTGGTCATGATGGATGGTGCTTTGGACTTGGGCGACGACGGTGAATACCGCCCCTCTTGGCTCGATGCACCGACGATGGTAGCACCCTTGGCTGGTGGCAAGCTCGACGTAGCGGATTTCTTCCAGCATTTCACTCGCACCGACCGCGACAAATTGTGGCAACTCGGGCAGATCATCGATTGTGCGGAAGGTGAGGTGATCGTCGATTTTGATGATGAGCCACCAGGTCTGTACACGGTCTTGGACGGTAACCTTGCGATCTATAAAGACCGTGGCCAGGGTCAGCCTCCTGTTGATCACATCGGCGCTAAAGTGAGCTTCGGTCAGTTCTGGGCGGTGATGCGACTGAAATCACATGTGCGGGTGACAGCCGCCAAAGCCTGCAAGGTTCATATGATCTCGCGCAATGACTTAGTGAAAGCGATGCGGCGAAACGATCCGACGCACCTTGGGCTGCGCCAGACATTTATGGCGGTCCTTCTCCAACACCTACAATCCAGTATCCTCATTAAAAATATGTAGAGGCACTTATGATCGGCACCCATACTAAAATCAACACCCTGCCGGTCGACCTGAACCGTGAGGATCATGATTTTATCCTGCGCTCTTTTCGAATAGTGAGTGAGGCGCAGGATCTGCGTTCGGCCACGCGTGGTCTGATCGCTAGCCTTGAAGGCCAAGCTCCAGGGGTGGCTGGAGCCGCTTTATTTCTCTGCGACGAAAAATCCAAGCGGATGGTGCCGCAAGCATCGCAGCGGTTTTCGGGCTTTCCCGGTCGGTTCCAAATTTCGCAGAGCTTGCTGCGGCAATCATGGCGTGAGCGCACGGTGGTATGGTGTCGCCTTGACCAGGCCGACTGGGGTCCTCAACAGTTGATTTGTGTCATGCCCATCAACTACGCGTCTTCCGCCAGCGGCCTGTTGCATATCGAGTTCATCGGCGTCGAACAAGCTCAAGCAAGTGATTTGGTTCGCTCCGCGCTGGTGCTCCTAGAGTTCTGTGCGCCGGTCCTGGAGCTGCTTAAAGTACGCGGAGGCGACAACGCTGCCATGCTGGGGATGGCGCAGTCGATCAACGCCTCGATCGAGGCCAAGGACACCTACACCAGCGGTCATTCCGAGCGAGTCGCGCGCTTCACCGATGTACTGGCTGAGGCCATGGGCATGGAATCTCAGCAGCGCCAACTGCTGTATGTTAGTGCGCTCTGCCACGATGTCGGGAAGATCGGCGTGTCGGAACACATTCTGCGCAAGCCTTCGCTTCTGTCCAGTGAGGAGTATAGCGAAATGCAGCGCCATCCGACCATCGGCGCGACCATTGTCAAAGACTTGCCCGGGTCAAATCTCATCCTCGGCGGCATCAAACATCATCACGAACGGTGGGATGGTACGGGATACCCAAGTGGACTGGTTGGCGAAGCGATCCCATTGTTCGCACGCATCATCGCGGTGACGGATGCCTTCGACGCGATGACTTCTGGGCGCTCCTACTCGGGGTTTGTCGAGCAGGAAAAGGCCGTGGCGCATTTGACCAAATGTACCGATCTATTCGATCCGAAAATCTTAGAGGTTCTATACAAGACCAACGAAGCTGGGAGTTTGACCACGCGTACCGGTACCAATGCCAAGCGGACGATTCAATCCGCCTGATGCCAAGGCGGGTCAGCTGGGCGGGTGAGCACCCGCGCGCCGGCGCAGATACCGGCGTATTAAGGCGTTGGTCGAACTATCGTGAGTCAGTGGCGCATCGTTGGACCTACTGAGCTCAGGGACAATGCGCTGTGCTAGTACTTTGCCCAGCTCGACACCCCATTGATCAAATGAGTCGATGTTCCAAATGACTCCTTGGGTAAAGACGCTGTGTTCATATAGGGCGATCAGCGTGCCTAGAGACCTCGGAGTAAGTCGGTCGACGAGCAGCATCGACGACGGGCGATTGCCGCTAAAGGTGCGGTGGGGAACGAGCCAGGGCTTCGTCCCTTCGGCAGCGACTTCGGCGCTGGTTTTACCAAATGCCAGGGCTTCAGCCTGGGCAAAGACGTTGGCCAGGAGTTGCTCATGGTGCGTCCCCAGCTTATTCAGGGGCTCGGTGAAGGCGATAAAATCGCATGGGATCAGCCGCGTGCCTTGATGGATGAGCTGATAGAACGAGTGCTGACCATTGGTGCCGGGTTCGCCCCAGTAGATCGGACTGGTGTTGTAGTCGACCGCAGCGCCGTCTTGGGTGGTTTGTTTGCCATTGCTCTCCATCGCCAGCTGCTGGAGGTAGGCTGGAAAGCGTTTTAGGTACTGATCGTAGGGCAGGATGGCCACGGTTTCGGCGGCGAAGAAGTCGCTGTACCAAATGGTCAGAAGCGCCATGATCACGGGCATATTTTGCGCTAGCGGTGCCGTGCGGAAATGCTCATCCATGGCATGGAACCCGCCGAGCATCTCTTTGAAGCCCTGCGGACCAATGGCCAGCATCGTCGATAGACCGATTGCGGAATCCATCGAATAGCGTCCGCCGACCCAATCCCAGAAGCCAAACATATTGGCACTGTCGATGCCAAACTTGGTGACGGCCTCGGCGTTGGTTGAAACCGCGACAAAGTGCTTGGCGACTGCGGCCTGGTCCTTGAGCTTGGCGATAAGCCAGGCCCGTGCCGAATGCGCGTTGGTCATGGTCTCAAGGGTGGTGAAGGTCTTTGATGAAATAATAAATAGGGTTTCTGCCGGGTCGAGATCCTGCGTCGCTTCAACAAAGTCGGTAGCGTCGACATTGGCGACAAAGCGCATAGTCAGGTCGCGTTGGCTATAGTGCTTGAGGGCTTCGTAAGCCATCACCGGGCCGAGGTCTGATCCGCCGATGCCGATGTTGACGATATTGCGGATGCGTTTGCCCGTGTGCCCCTTCCAGGCGCCGCTGCGCACCTGGTCGCTAAACGCACTCATGCGTGCCAGTACGTGATGGACCAGAGGAACGACGTTTTCACCATCAACCAGGATCGCCTTGGAGGCTGGAGCGCGAAGAGCGGTGTGCAACACAGCGCGCTGTTCGGTACTGTTGATCTTTTGGCCCGTAAACATTGCTTCAATATGCTGCTGTAGGTCACAGTCCGCGGCGAGTCGAAGAAGAGCACTAAGGCTACTGGCGTCGATGCGATGCTTGGAATAGTCGAGATAGACGCCGCAAGCCTCTAGGGACATCCGCTCGCCGCGTTGTGGATCAGCTGCAAACAATTGCCGCAGCGTCTCATCCTTCAGGTTGGCATAGAGGCTCTTTAGTTCGGTCCAAACAGGGCGCTGGGTAAGAGGGGTGTGGCTCATGTCAATCATCCTTATGATGTTGTCTTTGGATCGATCTCGCGCCGGCTGCCCATGGTTGGTGCCGCGGTAGGCGAGGTGCTAGCGACCGGCGCTGGCGATTTCCTGCATCAACTCGGTCCATGATGTGGTGAACGCGGCGGCGCCTTCGTCTTGTAGCTGCTTGGCCAGTGCTTGTCGGTCAATCCCGGCCTGTTTAAACGCGGCCAGTTGCGCTTCACTGTCGCCTCCGCCCGGCGGCATCAGCGTGCTCGGCCGGCCGTGGTCGCCCAGTGCCTTAAGAGTGGCCTCAGGCATGGTATTGATGGTCAAGGGCGCGGCCAGTTCCTCGACATAGATCAGGTCCGAGACTTGGGGATCCTTGCTCCCGGTGCTGGCCCACAGGAGTCTTTGCGGGCGTGCGCCCAGATTGGCCAGGCGTTGCCACCTTGGGGTGTTGAGGAGCTCGCAGTAGGCTTGGTAGGTCTGCTGCGAGGTCGCCAAACCCAGTTTATTCTGCAGATGGACCGGGACTTTTTTGCTCACCGCCACGTCCCAACGGCTGACAAACACCGAAGCAACCGAGGCCACATGCGGATTCAGTCCGGCTTTCACCCGTCGTTCGATACCGTTTTGGTAGGCGTTCGCGGCAGCGAGGTATTGCTCCCGAGAAAACAGCAGGGTGATATTGACGGGTACACCGGCAAAGATGCACGCCTCTATAGCGCTGAGTCCTGCCGTTGTTCCAGGTATCTTGATAAATAGATTTGGTTGGCCGGCCTGCTTGAATAGCCGCTGCGCCGTCTGCGTGGTCGCTGCTGCATCGTCCACCAGTAGCGGCGACACCTCCAGCGAGACCCAGCCATCGACCCCATCTGTGCGCTGAAAGATCGGCCGAAAGACCTTGGCGGCTGCGCTGAGATCCTCGCAGGCGAGCTCGAAAAAGATCTCTTCGTCGCTTCTGCCGGCTTGGCGCTTAGCGATGATAGCGGCGGTGTAGTCGCCCTGTTTAAACGCTTTGGCAAAGATCGTCGGATTTGAGGTCAAGCCAGTGACTGCGTATCGCTGGAGGTAGGACTCTAAGCCGCCGTTGTTCAGAAGACTTCGGGTGATGTAGTCGAGCCAAAGGCTCTGGCCCAAATCATGAAGCGTTTGGCAGGCGGCAGTCACTTCGGGCATCGCTAGGCTCCGGTTTTAGGCAACCGCCCTGTTGGGGGACGGTCCAGTCGCTCCTAGCATAGGGCGGTTCGCTTCACGGAACAATTGTAAGATCATGGGTGCTAGCCTTTGCAGCTCTGAAAGGCAACGGCCTTGACCCATTGTCGCACCTGCGCGCCGCGGCTGCCCTCTTTACCCGGCAGCCGCTTAAAGATCCACAGGCGTAAATCAGCGGCTGGCAAGGTCATCGCTGTGCGCTGCACCAGGTCGCAGTCTGGTAGGCGCAGCAAGCGCTGCGAGAGGCGCTGGTATGCTTTTGGCGCGGTCGTCGCAAAGCTGGCCAAAGTCTGCAGTTCCTCGGCTTGGGCTTCCCGGTCGGGCTCGACCTCGATCGCCGCGTCTAATCTTGTAATCATCTGGTCCGTTGGGATGACTCCGCTCATGCCCAAGGCATTGGCCGCGACGAGCCGCACGGCGCTATCCGGGTCACGGTCCTTTGCGGTGGTCTTGGCTACGGCCTTGGCTGTGGCCTTAGTTGTCAGCAGGTTGAGCGCAGCCTCGGCGCCGACTTGGCCGTCGGCAGCAAGATGATAGGCGGCCACCAACCGAGTCATCTCGTTCACCTTGGTTCGATCTGGGCGTTCGGTCGAGGCTAGCAATCTAAATAAATCGATGTTTATAGCTGACGCGCCTTCCTGGCGGGCAAGTAGCAGTGCGATCAAGGCGCGCCGGCCTCGTTCCCGAAATTTGCCACTGCTATGCTCGATCATGGTCCGACGCAGGTGCTGTAGAAAGGGCACTAAGACGGCGTCTGGGGCGTCCGTGTAGGGGCTTAGCGCCTTGATGCTGGTAGCCGTGTCGTCGCTTTCACCGATCAACTGGACGGCATCCTCCGCTGGATTTTGTTTAGCGCCGTAGGCGCGCGTCACAAGCGGACCAAAGGATAAGGCGACGAGGCACAGGGCCAAGCCAAGAGGCACATTTTTATCCATGGGATGCTCCTTTAAGGTCAGCCTAGACCGGATTGCTGGCAGCGGGCAACATCGCGCAAAGACCGGCGCCAATATGGCTGCCGGGGCGGCAGGCCCTAAACATCTAGGAGTCGAGCCAAAAAACTGGTACCATCTGCCTCCCTGGAAGGCATCGAGGGTATTTAGAAAGTCCAATTATTTCAAAATCTTGTGTTTGTTACTCAAGATAACACAGTCCTGGAGTTCAAGTGGCATTTATCGCAACGTCCCAAAGCGGCACAGCGGGAGCCTCAAGCAGCGCCGCCCGCATAGGTCTCATCGCTTTAACCCTATTGTTCTTTGTTTGGGGCTTTCTAACGGCGTTGAACGACGTGCTGCTGCCGCACCTTCGGGCTGTGTTCTCATTGACCTACGCCGAGAGTGCGCTGATTCAAACGGCGTTTTTCTTGGCTTACTTCATCAGTTCGCTGCCGTCCTCGGCGATCGTCGCACGCATCGGCTATAAAGGCGGCTTAGCCGTCGGCCTGGTGCTTATGGCTATTGGCGCCTTGATGTTCTTACCGGCAGCGTCTTTGGTGTCGTTTCCGCTGTTTCTGGCCGCACTGTTTGTCCTTGGTTCTGGCATCACCCTGTTACAGGTCGCTGCCAATCCGTACGTCACCATGCTCGGGGCGCCTGAGGGCGCGGCAGCACGACTGACTTTGACGCAGGCCTTTAACTCTTTTGGGACCACCATTGCACCGCTCATCGGTGGCAGTTTGATCCTGTCTGCAGTGACGTCTACCGCGACTGGCGATCAAGTGGCGCTTGCCGCAGAGCAGGCCTCAGCCGTGCGCGGACCCTATCTTGCGATCGCTTTGGCGCTGTTCGCCATGGCCGTCGCGTTTTACTTTCTGCGTTTGCCCGAGCCGAGTGAAGAGCCGGCCAAGCCGACATGGACGACGTTCAAGCAATGCTTTGCCAAGCCGCGCCTCTCGCTTGGCGTGCTCGCCATATTTATCTATGTCGGGACCGAGGTCTCAATCGGCAGCTTTTTAATCAATTTCATCACCGCCGCGGTCGGTGTTAGCGTCGTCGCTGCGGCGCATATGGTGAGCTTCTACTGGGGTGGTGCCATGGTCGGGCGCTTTATCGGTAGCTTCCTACTTCGCCGGGTGCAGCCCTCGGTACTCTTGGCAGTCGTATCGGTCACCGCGTGTGCTTTGATCGGTCTCAGTTGGGCGACGACTGGCTACACCTCGGTGTATGCCCTGATCGCCGTTGGTCTGTGCAATGCGATCATGTTCCCCATCATCTTCTCGCTCGGCGTTGAGGGCCTGGGTCGTCTTAGTGGCATCGGCTCAAGCTTACTCGTCCAAGCCATTGTCGGTGGTGCCGTCATCCCCCTGGTGATCGGCGCTCTAGCTGATCGCCTTGGCCTAGGCAACGCCCTCGCCTTCTGCATCGGTTCGTACCTCTGCATCGGTCTGTACGGTCTCTACACGCGGGGTCAGTCACTTCAGGCAACACCCTGAACTGATTAAAAGCTTGCAGCAACAGCCCCCCGGTCAGGTTGCTGACTCTATGCGCGGCTCGGGCCCATACTGAGTGCCGCCCGCCCGGTTTTAGCCTTGTGGCGCGCATGCTCCACCGAGTCACCGGTCGCCGTCACCACAGCCATCCTTCGTCCAGGAGTTGACTCGGGCTTGCCGAAAAGTCGTACATCGACTCCAGGCACTGCGAGAGCCTGTTCCAAGCCATCGAACACCGGCGCAACACAGGCACTAGGAGCTTTAAAGGCAGCACTGGCGCCGTTGCTATGGCGCACGATCTGCGCCACCGGCAGCCCGAGGATAGCCCGAGCGTGCAGGGCAAACTCACTCCAGACTTGGGTGGCGCTGGTGACGAGTCCGGTGTCGTGTGGACGCGGACTCACTTCGCTAAAGAGGACCTGGTCATCCTCTAATAAAAAGAGCTCCACACCAAAAATTCCGTAGCCACCAAGACGAGCGGTGACTGCTGCGGCGATGGCCTTGGCGCGCTCTAGTTGCAGCGGTGATAGCATATGAGGTTGCCAGCTTTCGACATAGTCCCCGTCGACCTGCAGGTGGCCAATAGGATCGCAGAACTGCGTACCATTGATCGTTCTTAAGGTGAGCAAAGTGATCTCACTGACGAACCTTACGAAGCCTTCGACGATGATCCGGCCCTCGCCTGCACGACCGCCGCTCTGCGCATAATCCCAGCAGCGGCGCAGGTCGTTAGCTGTTTTGGCGACCGATTGACCCTTGCCGCTGGAACTCATAATCGGTTTGATCACGACCGGCAGGCCGATGCGCTCCGCGGCCTGCACCAATTCGTCATAACTGTCGGCAAAGGCGTAGGGCGTGGTCGCTAAGCCCAGCTCTTCGGCAGCCAGACGGCGGATGCCCTCACGATTCATCGTCAAAAATGCCGCCGTGGCCGTAGGCACGACGTTCCAGCCGGCAGCCTCGAGCTGCACTAGGCGCTCGGTGGCGATCGCCTCGATCTCCGGTACGATCAACGCCGGACGCTCCATTTTGATGACTCGCTCCAGGGCATCGCCATCGAGCATATCAAGCACGTGCGAGCGGTGGGCGACCTGCATCGCTGGTGCACCTTCGTAGCGGTCGCAGGCGATCACTTCAGCCCCTAGGCGCATCAGTTCGATGGCGACTTCTTTGCCGAGTTCGCCACTGCCTAACATAAGGACGCGGGTGGCGGATGGTGTAAGCGGCGTGCCGATGGTCATAGGGGGCCTCAAGCTTGGTTAGCGAGATTGCCTTATGTACCACCGGGAAGGCTGTAAGTCATGCCTTCCGGCGCGGTCTGTTCAAGGAATTTTGCCGATTAAGGGGGAGTTTGAGCTGGGAGCCGCACCGCCCCGGCATGTCAGGCGGTGTGGCTCCCAGCGCTTGTTGTTACTGGAATGACTGGATGAACTGCCAGACGTAGGTCAAAGTAAACTCTGGCCAATGGTGTGGGCCGTTCCAAGGGCAGTACCACACCGGCAGGTTGGACGGACAGCCATCCATAAGCTGACAGGTGCCCAACGGAACCGAGCTAAATGAATTGGGTACGGTGCAGGAATTTTGCCGCGTGTAGTTATCGACGGTGTTTTTAGCATTCGGGGAATAGCTGACATATTGATCGCTGGTCCCGTGGATCACCATGGCTGGCAGGCGAGCGCCTGCGCCTGCGCCGGCGACAGAGATGACGGCTCGAATGGCGCTTGTACGTAGGCCTACCAGCGCGTTGACAAAGTAGCTGCCGTTGCTGAAGCCGTGGACAAAGACACGGTTTTGGTCGATACAGTAGGCCGCACTTTGGGTCCTGACGAGTTCGTCAAACAGCTGCACATCTTGGCTGCCGCTGCCACTGCTGGCATCCCAGCGCCCACCGAGTCCATTCGGATAAATAAAGATAGCATCATCGCCCGCCATGTTTTCCACCAGATCCCATCTGTGATCCCGACGCGGCGAGTTGCCATCGAGGTTGGCGCCATGGAAGCCGATGATCAGGGCATGTTTGCGCGAGCTGTCATAATTCGAGTTGACCACCCGGATGAAGGTTCTTTGGGTGGAACCCACTTTAATGCCGGTGTTCATCAAACCCGTGTCGGTGTTGCTGATGCCGCAGCCCGAGGAGGCAGGGCCATTGCTGTTGCCGCCGCCGCCGCCGTTGTTACCGCTGCCGCCATTGTTTGCCGGCGGAACGAGGCAGGAGTGAGATCCTCTTGGGTCGGTGAGGCTGACATCCCATCCGTAGCCACCGCCGGTGTTGCTGCCGTTGGTGCAGTATGGGTAACCGTTAGGGCCGAATTTCGGGTTCGGGGACGGCGCCGGTGCTGGAGCAGGCGCCGGTGCTGGAGCAGGCGCCGGTGCGGTGGGAACTAAACATGAATGAGACCCTCTGGGGTCGCGGACACTAGGGTCCCAACCATAGCCGCCGCCGGTGTTGCTGCCATTGGTGCAGTACGGATAGCCATTGCTACCGACGGGCGGAACTAAACAGGAATGCTTCCCCTTCGGGTCGGTCACGCTGGTATCCCAGCCATAACCACCGCCAGTGTTGCTTCCGTTGGTGCAGTAGGGATAACCGTTGGGACCGTTAAGAGCTAAGTCCTGGTTCTGATCATCACCGCGCTGATTGAGTACATTGATTTTGCCGCAGGCGATGAGCGTGAGTAGCATTAGTAGGCTTAAGTGCTTTCTACTAAATGATAGGACCATAGTGTTCGTTCCCCTGATTGGCGAAAATGGATCTTTTTTTGCCTTTGAACGGCCGCTTAAATTCTTTTCGGTTGCACCAAGGCAAATCTTGAGAAAATGCTGCGAGGGCAAAGAAAGTCGCGTTGAAACAGTCGGTTATCTGGCTGGATCAACGTCTATTTGTGTAGGCGGGGTGGGGCGCGAGTGTAAATTCGCGCACGCCGAGGCCCGCCTTGGACCATCGCGATAGAGATTGCGTTCGATGTTTACGTGGGAACAGGTACGGGTTTGCTTGCCAACTCGACGAAGAGCGTGTGCTTGGATATCCTGGCGTAACTGAATATTTTGCGATCCGCGGTAGAGCGACAACGCTCCGCTTTTGCCATGGAGTGATTGCCCATGCTCAATCAAAAACTCTTCTGCATGTGGATCAGTTCGCTCTTAGCATTATGGCTTGGGAGTGCCTGCGTCAGTCTTGATGGCAAGAAGTCTGAACGGCATACGAGCGTTCAGCCACAGGCCGGCCAGAAACCAGATGCGCCTGTCGTCGTCAAGACGCCGGACGTGTCTGTCGCGAGTCCGGCACCGCAGGCTGCCGCTGCTACCCAGAAGGTCGACGACTTTGAACCGGGCGGCCCGAATCACAGCTTTCGTCCCGGGGCCGTATGGCTGGACAGCAACGGCACACCGATCAACGCGCATGGCGGTGGCTTGTTTTACGAAAACGGCGTGTATTACTGGTTTGGTGAGCACAAGGCAAAAGATGGGGATGCGCACACAGGCATTCATGTCTATGCATCCAAAGATCTATACAATTGGCATGACCGGAGCATCGCGCTGGAGGTCGACAAGCAACATGCGCAGAGTGACATCGCCGAAGGGTGCATCATGGAGCGCCCCAAAGTCATCTTTAACGCCAAAACAAAAAAATATGTGATGTGGTTCCATCTGGAACTCAAAGGGCAAGGTTACGGCGCCGCGCGCGCTGGTGTGGCGATCAGCGACAAGGTTACCGGACCGTATTCCTTTCAGGGCAGTTTCCGACCAAACGATGCGATGGCTCGCGACCAAACGCTATTTGTCGATGGGGATGGCACCGCCTATCAATTCACTGCCTCTGAAGACAACCAAACCATGCACATCAACCAGCTGACCGATGATTATTTGCGCCCGAACGGCACGATGCGTCGCATCTTTATCGGACGGTCATCGGAGGCTCCAGCTGTGTTCAAGTACCAGGGGCGCTATCATATCATTGCCTCCGGCTGCACTGGTTGGGATCCTAATTCAGCGCGCCAGGCCGTCGCCGACAGTGTCCTCGGCGAGTGGACAGAGATGGACAACCCAGCACAGGGCAGCAAGGCCTACACCACGTTTGACTCGCAAAGCACCTACGTCCTTGAGGTGCAGTCGCAACCGGGGCACTTCATCTATGTGGGAGACCGCTGGAATTCGCAAAATCTTGAGGACAGCCGCTATATCTGGTTGCCGCTCACCATGAAAGGTCAGCGGGCCGAGATCAATTGGGTGGATGAGTGGGATCTGTCGCGGTTTCGTGCGGCGCCGTAGCTGCCGCTGCGCTTGCGACCTGCGGGCTAGGGTGAGGGCAGTTTGGACAAAAGGTTCATGGTTTGTACTGGTCGCAGGACTTGCAGACCGTGTGCCAAGCGTGAACGACTTGCGGCGATCACCTGGCTTTGTTAGGCTGTTGAGGTGCGGGTCTTTATACCATTCCCCGCAAGTAAAGGAGGCCACTATGAAAAGCTTGGCAAATCTCGCTTCGGGTCTCCTTTTAACCTGCTGCATCACATCATAGCGGCATAGGTTTAGGCTCCCGAGCAAAGAATGTGCGCCACTCCTTGTGGCCGCAGTACCTTTACGCTCAAAAAGGGGCTATCCATGATTGACGGAACGCGTGTTAGGCTGCGTGCCTACGGCAAAAGTGATTATACAAAAATTCTCGACTACTTAGATTTCGAGACGATGAAACTGTATCGAGGCGAACTACCGTTGCCGCCGCCGCTTGACTACGAGGCGAAGTGGGCGGCACAGGAATACAAGCCAAACTCTCTCTACGACTGGGCGATTGAGACGATCGATGGCGGGCATTATATCGGGGGGTGCGGGTATGCGCGGGTCGACTGGCCTTCTCGCGTTGCCGAGATCAATATTTTTATTGGTAAGCCATGGCGAGCGCAAGGGTATGGCCGCGAGGCGGTAAGTTTGCTGCTCGACTTCATGTTTAAACAAATGAACTTAAACAAGGTTTTCCTAAAGACGTGGACCTTTAATCCGACTGCCGTGCGTTGCTATGAACGCTGCGGCTTTGTCCATGAAGGTCGTCTCAGGCAGCAGATCTTCCGTGACGGTGACTATCATGACCAAGTCGTGATGGGGCTATTGCGGCAGGAATGGCTATCAGCGTAAGTTAGCGACCGTATGCCGGGGGCTGGAGGCCTCCCGGTTTTACATCTCCCCACGCAGAGGATATCTGAAGAATGGTCGAGCCGGCGAGATTCGAACTCGCGACCTCACGCACCCCAAGCGTTCTGTGGTCGGTTAAGCATATCAGTGATTCCGCGTATTTATTCTAGATAACAGGTGGTTGCAGTTCTTTTTTGCTTTGATCGATTGATAGGTGTTTTGGGTGGTTTTGCTGGTCCGCGTACACTTGGAAGTTCACTTTTGCCCTATCCACGGTCTGCTGGTCGGTGGCGCCGCCTAGATCTGACGGCTCCAGCCTGTGCTTAGCAGGTCGAGGAGTATTCAAACATGTCCGGGCTCAGCCCCCAGTTAAGCAATAGGCATCATTGTTGCCACCGCGGTCAGGGGGAAGATTGGCTTGGCCAACGACAAGTGCGGCGTCAGCTTTTTGCGCTACGCCAAGGGTCGTCAAGTCCTGGGTTCCGAACACTTCGTGCTGCTTGCGCAACCTCGCTGACCGGGACGTTGTGCTGGCTCCCGCCTGCTTCCAGAACTCGCCGATGAGATCCACAGCATGGTGCATCAAGGCGGCACGGGGGTCTTCATCGACTTGCCGCAGGAATTGAAGGTTTTTGGGCCGAAAAGGTCTGGGCTCGGTCCAGGAAGAATCCCGACGCCAGCCTGGCGCGGCAGAACACCAGCTGGAAGAAGCTAGTCTGCACGGTGATGCCGCCTTCGGGTCCGTCGTGGTGCGCGGGGGAGGCGGTCCAGAATTGCAAAACGGCGTGATGAGTGTGATCGCTGGAAAAGCCAACCTCGTCTACGTCGGCAATAACCAACTGAGGAGGGGGTCCAAAGTATTGTCGTTTAGGGGTCCATTCTTTCTGTCGCTTGACAACCAGCGGCGAGCACTGCCCTAGGTAACCGTGAACATACAGGTTTTCTTTACCGCTGCGATGGGCACGTCCACGTGAGAGGGAGTCTGCCATCGAGCAATCCTCCTCGTTACCGCCGTACTATCAGGCACCAACTTCGTCCGACAGGACTCGTATTTTATCCTTGGTCCAATGGAATTACCGCTTAAGCCAGGGAAGATCCCGTCGGCACCTTAGGCTCGTGTCGGATGATAGACTGAAATTGCGCCTCCGGACCGGACTTTGTCGTCTTCAATTCCGCCTCAAACCCGGCTAGGTTGGGGCGTTGCTAGTTTGAGGGGCATTCCCTGCATCAATCAGTCGGAGATAAACACAGTTGAACTCGGACCGTGCCAGGTGACTCGGGGTTTGTGGCATGTTTTTGGATATCAAATCCCAGATTGCATGAACCAAACTCGCAGTTGGGAACCGGCTTGAGCAGGCCATGAAAATGTATATCAGCCGCATAGTTGTTACCAACGCGGGAACCGCTGGCAGTCTTGAATGTCGTTTGACCGGTCACAAGGAGGTTCAAATAGGCTGCTAGAGAGTCATCAAGAGCAGTTGTTCTACATCCAGTGTCAAGGTGTCCCATAACGGAAATTGAATGAAGCGGGCTTGGGTTCTGTCCGGTTCGCAAGTTGGATGCGGTAGAAATTTCCACCATGAAATTACATCCTTGATCGAAGAGGCCAGCGGGGTTGAAAGAAACGTTTAAGGAAGTTCCTTGCGGAGATGGTGGAACTGTCGACCATCCCATCTGCCACCTGTGAAACATAGTAAATTCAACCCGCTACGGAAAGGAAGTTAACAACCTTCGACTCATCGACTGCGCGCTGAATGATAAACTCATCATGAGGCAGGCTTTCGGCTGCAAATTTTAGAGCTGCCGCGAAGGAGTCGTATGACCCTACGATTTTCTCATCATGGACCACTATGAATTTATTGGCAAATAACTGGTCACTGAGAAGCCGTGGAAGTTCTTTTTTAAAGACTTTTAAATTTTTTTCTTTTGCTTCGTTCATCTAATTGCCCCATCCCAATAGGCCCTATACCCTCCACTATAATTAACATCAAGCAAAAAAGATAGTTAGGCTCGGCGTCGTCAGTCTGGAAGTTTGCTTCTCAGCTATAACCTCTTGGTGATGCCGAGAATGTTCTCGATCAGGCTTAGCCAGCTTCAAAGTGCGGCTGTCTCAAGTAGCACAATTCGCTTCTCAAGGGCTTGAACCTTGCCTTGCTTCACTTCTTCTTTGATAGTTGAGCGGCGTCGATAACGAACCCTGTGTCCAAACCCGCCGGGAGCGCACCCTTCATCCGTTCCCCTAATTGCTCTGACCGATCTCGAGGAGCTCTCGGATCACGGTATGCGCTAGTTTCTGGCGGCCGTCTCAGCTCAGTACCTTTGTGTGGAGGAGCAAGTGCCGCATCTGCTTCGCGATTTGCTCGTTACGGATGAGCCGGAGAAGGCAGCTACACTCGGCTGCCGCCGCCTGATGTCGCAGGTCCGAACGCCTCCAGCGCGGTGTGAATCCGAGCCAAGGTCAAGCGTGGCGATGAGCTAGCGCTTCGCGCGCACCATCAAACCGGTCGGCGAGGGCTTAAATGCGCGGGCTTCCATGCAGCGCAGTGGCACTAGTCAAAGCAATGCCGCTCAGGAGGCAGCCAATGGCCACTTAAAGCCGCCAATTCGCTTAAGCTACCTAGTCTGCTTTATTTTTTTATAAGCACTTCACGGAAGGCCTCGGGAAGACTAAACATTTATGGTGCAGGCCACCCCCTCTATATGGTGAAAAGCTGTGATTTTGTGTCAGTAAATTTGTTGTCTGGCTACGGAATAACTCAAGTTAGGTACTAAAAATCCCGAATGTGGTGTGACCATTGGCCACTAAAGGTCATGACCACTGAAGGATGAAAAAATGGCGAAATCAGCGCGGCTCCCAGCCAACATATTCGAGCCAATAATCTGCTATTTCAGGAAGACGGATGCAAATTATTGCAAAAACGTTCTCAATCTAGCGGTAGGAAGGTCGTCCTATTCTGTTCGGATGTTTTTGGGCGTAGACTCACCATCTGCCCTGACTATTACTGGCGGTATGAATTGGGGCACTGGTCAATCGCTGGAGAGCATAGTGTTCACTGTCACCAGGATCCGCGGTGGGACTAAAATCAACTTGATCGAGAAGCCGACTAATTGGCAAGACGAGGATGCTGCCCGACTAGTGAAGGCTTTGGTAACTGTCTGTTCACCAATCGTCCACCAGCGAATGGTTGATCGGGACATGGGTAAGAAAAAACGTGGCGGTAAATATACAGGCAAGAGACTAGAAGCGTGGAAGCGTCAGGCTGCACCTAAAGACCACTTCAACAGTGAGCTTGGCATCAAGTTTACGCAGTCGTTTATAGACAGCGCTCGCCTAATGTCAGTCACCTACAAATGACCCAGAGCATTGTCCCACAAATCACGTTCCGATTTAGTCCTTGTGATTGTAGACGACGCGCCAAACCGATTCCTGCCACAAACGCAGGGTGGGGTCGTCAGACCTATATAGTTGGCAGAGATGAAGGGTCTGGAAGTCTCCATCCGAGCACCGCAATGGTCACAGGTGCGAACAAGGATGTCCAAGTCAGGGTACTTCCGTCGCCATTCGTTTAATGGGATATCGGGATATATCATCGGCCTCTCCTAAAACAGGGTGCAGTAATATCACAGGCATGTGCATTGGCGCCATAAGGGAAGGTGTGCTTACATTTCAACACCTTAAATGGGCACTGGTGTGAAAGTAGGGTGATTTTGTTCTTGCTGGTGGTCTTAATTTTCCTTGGCTGCGGATTGCATCGTGTTTCATTTGTCCGCAGTGGCCAAGCAAATTAGGCCAAGTACCTGAGTTCGTGGTTTGCCCAGTGCGCTAGATTCTGACAGGTATCGGTAGGTGGAGGGTCTGGGAACTTCCGCCAGACTCAGCGTGTCTATCCTTAAAGTAGGCGCCTCTTTTCAGGGCGGGCTGGTCTGGAGTGTGACAGCGACCGGATGCCTTTGGGCCTAGTATATTTGCTACGTAGGGGGCCGTGGTTTACTGCCTTTTGGTCGCCCTACTCTGCGAGCACGTTTTAACTCTTCGTCAGTCAATTCCGGGATATCGGAATAGTCAATCTGGTTGTCCGGCATATACTCGGCTTCTTTTTGGAGTTCCGGACTGACGCCTTGCCCTCTGACTTTTTTATTCGCCAATTCTTTGTGTGTTGATTTTTTTTTGCTCATTGCGAACTCCGTTTCCCGTCTGGTGGGGCGTGGCCGGCCACCAATGCTGCAAGTATGTCTCCTGCCGGCCGTGCTTCTGTTGTGAGTTAGGATTAAGAGTTAGTTTCCCGTCTAGTTTGCCAAGGCCATGCTAGTCGCTGTTTTGTCAGAAAGTCGTGGGTCACGATGCCCTAATGGCCCGCGGTGGGAGTGTAACAAGGTTTGTGTAACCAGATCCTTATCGGGATAGACTGATGGTCTATCTCCAAGGAAGGAGCTGGTAGTGGAAAAGGTTACCCCCGTGTCCCAAGAGTCTGCCTTTGATCTTAGCAAGGTCCAAGAGAAGC
>JAPLFX010000169.1 GCA_026390445.1 Pseudomonadota bacterium
TGCGCGCGGTGAATCGATGACGTCAGGACTGGCCAGCAAACGACGACCATAGTGTTGGACCGATGCCGCCCCCCAAATCTGTTGCGCGTATTCAGTGGGTGCAACGTCATCAATCGTGCAGAAGTCATAGTTGATTGGACCAGACTCAGCAGCCAGGACGGTGTTAGCAAGTAGACCGATGCAACCAATAAGCGCCAATTTCAATAAATACAGCATATACCCCTCAAAATAGTGAGGTCTAAATACCACATGTTTATGATTTTCCATAAACAAGAAAAAAAACAATATAATACGCTGAGATATTAGCTCTAAATGGCTTTGCTGCATAAACCCTGCCCTCCAGCCTTCCCGCCCTCCCAGTTGCGCGGAATAAAGCCGCTGCCCAAAAACTGGGAGGGCGGGAAGGCTGGAGGGCAGGGTTTATGCAACATAGCCACCCCAAAATAACCAGACCTAGAACCGGTCCTTCAGCAGCCGCAGCGCCGCAAACGCCGCCGCAGCCGAGCTAGACGGTGGTAACTTGAGGTGTCGCAACACCGCGCCAGCTAACGGGTGCAAAAACGGATTGGTGGTTAGCTCTAGCCCTATGGAGGATGGAACTGACGGCTGCGGCACCGGCCCCGAGCGCAGCTCAGCCACCGCCTTGGCACGCTGCTGCAATGCCTGATTGTCTGGATCGACCGTCAGCGCAAAGGCCGCGTTTGCCGCCGTGTACTCGTGGCCGCAACAGACCATGGTGGCAGGAGGTAAGGCCGCGAGCCGACTTAGCGAGGTCCACATCTGCTCTGGACTCCCTTCGAACAAGCGCCCACAGCCAAGGGAAAACAGCGTATCGCCGCAAAACACCGCCGCTGGTTCGGTAAACACAAAGGCAATATGCCCGAGGGTGTGTCCTGGAATGGCGATGACTTTGGCGGTAAAGCGTCCCACCTGGTAGGTATCGCCCTCACCTAATCCGCGGTCCAGTCCAGCGATGCGGTGACGATCGGCCTCGGCGCCGATGATGTCGCAGCCAAACGCTTCTTTGAGGCCGAGGTTACCGCCGGTGTGATCCGGATGGTGATGGGTGTTGAGCACGGCATCAAGTCGCAGATGGCGCTGGCGCAAGTAGGCCACAACCGGCGCAGCCTCGGATGGATCGACGACGACCGTGACGTCTTGATCAACGTCGCGGATCAGCCAAGCGTAGTTGTCGGAAAGCAGGGGAATTGGCGTAATTTCTAAAGCTGTCATGGCTTTCCTGACCTCGGTTGGTGCGTCTTGAGACGGCCTTTAATCATCGCCCCCCCCCTAGCAACGGGAACGGGGAACGGGGAATGGGGAACGGGAAAAATCCAGGGAGCCTCTAGGGCAGTGGAACACCGCCGTATGGCCTCTCTGGATTTCGACTAAGACGACGTTAAAAAAACGTGGCCTTTGGGAGATCATGGTGGGGATACACAGATTCGAACTGTGGACCCCGCCCGTGTGAAGGGCGTACTCTAACCAACTGAGCTATATCCCCATGGAACCCTTAGGAGGAGGCATCCTAGCCGCCCCGCTACATTTGTCACCAATAAAATCAAATCCCCTAAAGATTTCCCTCGAATCGTGTAGAATAGGGCCGTAAGGGCCGATCTCCAAAGGGCTTTTCATTTGGTGGGGGGCTGCACCGTGGTCACCAGCAGTCTTTTTATTGGTTATGGTTAGACATATTTTAAAGCTCAATCCTCGAATGCTCCGCACCGCTGGGATAGCCGCTTTAGGGCTGTTGTTTAGCGCGGTGCTGTGGCTGCTCTATCGTGAGTTAAAGCAGGTCGATGTGCATCAGGTGATGGATCACGCGCGAGCGCTGTCACCCTGGCAACTTGCAGCGGCGATGGCGTTGACGACTTTGAGTTATCTGACGCTGACCGCCTTTGATTACTTTGGGCTGAAGTATGCGGAAAGGCCGCTGCCATTTCGCCAGACGGCGTTCGCTTCATTCATATCTTACGTGTTTAGTCACAATATTGGTTTATCCGTCTTTGGTAGTCTGGCATTTCGCTACCGCATCTACTCGGCCTTCGAGTTATCGGCCATCGACGTTACCAAAGTCGCATTGTTCTGTGGTGTCACCTTCTGGCTTGGGCTGCTGACAGTTGGTGGTGCCACGTGGGTCGGTTGGCCACCACCCGACATGGCGTTTTTTCCGATTGAACCCTGGGTATACCAGGCCGCAGGCGCAGTTTTTTTAATGGCGGGAGGGGTGTACTTGCTCCTTTGCGCGCGAGGCGGCCAAAGCCTGAGGTTGATGCGCTGGGAGTTTCCTCTACCACCACTGCGCCTCGCCTTAATTCAATACGCCATCGCCACGCTGGATTGGCTCTTGGCTAGCACAACGCTTTACGTACTGATGCCGGACCATTTACCCATCAGCTGGATGACGTTTGTCAGCCTGTACGCGTTCTCGGCCGTCGCCGTTGCCGTCGCCCACGTGCCAGCCGGGCTCGGTGTGATCGAAACGATTATGCTCGCTGCGTTTGCCAGCTTGAAAGATCCTGGCGCCATCCTTGGCTCGCTGCTGGTCTACCGCGCGATCTATTACTTAGTGCCTTTGGTCGTCGCCGTCGTTTGGTTGGGTCTGTTTGAACTTGGCAAAGCCACCGGACATTTACGCAGCGTCACCTCCAACGCTAAGCGGTGGTTTGACGCAATTATACCGAGGATTTTCTCGGTCCTAGTGTTTGGCGCTGGAATCATCCTGCTGCTATCAGGGGCCTTACCGGCGATCGACGAGCGGCGGGTCTGGTTGGCGCAAAAGATGCCGCTGGTCTTTGTCGAAATCACCCACCTTCTCGCCAGCGTCACCGGCGCTGCCCTACTCGTCGTGGCACGCGGCCTACAAAAGCGCCTTGACGGTGCCTACATCCTAACCTGTGCCCTGCTTGGGGCTGGAATCTTGTTCTCCCTAGCCAAAGGCATCGACTACGAAGAGGCCTTGATCCTCGCCGTTGCACTGCTGCTCCTCATGCCGTGTAGGCACTATTTTTACCGCAAGGCGTCGTTGCTTGATCAGCGTTTTTCGCCGGAGTGGACGGTGGCGACCATCATCTCACTGCTGGCGATGATCTGGCTTGGGTGGTTCGCTAATAAGCACGTGGAATACCGCGATTCCCTGTGGTGGACATTCACCTTCGCTGGAGACGCCCCTCGGGCGCTGCGTGGGGAAGTGGCGGCGGTGGCCAGCACCTTGGTCCTCGTCGTCATGTATATGCTACGGCCCTCGCGCGCGCCAACAATGCTCAAGCCCTGCGGACCAGAAGCCCTAGCAATCATCAAGCAATGCCCGCGGACCTATGCCAACCTCGCCTTGCTGCAAGACAAGTCGATTCTGATGAACGCGGAGCGCAGTGGCTTTATCATGTATGCCAACGAAGGCCGTAGCTGGGTCGCCATGGGTGATCCGATCGGCCCAGAGCACACCCATCAGGACTTGATTTGGCGCTTTCGTGACCTTGTGGATCGTTACGACGGATGGCCGGTGTTTTATCAAGTCGATGTCGATCACCTAAGACTCTATGTCGAAGCCGGACTTTCGCTGCTCAAAATCGGTGAGGAGGCCGTCGTCGACCTGCCACGCTTTTCGCTCAAAGGGAGTCCATTTAAGGCCTTTCGCAACGTCATGAATCGACTCCAGCATGAGGGATGGCAACTCGAAGTATTACCCGCCTCAGCGGTAGACCCGCAGATCTTAGACCTTAAACGCATCTCTGATGAATGGTTAAGGCACAAGGGGGTCAAAGAAAAGCGCTTCTCGCTTGGACACTTTGACCCCGACTATTTGCGCTATTTCCCACTCGCCGTCATCAGAAGAGAGGGGCATATCGTTTGCTTCGCCAATCTCTGGGAAGCCGAAGACAAAGGCGAACTTTCGTTCGACCTCATGCGCTTTAGCGATGATGCCCCAGCGGGCGTCATGGACTTCCTGATGATCTCACTGATCACATGGGGCCAAGACGCTGGTTACCAGCGTTTTAACCTTGGCATGGCACCATTTTCTGGTATGGAAAGTCGACCGCTCGCACCTCTGTGGAGTCGACTTGGTGCCACACTGTTCGAGCGTGGCGAGCGCCTTTATCATTTTCAAGGGCTGCGCGACTACAAGGACAAATTCGCACCCGAATGGCGTCCGAAGTACATCGCCAGCCCTCCAGGTCGGCAGCTGCCCTACATCCTCGCCAACATCGCCACTTTGATCAACGCCGGGTTCAAAGGAGCTATCACGCGGTGAATCAGCTCGAGTTTAAGTCATGGCTATTGATCCTAACCGTGGTGATCCCTGCTTGCGCCGGCAACAGCAACACGGTTGCTCCTCCCGCCTTCGTAGGCCCTCCGCCCACCACCGTGCAGAGTCCTGGTGCGGCCGGCAACGGCTCTGCGCCGAAGATCATTGGCATTAAACCTCGCTCGCTAACCGCGTCCCCTGCACCTTCCAAGGATGGATTGGTGACTGGTATCAGCTTTGGCCGCTTTGGCACCGTCGCGGTCTATAAACCAAAAACCCCGACCCACGTGGTCTTGTTTCTGTCCGGAGACGGTGGCTGGAATCAGGGCGTGATCGATATGGCTCAAATCCTTTATCGCAAGGACTACCTGGTGATCGGCATCGATGTGCCGCGCTATTTGGCGGCAACGGCCAAGGGCAAAGAGTCGTGCATCTATCCACCAGCGGATCTGCAAGCCCTCACCCAAGTGGTGCTGCGGCGACTGGGCATACGCCGCTACCTGCGGCCGCTCCTAGTCGGCTACTCCTCCGGTGCCACGCTGGCATACGCAGCTTTGGCGGCGGCTCCGGCTGGAACCTTCGACGGTGCGATCAGCCTCGGCTTTTGTCCCGATATCGCAAGCCGCAAGCCTTTATGCAAAGGCGACGGCCTCGCCAGTAAACCGCGCCGCACGACCAAGAAAGGCGTCCGTCGAGGCTATGACGTCCTGCCGAGCAGGCAGCTACCGTCACTCTGGGTGGCATTGCACGGGCGCGTCGATCAAGTTTGTGCTCTGAAGCAAACAGAAGCGTTCGTCGCCGCTTCGGGCAATGCCCGACTGGTGGCTCTCGACCTGGTGGGCCACGGATTTGGTGTGCAGAGACGCTGGCAGATGGAATTTGAACGCGCCGTTCGCGATGTCAGCGCAACGGCCTTTGTCCGGCGCGCCCAGATCAACACCGCGCAGAGTCGCGGCAGGAGCACGGACACCGCAAAGGCCGCAGCGCCTAACCTAGACGACGTCGATTTACCGCTGGTCGAAGTCACGGCACCGCCCGAGGCGTCAAAAACCGATTATCTGGCAGTCCTGATCTCCGGTGATGGTGGCTGGGCTGGGCTAGACCGCGACGTTGCCGATGGCCTGTCTGAGGCCGGCGTTCCAGTGATCGGATTAGACTCGCTGCAGTATTTCTGGAGCGAACGCACTCCGGACGGCAGCGGCGCTGATCTGCAGCGACTGCTCACCTACTACCTGAATGAATGGCACAAGCAAAAGGCCATCATCATCGGCTACTCCTTTGGGGCCGATGTTTTGCCGTTCATGGTCTCGCGCCTATCAGGAGCGACCAAGGCCGCCGTGCCGCTAGTCGCTCTTATTAGCCCTTCGGCCAAAGCCAGCTTTGAATTCCAACTCGCTGAGTGGTTTGATGACGAGGATGCCGAAGACGGCCAACTGGTGGCGCCGGAGTTGGCCAAGCTCAAGGAGCTTAAGCGCTTGTGCTTCTTTGGCGCCAACGATCACAAGGCGCTTTGCCCGAAGCTTCTAGGCGGCGTCCAGGCCGTCAAGCTTCCGGGTGGCCACAGGCTCAGCGAAAGTAGCGAGGGCATCGCCGCAGTCGTGCTGCAGGCCATCGGGCTCCATCCCGCGCCGTAG
>JAPLFX010000057.1 GCA_026390445.1 Pseudomonadota bacterium
GGAGCTTGATCAAAAGGTGCGCAAAAACTTCTTGCTCAAACCGCATCAGATCGTCGAGCAGTTCGATCTATTGCGCCCCATTTATCGCGCCACAGCGTCCTATGGTCACTTTGGCCGCGACGAATTCCCATGGGAACGCCTGGACAAGGTCGCTGCGCTTAAGGCGTAACAGCCCTCGTTGACCGGGACTCAAGTGAACGGGACAGAACCAATAGGTCTGTCCCGTTTGCCATTTCCCCTTTATACTTATGACTATGAAACTTCCGATGAATAAGCCTAAGCGCATCTACCTCATCAATCGCGACTTTCAGATGCGCTATGTTCGTCTGGCGCTGCTGGTTGGCCTCTGTTCCACGCTATTGACCACCTGTTTGATCCTCTTCCCCCTCATCCAATTCAGGGTCATCAGGTTCCCTAACTTTCTACCTGACCCCTTCCTCTGGGCGATCGGCGCGGCTGCCCTTATCAACTTTGTTATTGTGGCCTTTATTGGTGTCCTGGTAACGCATCGAATTGCCGGTCCGATGTTCAGCATGACCCGGCACATGCTGGTCATGGGCACCACCAAACGCCTCGACTTCGTCCGCATCCGCTCATCCGATGATCTGAAATATCTCGTCAGAAGCTTTAACAACTTCATCGAGTTTTTGCGGCGGCAAACGGAATCCGATGCCGCTCGGCTGGCTGCAATTGTGCGCCAATTGCAAGCTGGTAACGGCGTTGAAGAAGGCGTGGCCGCAATCCAAGAGCTACATGCTGAACTGGAGAAGCGACTATGATCGAGCGTTTGGTCGGAACCTGCGTGCTTAAACAGGCCGGGGCTTTGGTCCTAGATGTTGCCGGAGTCGGCTACGGGATCGAGATGACGGACCCAGCATTGGCCAGTATCCAGGAGGGTCAAGACCTCACCGTGTGGATTCACACCCACGTTCGCGAAGACACCCTGCGACTGTTCGGCTTTCTAACCCATAGCGAGCGCATGGTGTTTCACCTATTGCTGTCCATTAGCGGTGTCGGCCCCAAAGTGGCCATGGCGATCCTCGCAACGGTCCCACTGGCGCAGCTGATTCAAGCGGTCGAGCGCGATGATTCGGCATTATTAGAGGAAGTCCCAGGGATCGGGCCAAGGCAATCAAAGAAAATCCTTCTGGAGCTGAAACCCAAAGTCGATAAACTAGCCGGCATTAGCCTACTCGAACGCGCCGAAGCCACAATGCCCCCCTTAGTGAAGGCGGGAGCAGGCGCGGCGACCTCGCTGTTTGACGCAGTCAACCAGCCCTTGCCCAAGACCGTGGTTGCAGATCTCAGGTCCGCCCTCGAGAATTTTGGCTATAAAGAAAAGGAACTGCTGGCATTGATCAAGCGCTTTGAGCGGCAGCCACCGGCGCGGGATCTAGCCAGCCTCATTCGACTAGCCCTGGTCGAGTTGACTGGAGGGATGGCCGGTGGTCCGGGTAGTAGTCCGTTGACGGAGGATCTCTTTTAGATGGAGTCCAGCCTCGAAGAGGGCGGTAAGCCAAAGATCCAGATCGACCGTGTCATGGGCAATCAGGTGCAGCTTGAAGACGCGGTGCTTGAGCAGTCCCGGCCAGAACTGCGACCGCTGACGTTTTTGGATTACATTGGGCAGACTCACGTCAAAGACAATCTCAAGGTCTACGTTGATGCTTCGCTACAACGGGGCCAGGCCCTTGATCACGTTATTTTGCACGGCCCCCCTGGCCTCGGCAAGACCACCCTAGCGCGGATTATTGCCAGCGAACTACGGGCTCCGTTCTACGAAACCCGCGGCCCCGCCATCGATCGGCCTGGCGATTTGGCTGGCATCCTCACCGGACTTCAGCCGGGAAGCCTGCTGTTTGTCGACGAAATTCACCGACTGTCGGTCAAGGTGGAAGAAGTCCTATACTCAGCAATGGAGGATTTCCAGCTCGATATCGTCGTCGGCCAGGGCCCATCGGCCAGGGCCATGCGCATGCCACTTGCGCCGTTTACCCTGGTCGGGGCGACGACACGCCTGGCGTTGCTATCGAAGCCACTACTCGATCGTTTTGGTATCCAGGAGCGCTTGGACTTTTATGATCATCAAGCCTTGTGTGAGATCCTTCGGCGCAGTGCCGGCATCTTAGGTATCGACGTCACGGCAGCGGGCGCAGCGGAAATCGCCGCTCGCTCGCGGGGAACCCCGCGTATCGCCAACCGACTGCTGAAGCGGGTCTGGGACTTTGCATTGAGCTACGGCGCAAAACAGGTAGACCGCGAACTCGCCGACCGAGTCTTGCGACGGCAGGGTATTGACGCCAGTGGACTCGACCGTATTGATCGGCAGATCCTGCACATTGTCGCCAAACAGTACAGCGGTGGGCCGGTTGGAATAGAGGCCTTAGCCGCAACCTTAAACGAGGACCGAGCGACTCTAGAAGAGGTCTACGAGCCTTTTCTGGTCCACCAGGGCTTCTTAGCTCGCGGGCCCCGCGGCCGCCTTCTCACAGCCAAGGGTAGAGCCCACCTGGAGACTCTCGACGGATCCCCGATCGGAGCCGAGTCAGCAGGTACTCATGACAACTGAAACCGTTTTAGCGCAGGAAACCGCCGGAGGCAGGGGCGCGTTAAAACGTAAAAAGGGCCCAAAACAGACGATTGAGACGGCCGTTTACGTCCATGATCGGACGCAGCTTGAGACCGTCTTCGATTATTATCTCCGGCGTGGGCAGAGTGCTGCGGACAAGCGCCAAGACGCGACTACCCTGCGGTACCAGGTCGACGCCTATCTATTTTATCCGCGCCAGTTTGCGCTCAATGAACACACCTATCCAAAGGCGCGGTTTTTCGCCGATGTGAGGCCGCTGTTGCGGTTTCGCGAACCAAAGTTTAGCTACAAGTCCATGCTTGGAACCAAGGTTGGCAATAAGTCGGTTGCGCCGGGCGGAACTGCCGCCTCGCCGCTGGTATATCTCAGCCAATACGTCGCATGTCTTGAACAGAAGTTGCCAACTGAGCCGGTACAAAATGCCATTGATGAAGTCCGCCTCTTCGCATGCGCCTATATCAGCGCCTTTTTGCGTGGGATTGATCGCAACAAGCGACGACTGGCGCGGTTAAATGCTGCCGAACCAGCGACCAACCCCGAAGACTGGCAAAAGCTTTGCACGCGTTTGCGCCGCCAAGTGGAAAGAGCGCATACGGTGATTCTGGCCTTTCGCCAACTCATAGACCGAGTCGGCGCGTTGCCAGATACCGAGGTCGCCCCACTTGGCGCTGAGCTAAGACTCGTCGATGAGTACTGCTACTACCGCCTGCGTGATGGTGTTGCATTTTTGCTGACCATGGTAGCCGACATGTCTAGGGCATGGACAGCAGCGTTTCCAAACGGCGACTTACCTGAAGCCGAGGCCATCAGACGTTTGCTGCTCGAAGTACTCACCTGGCATGACGAGCATGCCCTTGCATCCGGCTATATGCGACTTGCGCCAAGTAGCAATGAAGCCCAGAAGGAGCGCTTTATTCATCGCCGTGGCGAGTTGAAGCGCCGCATTTGGGGAGTGCTATTTCTTGACCTGCGAACAGTCTCACTGTTTCGCGTTCAGAGACAGCTAGGCGCTATGATGGCGGCCGGATTTGCCGGTGTTTGGGCCCTGCTCGCACAGTTCTTTCTTATCCGCCGAGCGATGCAGCCGCAAGACGTCGGCGATATCGTCGGTCTCAGTGGAATGCTTTTTCTCGCCTTTGGCACGATGGCTTATATTATCAAAGACCGCATCAAAGAACTCGGCCGCAGCTACTTTGGTGGCTTCTTGCGCCATGTGCCTGACCATAGCGAACGACTATTTTACAAAAATCGCCTGGGCAAACCCATGGAAGTGGGGACGATGCAGGAGACAGCAAAGTTCTATGCTCCCAATGACCTGCCCTTACAAATCCGGACACTGCGCGAGGAGATCAGTGCTGGCGATCGCCACATCGATGCCGGGGTCAACCGAGTGCTGCAATATCGCAAGGTAATCACGATTAGTCGCAGCCTCCGCCTTCTCAATCGCTATCCGCTACGCGCCGTGCACGATATCTTGCGTCTCAATATCGACGCTTGCCTGCCACGATTAGGCGAACCGTCGCGTTTTCTCGACCTTGTGACTCAAGAAGGCAACGTTGAGTCCGTGCGCTTTCCCAAGGTCTACTACCTAGACATGGTCCTTGGGTACTCCAAGCTGAATGACAAAAATAAAGCAGAGCAGCAGTCCTTAGATTATTTTCGACTCGTTCTCGACAAGAAGGGTTTGTTACGCATTGAGCGGCTAAGCTAGTAAATTGACCAGACCCTATCAATGGAGGGCGCCATGTTTAGAGGTATTAAGTGCATTGTCAGCTGGTTTATTGCTGGTACGACGGTGGGCCCTGTCGTCTATGCTGCTGAAGGTGGGCCGGTCTGGTCAGCAGCTGCAACGACCCATTTACGCGGCGAGTTTCGCTCTGAATTCATTTACGATGACCACGGGGTGGCCAAGCACAATGGTTACAAGCCAACCAAGTCCACGACGCTTGGCGTGACTCATGTCAACCTGCTCCTTGCCGGCGATCTCAATGCTGACACCGAATACGCTTTCCGCTTCAATTTGTGGAACCCCACCTCCACACCGCTAGACTATGGTTATGGCACGCATTGGTTTAATAAGACTCTTGGCTTCTCCATTGGCAAAGAGCGCATCATGCAGGGTGGTTGGGACCACCAAGACCAGGGCTATCAGACGCATGTCGAGGGTTTCTACGCCCAGAATCTGGCGATGAAGGATTTTGACGGCGTGCTGGCTTTGCATCTGAAGGCCGCAGGCCTGCTTAGCTTACAGGTTGTCAATGACGTCAAGGCGGATAAGACCTCGAGTAATCCTGACGTGAGCGGGAGGTGGAATAAGGACACCCACCCGACCATCATCCTGGGCTGGCTCGGTGAGTTTGGGCCGATTCGGCCGTTGCTCGACGTGGGCTCCTATGACAACAACAAATCGCGCTGGATCGACGTCGGCATTAAGGCTCAATTAAATAGCCTCCGCGTCACCTTGGACTACCACAACGATAGCGTCGCCTACCGAGTACCAGTGGCCGGCGCACCGGACCAGAATGAAACCAACACCAAGATAGCCTACACGGCCAACGTCTCCTTTGAAGTTCCAAACCTTCTCACGCCGTGGCTCTACTACTCAAACTATGAACAAAAGCAGGCCTCTGACGCAAGCATTGGCCTAAGTGGTCACAAGTACAACACGGCCACGGCGGTGCCGGTCACGGCCGCAGAAGGGGGCTATACTTATACTTGGGACAACAATGGCACGACCTGGGGTCTGGGCGCCGATTTTGGCTTTTTTGGCAAAAACTGGAATCCCTTCTTAGCCTTCGTGCGGCAATCTGGTAGATTCTTGAAGAGTACGTCGGCCGTTGATACGGAAACGCGCTCGGAGAATTTGGTCAAACTTGGCATTCTCGGACGGATTTAATAGGAGCACAGGGATTGTCGCAAGTCATCGTTACCAAAGACCAGTTAAGCCCCCAGCGCGATCAATCGGCGAAGCAGGAACATCAGATCTCGCGTGAGGCACAGTTTGCTAAGTGGCGCCGCTCCGACATCACGGGCAAAGACCAAGTCCTTAGCCTGATCGGTTACGCGGTCTTGCCCATCGTAGCACTTTGGTCGATTCTATACTTTTTGGCGGCGGCAGCCCTGTTTGTCTTGAAGTGGCTATTCAAAAGCTTGGGCCGCATCATTGGCGGTACCAAATCATTGATCACTGGCAACTAGCTGAGATTCATAAAGGCGCAGCACGGCTCAGCCGGAGGGTGCTAGGGCGTTGCCATGGTCTTTTTAATCAGCGCGATGGATGCGGCGATTTCGTCCTTCGATAGATCGCCTTCTTTAGTGGATATCACCTGGCCCTTTTGGTCAATGATGAGCATCACAAAGGCGTCGTCGGCCAGGTGCCACTCTTTAACCAGCGCCCTATCCAGATCCTTGACATAGATAACCTTTGGATACTTTTCCTGATTCGACTTCAAAGCAGAGGCAATGATGCTGTTTGGCAGCCATGAGGAGGCCATATTGATCACCGCAACACTGCCATATTTTTCGCCGGGAAAATCTGCGACATTCAGCGCATCCTTCAACTCCTGATTGTCGTCACGGTGACTTGGCGCCACATAGAAGACGACCCAGACCTTGTCTTTAAGCATCTGGCTGGACCACGATTGACCATCGACTCGACCGCCAGCCTCGCCGCTTAAAGTCACAAGCGGCAGCGAAGCCCCGACCTTCGGCGCGGCAAGCACCTGTGGGCTAGAGTAAGCCAGAGCAAGGGCCAGCAACCATACGGCTTGCAAACCAGAGGAGATGCGCATAGATCCACCTTTTCAAAGTAAGTGTCTTTAGGCGATTACCGTGGGTGAAAAGCCATAGCAAGAAGATTTGAGCTCTGGTCTAATTCGCCAGGCGCATAGCTGGAGGAGAATGCGGACATGAGTGGAACCCACAGACGTTGTCTGATCGTGATCAGTGGCAAGTCAACTCGCGGTATAGAGGATCGATTTTGCGGCTGGACGGATCCGCCGCTGTCGCGCGAAGGTCGGCAGATGGTCCTCTCCCTCGGCCAGCAGATTGAACAGAGCGGGCGCCTGCCCCGTATTTGGTACGTGTCCGATCGCCGCCGGAGCATCGAAACCTTCGAGATCCTCACCGCTGGCCGCCATGCTCCGGTTGTCGTGTTGTCGGACAAGCTCCGTGAAATTAATTTTGGGGTGTACGAAAATCTCACCTGGGAGGAGCTGCCGTTTGACTTTCAGCAGCTCTATGAACGCTGCCTGAAACAGCCTATGGACTTGAAGTTCCCAGGAGGCGAGGGATTTTCGGACTTGTGCGATAGGGTGTCAGCTGCAGCCCTGGACATCCTCTCTTACCAAGAGGATGATTCCGATTTAGCGGTGGTTGGGCATCAAGGAAGCATGCGATTATGGTATATGATGGCTGCTGGTCTTGGACCTGAAGCTTTTTTTGCTGAAACGCCCCATCAGGCCGAGGGCAAATGGCTTGATCTAAGCGCGGCTGATGTCGCCCAGTGGCGACATAAATACCTGAATCCTAGGAGTAAGATTTGAGCAGTGAGGAAGGGCCGAGGCCTTGGCGCCAGTCTCTTGCCGCAAAGGCCGTGGCCATCGGGTTCTCGATGTTTATCGTCGTGGGCAATGTTTGGCTGGCATTAGCCTTGGTCGGTGCCCAGGTAAAGAGCTGGGTCGGGGTGTCCTTTGCCGTTGCCCTTGGCATCGTGGCGTTGGGGGGGCTAGCACTTGGGGCCCGTCAGATCGCTGTACTTTGCCTCCCAAATACTAAGTTTAGCAGTCTTTTTTGGTGATTTCCCAAGAATGCATCATGGGTTGCACCTGTGATAAAATTTAATGAGATGGCTTTTCCATCCGATCAAAGATCAGGTCCAGGACTGAGCAGTCGCCTGTCTAGTTGGAGTGCGAAACTTTGAAGCCTAAAAGCGACGAAAAAGTAAAGCCCATGAGTGGTGTGGTCAAAGCCTCGGTCAAGGCGGCTACCGCTCAGCGCGCCAACAGCCATGCTTCTGTCCAATCTAAGGCAGCCAGCAACCGCAACCAGAATCTGGCACCGGCCATCATTGCCGAGCCCTCAGATGACGAAGATGACCTGCAGAACAGCCCTGCTTACACGCTCCACAGATCGCTGATGAAAGCACGCGGGAAAAAGCTCCTGATCTGCATTAAAGGCTACCCCGACCCGGATAACATCGGCACCTCACTGTGCCTTCAGTGGTTCGCCCGCCACTACGATATTTACACCACCATCGTGCATTTCGAGGCGATCTCCCACCACGAGAATAAGGCGCTGGTAAAGAAGCTCGACTTGGACATGATCGAGTATGACAACAACGTTGACGTCAACGAATTCGATTACTATGCAGTTAACGACGCACAAAACCCAGACCTACCGATCAAGCTGCCACCGAGCTGCAAGCTGCTGGTCTTCGTCGATCACCACAAGCCACTCGGAACGATCGAAGGTGACTTCATAGATATCCGCGAGTCGGCTGGATCAACCTCGGGGATCTACGGCGAATACCTCATCGATGGACCCGTCAACTTCGCTGGCAACTCTGCCGAGGAAAGCCGTATTGCGACGGCCTTGATGCATGGTATCCGCAGCGACACCGATAACTTTGTGAACGCCCAGCCGATCGATTACCGCGCCAGCGAATATTTTGCGCAGTTCGTCGACAAAGATCTACTTTCATTGATCTCCAAGCAGTCGATTCCAGCAAAAACGATGGATTTGACCCAGATCGCTCTGCAACGCAAAGACATCCGTGGAACATTCATGTTTTCCGGGGTGGGCTTCGTCCGTGACGAGGATCGGGATGGTATCGGGCAATGCGCCGATTATTTGCTCCACCGCGAAGGAATCGACACGGTCGTTGTCTACGGTGTCGTTGGTAACCAATTTATCGACGGATCCTTACGCACCAAGTCACACACCCTCGACCCAGATAAATGGCTGAAGGACGTATTTGGCGCCGATGAGGCTGGAAAATACTATGGCGGCGGACGGAAGGATAAGGGCGGCTTTCAGATCCCTCTCGGGGTGTTTGCTCGGTGCAATGACCGTGAGTTACTGTGGATCTTGATCAAGAAGACGATCGATGAGTTGTTCTACCAAAAGATCGGTATCGAAGAAAACGCCAACCTCGACAGCGATCTGTCCAGCCAAAAAAGCTAGTTAAGCTGGGACTCTACGCCGTCTCAAAACAAGCGGTAGCGAAGTCGCTGAGCATCTCCTATAAAAGGCTGCTTAGACCTTTGATAGGAACCGCTATGGATGACGTAAGATTTCGATATCACAGCGATAAATTAAAAGAGCTGCTGACGGATCTCGGTGAGGATCCAAGCCGCGACGGTCTGCAGAAGACCCCGAGACGCGTGATCGAGTCGCTGAGTTTTTTGACCTCGGGATACCAAGATGACGTCGAGTCGGTCCTAACCGGCGCCTTGTTCGATGTCGAGTATCAGGACATGGTCATCGTCCGAGATATTGAGATTTACAGCATGTGTGAGCATCACATGCTGCCGTTCTTCGGCCGCTGTCATATCGGCTATATCCCTAAGGGCAAGGTCGTTGGCTTGTCGAAATTGCCTCGGGTGGTCGACATTTTCTCCCGCCGCCTGCAGGTTCAAGAGCGCTTGACCAATCAAATCTCGTCGGCTATCCAAACCTATCTCGACCCCGTCGGAGTCGGGGTCGTGGTCGAGGCTCGGCATCTTTGTATGATGATGCGGGGTGTCGCCAAACAAAACTCCTTAACAATGACGAGCTCGATGCTTGGTTCCTTCCAAAACCTAGAAACCAGAAGTGAGTTTTTGAGTCTTATCAGCGCAAATAAGTCCCAATTCTGATGAGCGCTCACCTTTACACCTACGATAACCCACCCTCAGAACGCGACCTGGCCCGCGCCGAACGGGTCTTACGAGAAGACGGAGTTTTGGCTTATCCGAACGACCTGAACTGGGCCTTTGGCTGCGATGCCGCCAGCTCCAAAGCCCTAGACCAAATTCACATGTTAAAACCGACGCGCTCCAAGGACCTACCTTTTAGCCTGCTGTGCAGCTCTATCTCGATGGCAGCCGAGTATGCGACGATCGACAACACGGCTTACCGCCTCCTGCGCA
This sequence comes from Pseudomonadota bacterium, assembly GCA_026390445.1. GTDB lineage: Bacteria > Bdellovibrionota_B > Oligoflexia > Oligoflexales > CAIYRB01 > CAIYRB01. Next base: position 9,721 of record JAPLFX010000057.1, read on the forward strand.
AGGCCTGGCCTGGGCCATTTACCGTCCTGCTTAACGCAACCAAGGCCTTTCCGCGCCAGCTCAAGGATAAGCGGCGAGTCGTCGGCATTCGGATCCCCGCATCGACGCTCCTGCAGACCCTAGTCGAGCGTTTGGGTGGGCCGCTGGCGACGACCTCTGTTCCTTTGATCGATGGTAGACCTGCGGCTTTCGGCTACGAGGTTTTTGATGCATTCGGTCATGGCCTTGATTTGCTGCTCGATCTTGGGAATGAGCTGCCTGGCCTGGAGTCGACGATTGTCGATTTGACCGAGACTGGGGTTGCCAAGCTGATCCGCCAAGGTGCAGGGGACGCGACCATTTTTGAATGCTTGGCCTAAGCGCTGAGCGTAGGGATTCTTAACCATGATGCAGCCAGGCGCAGTGAATCCATTTCCTTGTCCTTCACCCCTGGAGCGGGTGTTGTTGGCGGAGCTCGTGCGGGTGGCAAAGGTTTGCTACGACCGGGGTTGGTCGTTTGGCACGGCTGGGAACTTTTCGTTGCGCGGGCAAGATGGACTCATTTGGCAGAGCCCCAGCGGTTTGAACAAAGGCGACCTAAACCCGGCCTTTTTTATCCCGGTGGATTTAGCGACGGCACAGGTGGTAGGGCCACTCAAGGTGGTGCCATCCTTGGAAATGCCGGTACACCTGGGAGCATATAGATCGGTCCCTGAGGCTTTATGCGTCGTCCACACCCACCCACCAAACCTGGTGGCGGCGAGCCGATCCGGGCAGGATTTGCTATTCAGTGGCGATGAGATGCAAAAGGCGCTGGGTTCAGGCGACCACCTGCAGACGCTGCGGCTGCCGGTGCTGACGAATGTGACCCCCAGCGAGATGACCAAAATGGCTGAAAGCACTGGGGCAGCGATCGTTCCAGGCGTTCCCATGGTTGTCCTTGCGGCGCATGGAGTGTATGCCTGGGGTAGAACACCTCTCGAAGCCTTGGCCTATATCGAGGCGGCGGAGTTTTTATGCCAGACCTACGCACCCCAGAAGAACTAGCCGTCATCTATGGCGGGACGATGCCTTACGGCGAGGCCCTAGCTCTGCAGCAGCGTCTTCATGCGCAGGTCGTCACGGGTGAAGGCACGCATGTTCTGCTGTTTGTCGAGCATCCACCGACTTTGACCTTGGGTAAGCATAGCGACTTGGCACATCTGTCGTTCAGCGAAGATCATTACCGGATGCAAGGCGTTGAGTTGGCCCACACCGACCGGGGTGGTCAGGTCACCGCGCATATGCCAAGGCAAATGGTCGTCTACCCGATTTTGAAGCTCAGCACCTATCGCTTGAGTCCCAAGCGTTACGTCGCCTTGCTGGAGGAAGGGGTGATCCGCCTGCTTGCCGCGTATGGCATCGACGCGCAGCGAGACAGCGACCACGCTGGGGTATGGGTCGGCAAAGACAAGATCTGTGCTATCGGCATCAGGATTAAAGAACGGGTGACGCTGCATGGGATTGCCCTCAACGTGACCAACGATTTGGCCTTGTTTGAGCAAATTGTGCCGTGTGGTATCACAGGTCGGGGTGTGACCAGCATGGCAGGTCTGCTAAACCGGACGGTGGACCTTGAACAGCTTAGGCTGAAGTTTGCCTCCGAGTTTAAGTCCCTGCTGGATACAGGAATTGCGGCTAGCAGAAGATCCACCCCCTTGCAATGGCAAGAAGGACTCTCTACAATTTAAAGACGATGGCAAAGGCATGTCGCTGGAGACGCCATGGCAGATGAGACTATAAGCGCGACGCCACCGCACGGCGGCACCCTAGACGGCAAGGACTTGCCGGCTCCGGCCCAACTTGTGTGCCATATACCATCCTGCTGTATCGCCACGATTTTTGAGCACGTACGCTTCAACCCGATGATGGTGTGCTCGTCGTGCAAAAACATCATTAAGTGCTTTACGGAAGAGAGAGCCTTTCAAAACTATCTGACTTTTTGTCGCTCACGCCGCCGCACCGTTTTAACCGGTCAGGTCCAGCACTACTGGACCATTGCTTTTCGTTCATATGACACCTTCAACCGCTAGCGGATGCCGCTTACGTCCCGTGCTATTTTTGACGGGGTGTTAGTCGAGAAAGCGCCGGCGTTCTGCTGCCGAGGGTATACGGCAAGTGGCTTTGACGCCAAACAAGCGGTACCTGTTCTGCGCCACTAGATCATAGGCGGCATCGCGCAACAGCGCTGGCAAGACCTTCAGGCCAAACCCTGCGACCCGCCAAGGCCAGTCCATCCGCCTAAGGATCGCAGCAACAGCGTCAGAGCGCGTTTTTACCACTCCGCCATCGATGAATACCACGGAGGTCAGGCCACCAGCATCCGCACTACCTAGCAGGTGTTGAGCTGTGGGACCTTGGAGCGTCGCAAAACGGAGAAGTTCACGCTGGTCAACGCGAAGCAGGAAGTCTACGAAGCCATTGCAAAGCCCGCAGACTCCGTCAAAGAAGACGATGGGAGGACCCGAAGCCTCGGGCTTAGGTTGTGACTGCTCTTGCAAAGCTAAACCCTCACTTTAAGTAGCCTGTTCGGATCTCAGTGCGGTAGACGTGGCATCGCCGCGCCAGCTGTAGCGACTAGATCGTTGAGTACCGATGGCTAAGGCTAGTGGCTCCGCGGAGACAGCAAACAGCGCGGGTGTTAACATGGCCATGAGCACTCCAAAGACGCCAAGTCCCATGAAGACGGCAATTCCAAGATGCAGGCCAACCATTGCCATGATCCACCAACGCCGTGTGCTGCGGGGCCAGATAAATACAATATAACCTAGCTCGAAGAACAAAGTGGCCCAGCCGCCAAGTTGGGTCAGGTAAGGGTAGTCAATCATCCAGCTCATATCGTACTGCTTGTAGATCGGCGTGTTCAGCGCTCGCCAGAGCAATTGGCCGTTCCACCACTGAATGCCGGAGGCTTTTTCGATGCCACTGGCCAGGTACATGATGCAGAGGTGAAACTGCATCAGCCTCAGACTGAGTCTGGCAGCGCTGGTCGGTTTAGAATCAATCCTGCCGAGGTGAACGTCAAACGACCAAGCGCTTCCGGCTGGCGATAGCATCAGGTAAAAAAGGAATACTTGGGCGAATAGGTCGGCACCGTAGTTGGTGGTGTCGTTGCTATTCATGAAGGTCCAGTGCAGAAACCAGGCCATGACCAGGCTAGTCCTTGTGAACATGCCTAGAGCCACGAAGATGAGGCTGAAGACATAGGCGCCGCCCAACATAAAGATGGCAAGGTCTTCGCTGACACTCAGGTGGCTTAGCCACGAGGCAAACATCAGAACTGTTGGCGTACCTGGGACGTGGAAGGACTGGGATAAAGCGCCCTGAACGTAGCCGGAACTAGAAAACAGCTCAAGGATTTCGCTTCTCACGAGGTAGGCCTGCCCAAGCAGGGTCAGGGCCAGACCGATCCGCAGGGCTGCGAGTGGTCGGGCTGACGCCGGTTCGAGGAAAAAGCGTTGCGCCTTAGCCGTGGCGTCGCGCATGAAAGTCTTCATTTAGGCACCTCCGAAGCTGAATTCTCCTGAACGAATGTCGCTTGATAAATCTCTTCCCATTGCGGTCTTTGGCCCAGGCGATATTCGGGCATGTTCACTGGATTGAACTCATCGACGTGGACGATGACCGAACGAGCTGTGCGAAAACGCCCAAAGACTTTACCTGCGAGCGATGCCGCAACGGAGCGCCGCAGGTCCCTAGCGACCTCTTCGACGTCGACCTCATCGCTGTCCGGGGTCATTTGACTCGTGATGTTATTGATGCGCAGATCTGCCTCATGGCTGCGAGAATTCTCCAGCGAGACTTGGGTGCTTTTGCCCGAGGCGTCGATCATCTCGAAGCGAGTGCGCGCCTGCGCCCCAACACCAGGAGCAAAGAAGCCGTAACTCTTGTTGGACCCAGTCATTTCGCCATAGTAGTTGATGACCTCCCCAACTGGACCAAAGTCGGAAAGGTCGGTATACGATGCGCCAAGAATGACCAGTAGTAAATGCAGACCACCGAGCAAGATGAGTGCAGAATAGGATCGGGTTGACATGACTACGCCTCCTGAGAAAGGGATGCCCCACCGCCGACGGCTCGCGGCGAGGCATCCAGTAGCTTCTGGCCAAAGCTAAGGCTCGCCTCTAATTTGGACTAGAGACTTACCTTAGGCGAAACGCTAGCCCCAGCAGGGGTCATCCAACGACCGCCGCGGCCGCCGTAGTAACCGTGGCCGCCGCGACCACCGTAGTAGCCGTGGCCGCCGCGACCGCCGTAGTAGCCGTGGCCGCCGCCATAGTAACCGTGGCCGCCGTGGTGGCCACCGTAGTAGCCGTGGCCGCCGTGGTGGCCGCCGTAGTAACCGTGGCCACCGTGGTGGCCACCGTAGTAACCGTGGCCAGCGTTGAATGCGGCAGGCTTGTCCGAGGACTTTTCTGCAACCAGTTTGAGATCTTTGATTGCGACAGTCGCCGGGGTGGCTTGGGCCGATGCCAAACCGAGCGTCAAGGTCGCGACCGTTGTAACGATGCCTAGAACTGCTTTCAGATTTTTCACGTTCGTCTCCATAAACAAGTGGATTATAAGCTCATGACTTAGCGTCATGTCGATCGGCGAACATCATTCACAACGCTCGCTTAGGAGCCAACTACGCAAATCCGGCAGGCGTGCATCCATGTACTCGCCTAGCAGTTTGTCGTGACGATCCTGGGCAGTCTGCAACGTGCTTCGTTCGTCGAATGTCAGACTAGCGTTATGGAGATCACCCTTTTCGAGCAGTTTAAGGAGGCCTGCCTCCTGCGGCATCGAAAGTTGATCACTCATCTTCTTTTGCACCTGCGACTCGCTCGTCGACACGGTGAGAGCACCGCGATTGATACCATTGTGGCAGCTGGTGCAGCCTTGGGCATCACCAAGGACGGGGCCGTGGTCTGCTATCGTCACGTCCTCACCCCAGTCCGGTAGGCCATAGGACATCAGAATGTCGTTGAGTTCATTCAAGCGCTTGACACCGAAGCCATCTGGGGCCGCCTTGGTGCCTGTCGCATCAAAATCAGCTTCGCCAGCCACCGGTTTTGCCGCTGTGACCTTGGTCTCTCGGTCGATCAGTTTGCGCGTTCCGCTGACGTGGCAGGAGAAACATTTGCCATTTCGATCTTCTGTATACTCAAGGCCAAAGGCACCCCCGCTTTGAGTCACGTTGTAATCACGAAAGTGAAGTTTCACCTTCGCTAAGGGCGTACCGTTGCGATCCGCCTTTTGCACACCAAGGACCGAAAAAACCAGGTTCGACTGATCTTCGCCGGGTGCGCTTAAGTTAAGGATCATCCACTGGTCAAACCGGCCGTTGGCATCGGGAACGTAGACAAAGGTGCGAATGTTGTCGATTGCAGAATCATGGGTCAAATATTTCCAGCCATGGAGGCGAGCGGCCTCCTCGACTTTCTCGCGAGTTGGCAAGGCGTCGATGATGGCCTGGGGTGGGCGAACCATAGCTTCGGGGTTAGAGAGACTCTCCTGGGACGTCAAATAATCATGGTTGTTACGATTGAAGCCGTAGCTGACGCTGTCGTGTTGGCGTAGCCAAGTTGGAACAAAGCGGCTTGTGCGATCACTGCAAGTTTTAATCTTAGGATTAGCCGCAATCACGTCATTGCAATCAGCGAGGGTCTTTTGTATCGACGTACTGACAAACGAATGAAAGGACTCATTGCAGCGACTATCCTCGCAGGTGTCAGTCCAACGATTATCAGCCGCATTGCGGGCAAGAAACTCCGTCCACTGTTCGGCTGTTTTAAGTGGGCACTGACTGCCCTCCGCTCCTTGAAGCAAGAGCTGCGGCTTGCCTTGTGAGGGCGCAGCTGGCTTGCCATGCGTCCCAAAAAAGTCGCTTCTGCAAGCCGATGCAAGAAATATAGGCAGAAGGTAAGTAGCTATCCTCAAGACGTGACGCATAGGCAACGTTGCCTCCTTAAGTTCTGTTGTAGTCGCCCTAGCAGATATTGTAAATATCCGTCATAATGGCGTATTTTCCGATTCCGGAGAGGCAGCAGGCGACTGCATGACGGCGCCGCAGCAACCAACCTGCAGACGATTGGTGCGACTCTCGACGCCACGCTCACCGCCTATAGTTTTTTTGGGGCGAGGCGAATCAAAGCCCGCGCAGCAACCCATGAAGGGTGTGCAGCAGAGCGGCTCAGTGTTTTCTTATGAACGTTGTCGCGCTAATCTTTGGTGCCATTGGCGCCATCTTTAGCATCCGGAAGGACCTTTGGTGGCAGCTTGTCTCCGGCATTGCCGCCGGATGCTCCACCACGCTGTTGCTCAAAGCGAGACCAGCTCTTTAGATAGGTGAAGGCCGTGACCAGTTGATTGTCGGCGCGCATTGGCTCGGCCCATTTGCTAACAGCCGCATTGATATTGCTTTCCTTGGCGAGGTCGCTCAAGTCATTGCTAGTGATGTGGCCCTCTAGATCCGACTCCTTACGCATCTCTTCGTCGCTGCCTTCGCGGCGTTTTCCAGCACTTCTGCTTGGGACCTGAGTACCTTTTGGTTTGTAAGCAACATAGATGTCTGGAGTGATGCCTTTAGCTTGAATCGAGCGGTCTTTGGGCGTGTAGTAACGGGCAACCGTTAGCTTTAGTCCCGAGCCGTCAGGAAGAGACACTAGCGTTTGCACCGACCCTTTGCCAAAAGTGGTTGTACCCATCACCAGCGCCCGCTCATGATCCTGTAATGCTCCAGCAACAATCTCTGAGGCGCTCGCCGATCCACCGTTAACCAGCAACACCACCGGGAACCCAGTATAAGCGCCGCGTTTGCTGGCAAACTCCCGCTCAACGCGGCTACGGTCGCGCCCTACAGTTGAAACAATGACCCCGCTATCAATAAACAAGTCGCAGACCCTAACTGCCTGGTCGAGGAGACCGCCAGGGTTATCACGCAAATCAAGGATAAGACCGCGCAGCTTGCCTTGATGCTTCTTCAAGACTTCGTTGAGGTCGTCCCCAGTGTTCTCTTGGAAGCTAGAAATGTGCGCATAGTAGATACCATCGGCTAAGGTTGCATCGCGCACTGATTTGACTTTGATGATCTCGCGCGTCAGGTCAAAGCTAATGGGCTGAGCAACACCTTCGCGGCGCACCGTCAGCTTAATCGTCGAACCTGGTTCGCCGCGGACCAACGCATCGCCGTTTTTGATTTTGCTTAGATCCTTACCATCGATCGCAATGATTTCGTCACCGGCTTTGACCCCCGCGACGTAAGCCGGGGTGTCTTCGATCGCCGACACTACCACCAGCTTGTTATTTTCCTGCGAGACAATGATCCCGACGCCGCCAAACTTGCCTTGGGTGTCGATGGTCAGCTCCTCGAACGCCTTTTTTGGCATCAACACCGTGTGCGGGTCGAGCTTTTCGATGACGCCCTTTAACGCGTTGGTTGCCATCTCAGTCGGCTTGACCTTATCAATGTCGACGTACATGGTTTCAAGGTAGAACATGCCCCGCGCCAAGGTCTCGAGCGATTGATACCGACTATCCAGTTGGGGTAGGGCAGTGTTCAGATCTTTCGCTGGCGCCGGCGCAGCATGCAGCTTGAACGAAGCCATGGACACTGCCATTGCGACAAACACTAGGCACACGGTCGACAGACGAGTAGTTGACTTCAGCACCGGGTGGTTCCTCATGCAAGATGCAGGCTGGGGCGCGGACTAGGGCCCATGTTGTAACATCACAGCGTCATATGGCCCAACGTTAGCTCAGTCGCCTCTGCTTTGCCAAGGTCGGATCAGCGAATCACTGGCTGAGTCAGCGGCGCATGCTGCGGTGCGGCGCTGTCGAGATATTAATCTGGTTCAGCAACTGTCCGGCTTTGACGCGATCCTCGGGGGCGATTCCCTCGATCTTGCCAAACTGAGCTAAAAGCTGCCTGGCGTCAACTGAGCGCCCGCTCTTTACGTACATGGCGGTCAACGATTGGACCGGTTCAAAGCAGACTACGCAAAAGTCCATCGCACGGCGGTAAGCGACAATAGCCAAGGCTGGTCGCTTGGTGCGCTCATAGAGGTGGGCCAGCTCCAAGTGAGCGGGAAAGAAAGTCGGGTTTTCCTCAAGCGCTTGTTTGTACCAATCCTCAGCTTTGGCATATTGCTTCTGCAGTGAATAGCAGTAGGCAAGGTTATTTAAAATGCGCTCCTTGTATGAGTATTTTTCGTCGTCGGCGCGTTCGAGCAAGCGATTTAGCAGGCGGACGGCCTGATCGTAGTTGCCGGTCTCGATCAGAGCCGAACTCAGATTTAAGCCGGTCGCTATCTGTGGATCCAGCTTAAAGGCCAACTGAAACTCCTTGCTCGCCCTAGTTGCATTGCGCAGGGCAAGCTGCGTCATACCCATGAGATTACGCAGGCTGGCATCATTTGGTCGTTCTCGCAAAAGGCCACGCAAGGATTCCAGCGCTGACTCTGGTCTGCCTGAATCTAGGGCATTTCGCACCAGTGCTCGTTGCGATTCAAGTACCTGTTCAAGCTTCGATTGGGTGTCGGGTTTGACCGGAGTTTGACAGCTAGCAAGGAGCAACGCTAAAATCAAGGGAGCCCGTGTAAATTTGTTCATGTTATCCCAATTCAAGCCGGTTAATTCCTGTTTGGCTGTTTCCTGTAAGCCGTCCTCATGATCGGAAGTTCTGGCGGCGTGATCAGGGGTGGGCTGCTTTCTTGATTGTAGCAGATCCTCCCACGCAAGACGTAGACCGCCGCCGAAGCCAACTGAACTTGGTTGGACCAACAATGCGAGGACCGAGCCATGACCGTAATGCCGTATCCGCCGACCACGACACCGTCCGATGCGGTGACGCTGTTGGAACAACGCCAAGCATTCGGGATGCAGCTTCGCAGCCTTCGTGAAGAGCAGCATGTGACGGTCGATGCCTTGGCGCAGACCACCCGCATCAGCGTCGCCTTTATTGAAGCATTAGAAGCCGGGGACCTAAATAAGTTGCCTGGCCAGGTTTTCGTTAAAGGCTTTGTCCGCAGCATCGCGAAGGCACTCGACCGTTCCGATGCGAACTTGCTGGCCTCTCTCGACGCCGTTCTGAACCCAGTCAAACCACTGTCGGTGCTAAAGGTTGAAATCAAAAACAAACCGGTCCGCCAGCGCAGTGACCGCCTCGCCAAGTTTCTCCATAACGGACAGAGCCTCCTGCGCCGCGGTGTGTTGGTTCAGGTGGCCCTACCCGCATTGGCGGTCTTAGTGGCGATCTACTGGCTAGTGACCTCAGCCGCATTGCATCGGATAGCCACGCACCTGCGCGACCACACCAACTCGCTCGGCGTGACGCCCGCCAAGGCCTTGCAGCTTAAAGAGGTGGCCGCCACGTCGTCCGAGCCTCCTAAGCCTTTGGAAAGCAGGGGCAAAGATGAGGGTGGGGCATTCAGTAGTCCCGCGGGCCATTTGGCGGACCCTGGCACAGTCGTCGCTCCCCCGACAGCTGAATCGGTGCTACCTTCTCCTAGCAGTGCCGCAGGCAAAGCGGCAGACGGGCCTATGAGTGAGGCAACAGTCAGTGAACCGGAGCCGGAGAAAAAGGCCGCGGTTAAGGCGGTGGCGACAGAGGCCATCAGCTCAGACCCAGAGGCAGCCGCAGCGCAGGTGCTTGAGTTGACCGTGACTTCAGCGGTAAAGGTTCGTTTAGACGTGGATAAAGGCAAGTCCTTGGTCAAAGAGCTGGAGCCTGACACCTACCGATTTACCTTCGCCCAGAAAGCCGACGTGATGATCTATGATGCCGCAGCGGTGAAGATCGCGTTCAACGGCAAGCAGCTCGGTCCACTTGGCGCCAAGGGACGAATTCGCCGCTTGAGCTTTCAGGCGCCGGCACCAAGTACCAAAAAACTGTAAAACATATAGTATAGTTATATAGCTATGCCGCCTGTTCGACCCCACCGTCGAACCCATCGGCTAAAGTTCCCGCCGGGCATGTCGATGCACCTATTGTAGGTTGAAGACCTGGCAGGGAACAGCGGGACGAGCTTGAAGATCCTAGTGATCTGAGCTCATACGGAGATGTACGGAAGCTAGCTTCCTAAAAAGTGCGGGCCCATGAGGGCCGGATCGCCATGAGGGCGGTTAAAGATCTCCTCACTTTGCTACCTGGCCGAACTTAAAGTGGCGTGTGCATGGCCCAAAAGCCCACACGCCTCTACTTTTTCTGCCGCTGGTTGGGGTGTGGCGAATTGATTGTCATCGTCGCGAGAGTCCTGTACTCATAACGAAAGGTGTAACAAAGGTCCCGCATCATCCCTGCATTGCCGTCAACGGAGACACCCAATGGCGCCGTCGACGTTCATTACCCTGGCCGAACTTGCAACCCAACGAGCGGCATGGGGCGAAGAAGGAGCCCGGGTCGCCCTCGTCCCGACCATGGGCGCTCTGCATTTGGGGCATCTTTCCTTAGTCCGTTTGGCACGCCAAATGGCGGACCGGGTCGTCGTTAGCATTTTTGTCAATCCAACTCAATTTGGGCCAAATGAGGATTTTGCAAAATACCCGCGAACCCTCGTCGCGGACCTCGAGCTGTTGGCAAGTTTGCAAGTCGAGGCGGTTTTTCTTCCAAACGCGGCAACGATGTATCCAGATGGATTTCAAACCTTCGTCCACAATCAAGGCATGGCCTTGACTCTGGACGGTCAGTCGCGACCCGGACACTTTCAGGGCGTGCTCACGGTGGTCATGAAATTGCTGAACCTCGTTCGCCCTGACGTCGCCATCTTTGGCAAAAAGGATTACCAACAGTGGCGATTGATCGAAAAAATGGTCGCCGATTTGTGCCTCCCGTATCGCATCGCCGCGGGTGAGACCTTGCGCGAGGTGGACGGATTGGCGATGAGCAGCCGAAACCGTTTCCTAGACGACCAAGAGCGCTCCAATGCCACTGCCATTTATCGCGGCCTTAGCGCTGCCAAAGCTGCCTACAAAAGCGGCGAGCGCGACGCGCAAAAGCTGACCTTGGTGTGCCGAAAAATCATTGAAATCAGTCAGTTAGTAAAGATCGATTACGTCGAACTGCGCTCTGCCGCGACACTCGTGCCGCTCAGCGGCCAGGTCACTGAGCCATGTGTCCTCCTGGTAGCAGCCAAGCTCGGGACAACGCGACTCATCGACAATATGGAAATGGAATAAAACGTGGCCAAGGCTTCCCTCAATTCAATGCGTTGGTTCTGGTGGCTAAGAAAGATCCAAGCGTTCTGGGTAAAGACCGTCGTCGTCCCAGCCGATCCCCAAGCGGAACTGGGCCTGCGCAGTGGCATTCCGGTCTGCTACGTGCTGGCGTCTCGAGCGATGTCCGATTTATTGGTTCTCGACGCCATTTGCCGCCGTTTCAAGCTGCCACTGCCACATCACAAGAAGTCGGCATTGAACCATCCCGGCGCCGCTTCCTATCTGTGGTTGCAAAGGCTTGGTCTACTGCAACGCAGTCGGGCAGAAAAGGCCACACCCGAAGCGATGCTACAGTTGCTGCAGCGTGCGACGGAGGACAAGGAGTTTGAGGTGCAGATCGTGCCGGTCTCGGTCTTCTGGGGGCGTAATCCCGGCCGTGAGAAGGCATCATTCCTAAAGCTGTTATTTTTTGATGATGAGCACGCAGGAGTCATCCAGAAGTTCTTTATCGTGCTAGCCCAGGGGCGAAGCAACTACTTGTACTTCGGCAAACCGATTTCGCTACGTGAACTGGTGACTGAGGCTGGCGACGTCAGCCAACAGGCTAAGAAGCTGCGCCGAGTCCTACGGGTTCATTTTCGGCGCCAAAGAAATACGGCGTTAGGACCAAGCTTGCCCAGCCGCGCTGCCGTGGCTGCCAACCTCATGCAAACTCGAGTGATTAAAAACGCCATACTGGAAGAGTCGCGAAAAAAGAAGGTTCCCTTAGAGAAAATGGAGCTGCAGGCTCGGCGCTACATCTTCGAGATCGCCAGCGAGCAAAAGTACGCCGTCGTTCAACTAGGCGATATGTTTTTGACCTGGCTATGGAACCGCGCGTTTAGAGGCGTGGTCATCAAACACGCGCACCGCTTGCGTGAGATCGACCACAGCCATGAGGTCGTTTACCTGCCGTCGCACCGAAGTCACATGGACTATTTGTTGCTCGGATATTCGCTTTACTACGAGGGCTTCTTCCCGCCGCATACCGCCGCAGGGATCAACTTAGACTTCTGGCCAGTCGGCCCTCTCTTGCGCCGTCTAGGCGGTTTTTATATTCGCCGATCGTTTGGCGGTAACCGGCTGTACACCGTCGTCTTCAATGAATATGTCCACTACCTTTTGACCAAGGGCTATCCCATCAAGTTCTACACCGAAGGAGGCCGCAGCCGCACCGGTCGTCTACTCGAAGCAAAGACCGGGATGCTGTCCATGGTTGTGCATAGCTACCTGCGCAACTCCGAGAAACCGATCGCGATCGTTCCGATCTATACCGGCTACGACAAGGTTGTGGAAGTCCGCACCTACCAGACCGAGCTGAGAGGCAAAAGCAAGAGCACCGAGTCAGTCGCCCAGCTACTGCGCGCCCGGCGGGTGCTCAAAACGAACTTTGGCAAGGCCTATATCGGCATCGGCGAGCCGATCTATCTCAGTAAGTTTCTCGATGCGCGCCGTCCAGGCTGGAAGAGCGAGGTACACACCGCCGAGATCAAGCCAAAGTGGATGGCTCCCGTCGTCAGTGGACTCGGCACGGAAGCATTGACGAGGATCAATAGCACCGCGGTCGTTAGCCCGCTGGCACTCTTCTCGCTGGTGATCTTGTCGACTCCGACCAAAGCCTTAGCTGAGGACGACCTACTGTACTTCATGGACCGACTAGTTTCGGCCATGCGCGCTGCTCCCTACAGTCGAGACGTGACACTGCCAGACGGGACGCCCAGCGACTGGTTGCGCGATGCAATGGCAGTGGCCAAAGTCGAGCGCTTTCAGCACCCGGGTGGTGACGTGCTCTTTGTCGCCGAGCTTGAAAGCACCCTCCTTACCTATTACCGAAATAATATTATACACTTAGTTGTTGTCCCAGCGCTTCTCTCGGCATTTTTCCAGCATAATGATCGCCTCGCAGAAGCCCAATTGATGCGGGCGGCCGAACAACTGTACCCTCTGCTTAAGACCGAGTTTTACCTGCGGTGGGATACCGAGGCTTGCAGTCGAATCATCGCTTCCGGGATTTCTACCCTCGTCAACGAAGGCCTTTTGCTGCGTCAGGAGGGTGGCTACCTGCGTCGTCCGGATGTCACCAGTCGGGAGCTGGCAACCCTGTTAATCCTCGGCAGGGCCCTAGGGCAAACTCTGGAGCGCTATGCGGTCACCAACGCGCTCATGGCCAACAGCCTCGCCCTAGGCAGGGTCAATCGTCAGGACTTTGAAGCTCAGTGCTCGAAGATGGCCCAACGCATCGCCCTGCTTGGCGGCGTAAGTGAGCCAGAGTTCTTGGATAAAAACCTATTGAAAAACTATATCGACCGGCTGATCGACCTCGGGTATTGCAGTGCCAGCGACGGCGGTCAACTAAACATCGACGGTCGCATCGCCGCCTTGGCGGCGGGCTCACAAAGTCTACTCAGCACCGATATCAGAGAGAGCCTCCGCCGCATCGGAGGCACCACCCAAAAGGACTGAATAAGCCCATGGCTCGTTGGCATAGCAGGGATACCGACCTTCTAGAAAAGGTCGGTAAAATCCGCAAGAAGTCCCAGAAGAAGACACATGCTGTGAGCAAAGGCGAAACCTTCGAACGCCCCGAGGTGAAGTGGGCTGTCGGCGGTGATGACGGAGCCTTTGCCGCTCGAGTCGTCGAAGTCCATAAGCGCTATGCCTTTATCTCGACGGAGCACGAGGTCAATGCGGTGGATACTCGCGATGTTTGGTTGGCAGAGGTAGCTCGCCGGTTTCTCGTTGCCGACCGCTTGGAGCGAAATTTTATCGCCGTCGGGGACCGAGTCTTGTGCGTCCCCGATCGCGAAAAGCTAGTCAAGGTCGCTAGCGACCTACCAAAGTGCGTGATTCAGCATCGAACCCCCAGGCGCTCGCGCATCGCTCGTCTCGACCCGCAAACCGCCTCCCGCGAGCATGTTCTCGCAACAAATATGGACCAAGTCCTCATCGTCGCCAGCTTTCTTAGTCCAAAGGTCAAATGGGGACTGATCGATCGCTACCTGGTCCTAGCTGAGAGTGAAGGCGTCGATGCCATCATCGTGCTGAATAAATTGGACCTCCTGACCGAGGAGGGCAAGCCCGAGGATATTCGCGAGGCCGAAGCGATGGTTGCCCTGTATCGTGGGCTTGGCTACCAAGTCGTAACGGTGCAGGCAAACGCTGATACCGCCAGGCAGCACCCTGAGATCGTCCGCCTGAAGGCCCTGCTGGAAGGAAAAATCACTCTCTTATCAGGGCATTCAGGTGTCGGCAAATCGTCGTTGGTCAATTTATTCAAACCAGAGATCATTCAGACGGTGGAAGAGGACGACAACATCTTTTACAAAGGGCGGCACACGACCTCCTTTGCGAGCTTCATTAAACTAGGAACTGGTGGTTACGTCATCGATACGCCGGGAATCCGATCGTTCACCTTCGAAGAGAAGACCGCGATCGAGCTGAGTCACTGCTTTGTTGAATTCCGCCCGCTTCTAGGCAAGTGCAAATACCGTGAGTGTCGGCATATGGACGAGCCGGAATGCAAGGTCTTAGCTGCCGTCGAAGCTGGAACGATCTCGCGCTGGCGCTATAAATCCTACCTAGGAATTCTCCTTGGCGCGACCGGTCGCGAAGGCCGCATCAGGGACCTGCCGCTGGATGAGCGAGATATCCGAGACCTGCAACCAGACGAGCGCGATATTCGCGATCTGCTCCTCAATGAACAAGCCATTCGCGAGCTAGGTCACCTCGCCGCTCCCATGAGCAGCGATGAGACGGAACCAGAGCCTGGTTAAGTCCTCCGGCAAAACCGACTCAACGCTGAACTCGCGCCCGCTCTCAGGGTGCTGCAGACTGATGCTGGTGGCGTGCAGGGCGTGACGACTAAACCCAGCCAGCGCTCGGACGGCTGGCGTGTCACCGAAGCGATGATAGGCGGGATAGACCTCGGGATTGAGATGATAGAGCTTATCTCCAACCAAAGGGTGACGACACCAATCAAGGTGGACGCGAATTTGATTGGTCCGACCGCTAAGCGGAACGGCCTCGATGAGGGTCGCTTCGCGGCTTCGCTCGAGAACCGTAAAGGCGGTTCGGCTTTTAGCTCCTTCTGGTCGGACATGGTAGCGCGGTCGTTCCGACTGCGGGTCCAGGAGCAGGGGCTGATCCACGGTGATGCTGTCCCAATCCGTGCGTCCCTGACAAATGGCCAGGTAGCGCTTGTGGACCCGCCTTGTTTCAAAGGCCAAACAGAGCTTATGCCGTAGCTCAGGCGTTGCGGCACAGATGACCACACCGCTGGTCTCTCGGTCGAGCCGATGCACAGGATGCCACTGCGCTCCAAAGCGCTCGGCAACCACTGCGGCAAACGTGTTGCGACGGAACGGGCCGCCTTCGTGCATGGGTAAATTGCCTGGCTTGTACAGGGCCAGGATGCCGCCGCTACACGCGAGCTCCTCGACCCGGTCATCGACCTCTGGCTCGCCTTCAGCAGGTCGATAGATGGCGATTTGGTCCCCCCCACGCAAGCGATGTGAGGCGCGACAGGGCGTGCCATTGATCAACAAGTGGCCAGCGGCACAGGCCTTTTTCCAAAGAGTGCGGCCATAAAAAGGGAATTCCTTGGCTAAAAACCCGTCGACGCGGAGCCCTTCTGCCTCAGGCCGAAGCGGCGGGCCGATCTTGCGATAGTCGCTAGCGATGATATGGGGAGGTATGGCCGGTTTTTGCACGGCAGCCATTCTAGACGGCTACAGGTGGGGCAGTCTATTGATTGTCTCTTTCTGCAGTCTGGTCGCCCGTGTATAACCTGTTGGCAGCCTAGACTTCGAGGATATTGATCATGGCCTATGAGTTCAAAGATAGCGACGATTTGGCAATGATGCGGCAAACAGTCCGTCAATTTGCCACGACTGAAATAGCTCCCAAAGCCCGCCAGCTCGACGAAGACGAAGAGTTTTCGCTGGAATTGACCAAGGGAATGGGGCAGCTAGGATTGTTCGGGACCATCGTCGCCCCGGAGTACGGCGGCCAGGGAATGGACTACCTCTCCTACGTCGTCGCCGTCGAAGAGCTGGCCCGGGTTGATGGTTCACAAGCCGCCACGATTGCCGCCCACAATAGCCTTGGCGCAGGTCCTCTCTATTACTTTGGCAACGAAGAGCAAAAGCGCCGACACCTGCCCGGCCTGTGCACCGGCGAGGGCCTGTGGGCCTTCGGCCTGACTGAGGCCGAAGCCGGCAGCGATGCTCAATCGAGCAAAACCACCGCAGTGTTCGACACGGAGCGCGGCGAATGGGTGATCAACGGCAGCAAAGTCTGGATCACCAACAGCGCTAGCACATTGACTAAAGGCATCACTGTACAGGCGGTCACCGGCCGTAAAGCCGACGGCAGGGCCGAACTATCCTGTTTTATCGTCCCGGCTGGAACGCCAGGCCTGACCGCTAAGGTCATGCACGGAAAGATGATGTGGCGAGCGTCCAACACCGGCGAGCTCTATTTTGATCAGGTGCGAGTTCCTGCTGCCAACCTCCTTGGCAGTCGCGGCCAGGGCTTCAAAATCATGATGGAGACGCTCGACAACGGCCGTCTATCGATCGGCGCAATGGGCCTAGGCTTAGCCAAAGGCGCCTTTGCGGTGACTCTGAAGTATGCCCAGGAGCGGCGCACCTTCGGTAAGCCGATCGCACAGCACCAGGCCGTCGGCTTCAAGTTGGCCGAGATGGCGACGCGGATTGAAGCCGCTGAGTGCCTTTTGTATAAGGCCGCCTGGTTGAAACAAAGTCACCAGTCGTTTCAAAAAGAAGCGGCGATGGCTAAGCTTTATTGTTCGGAAGTTGCTGAATACTGCGCCAGGGAAGGACAGCAGACGTTTGGCGGGTACGGCTTGATGAAGGAATACCCCATCGAGCGGTTCTACCGGGATGCCGCACTGCTGCGCATCGGTGAGGGGACGAGCGAGATCCAGCGCTTGGTGATCGCCCGCTATTTAGGGTGTTGAGGCCTGAGAGATTGCGTTGGTCGCTTGCACTAGGCGCAATCTCGGCAGCTGCGGCATTGAGTTCCTGTGTCACAGACTGGTTACGGCGCTCCCCCACCTATGATACACGGCCGCTGGCCATCGAAACGATCGGCCTGTTCAATCAACGCGCGCCGTCGCGTCTGAGCGCAAAGAACTGGAAGGGCGACTGGATTTTTCGCCGTGATCGCCTAGCCATGATCGATCAAGATCTGCGCGAGACCAAACCGGATCTGCTGATTTTGCAAGAGGCTATGCAACGGATTGGCAACACCGCCGAGTCTGACAAAAGCATTCTTCAGGCCGGCGCTCTCGCCGCCTACGATTGGCGACAGCAGCAGGTTCAGGAGTACGCCGACACCCAGGAGACAGAACAGGCGGCAGTAGCCGCTGGGTTTCCGCTCAAGTTTCTGCCCTCTGGCGACGGCAAGAGGGAGACATGGGCGATGGGCAGCGGCGGCTATGCGATGCTAGCGACCATCGACTATGAAGATCAGCCGATTGTCGTGCTGAACGTACAACTGCCGGAGACTGGTCCAGGCAGCCTGATTTGGTACGGGTTTCTCCGTGAGCGTCTCACGGCCAAACTAGTGCAGGATCACCTCTGCGCCAAGCGCCTGATCATCGCGGGTTTACTACCTGGGGATGATAGCAATGAACGCTTCGCTGAGTTCATGCAGGTATTGCAACTAAAAGACTCGTCCCAGGGTTTCTGTCAACAAGCCGGACACTGCTTCACTGCAACACCAGTCAATGACCTTTTTATGGCCACGGTCGGCGAGGAGACACCAACTCGGGTCGACAAGATCCTGGTGCACCGAAGCGCGAATGTTTACTCCAGCTCCCGTGCTTTTGAGGACTTCGCCAATCACAATCAATACGGGCTCGAATTCGGGCTCGAGCGATTATGGCCAACGAAGCGTTTTGGTTGGCGCTCACAGGTGCGACTTGGGCGGTGTAGCGACGCTCAGCTAGGCCTTGGCACGCTTTAGCTTGGCCCTCGCATGGAGGCTAATCCAACGCAACCATTGCGCCTATACTGACCTCAAAGCCGGCTAAACGCGATGTCTTGACGCCACGCCACCTCTCGCAGTGCAGCGACAAAAACCAGCGATCGCTCATACCTTGGATCAACTCGGCGCTCAGACCTGCGCCTATCTCGGAGTCGAAGACATGGTCGCGCTGTGGCGGGGGCTTCCCGGCAAGGGTCGGCAGTAGGTAAAGGAGTTTTGGACCGACCAAAAGGTAGGTCGGGTGACTGAGGCGCAGCACATAATAAGTCGTGTGGGCTAGGGTCCAAATGGCTAGGGTTTTACTCGGCGGTGGCGGATCCGCGGCCGGCCGATCGAAAGTCTTTAATCCGGCTCCAAGGGACATCATCCACCGGGTGTTAACATTGTGCATATAGGCAAAAAAAAGCTGCATCGTCCCTGGAGCAAGGGTGCTCTGAGTACGACTCTCTGGGACGTTGCGAGCGAACCCGAGTTGGACATAGGTTTTGCGAAACGGATTGGGTTCAGTCGAACCACTATTGCCGGCCTGAGCGGCGGGAGCTAGGGCTGCAAGTATGACACTTAACAAGGCCACCCGATACATTGACACCAGAGTTTGCCTCCCTAAGGCACGAATTCGCGTGACACCCCTCAATTGCATAGCATGGTTTGACAATCCCCACTCCCTTTCTCCAAGCCAGCGCCTGTAGATGATTCTCAACCATGGTGCCAGGTGCGCCGACAGAACCCCAAGCAGAAACCGGTCGATGCACTATAGGTATTTGAAAAAAAAGGAATTTTTGAGACAATCAAGGTGAGAACTAGCGACGCCAAAAGGGACGCAACGTGAAAAAAAAGTCGGTGACCGTGCCACTCATGTTCACGCTCGCAACGATTGCGACGACCCTGCCGGTGTTTGCCGGCTATGTCATGAGCTTTTGTTTATTGATTTGGCTCCTGACCAATGGGCGTTGGCGACTCGCACTCCTCGGAGACAACCATTTACCACCCGTCGGCGCCCCGGACCACCACCTCATGCGAGTCATCGCCGCCGGAATCAAGCCGATCCATTGGGGCGTCTTGATTTTAGTGCTCTGCCACCTAGCGGCGGCACTCCTTGGCTACGTTTGGTCACCTTGGGTCCA
>JAPLFX010000027.1 GCA_026390445.1 Pseudomonadota bacterium
CATGCGGTCAACTACTTCTGAAATCGCGCCGGATGCGCTCAGATCCAAAGGGACCTTGGTGCTTAGTTCTAGCTCAAGCCATGCTGTTAAGGCGCCCAAGTGCGACTCAAAACCACGCTGGGTCACCAAAACCTCGAGTTCGGCTGTCGAGTAGCCGGCGCGGATGATTTCCGGCAGCTTGGTCGTCGGGTAGCCTTGGCGCTCGGCCAAAAGCGCTACGAAGCGGGCCAGGCCTGGGGATAGGTAACTGACGTAGATTGGGCCAGAGCCGAAAAAGCCGTCGTTGTTGTCCACTAATCGCATCAGGGTGGAAAGATGCTCACCAAACCCTTCTGGTGCCTGAGACATAGCGATGAGGACACCCAGGATCATGTCGCGTGAAGTACTGCGAGAGCAGCGCGGGTGGCGTAGCCAGCGGCCATCTGTTTGTGATTGCTCGATGGCCTGCCAAGCGCTTTTGGCCTGCGCATTAAGGTCGAGCTTTACCAAACTCACATAACGTAGCGACGAGAATAGCAAGCTATCGCATTGGTCCATCATATGGCCCCTGGCGCTTAAGTTCACGACCATGCCATCGACCAGGTGAGTGCGTTCGATCTCCGCTTCGTAAAGCGCGGCGCGGCGGCGCGCCTCGGCCTTTAGCTGCACTTCGACCGCGGGGTCGACCTTGGGCTCCAAGCGCGCGGCTCGTCGCAATACTTCATCGGAACGCGCGAGAAACCGGCTGTTGACAACCAGCTCAGAATACGCCGCCATTCCTCCAAACAAGAGGAACGACCAAAAAAGGGACATGACAAGCGTACGCACGCCGGCTCCGACGACTGGGATCATGGACTTTCGGTTCCAGATAGGTCGTCGGCAGAAGCCGGCTAGGGCTTAAGGGATGGCCTGGAATATCTTGAAAAATATAATAATAATAGATTGTTACATCTTTATGCGAAAGTTTAAGTCAGGTTCAACATAGGCAGTGTCCAGCTGCGCCAGTTGGAGCTTGCCCGACATATCCCAATTGATAGCATGCCATTTGGTGAATTGATCGAGGACCCAGATACCAGATTGGCGGCCACCGTTGCCGCTTTTGCCATTGCCGCCGAAGGGGAGGTGCGCCTCGGCACCGGTCGTTGAGTTGTTGATACTCGACATTCCAGCGGTGATCTCCGTCTTGAATTTATAGATGGTTTGCGGATCGTTTGTATAGATCGCGGAGGATAAGCCGTATCCATGACGATTGGCCATCTCCATGGCCTGATCGATGTCGTTCGACTTTAAGACGTTAAATAGCGGGCCAAAAGTCTCAGTCGAGTAGATGGCATCGTCCATGCGGACGTTCAGGACGATATTTGGACGAGCATATAAACCGTGTTTGGCATCGCCATCAAAGTGAGCCCATTCGACGCCGTGACCGATGTGGCCGCCGCGACCCAGCGGCAGTTCATGGTGCGCGGCGATAAGGGTGCCCAGATGACCAAGGTGATTGTCCAGAAAGCGTTTGCTGATCATTGGCCCATAGGTGTTTTCGGCGGAAAAAGGCTCGCCGATACGCAAGGTCTCGGTGCGTTTGATGAGGCGCTCAATGAATTGATCATGGATTTTTTCGTCCAAGATGAGGTTCCCTAGTGAGGTACAACGCTGCCCTGCAGTGCCAAACCCTGAGAACAATGCGCCATCGACGGCGAGATCGATGTTGGCATCGGCGCAGACGATCATCGGATTCTTCCCGCCCAGCTCGAGGCAAGGGGTTTGCAACGCTCGGCCACAGGCGGCGCCGATACGTCGACCTACTTCTGTCGATCCGGTGAAACCGATTTTGTCAAAGACTCCTTCGTCAATGAGCTCCACCATAGACGCGCCAGTCGTTGGTCCTGCCCCAAAGACGGTGTTAAATACCCCATTGGGTAGGCCTGCCCTGGCCCACAGTTCAGTGGTGAAGTAACTGGTCAAGGGGGCTTCTTCGCTGGGCTTCCAAACGCAGGTATTGCCGGCGACCAGTGCTGGAATGAAATACCATGCTGGTACTGCGACTGGAAAGTTGCACGCCGTCATACAGCCGAAGACTCCGATCGGCCTGCGGTAAGTGAAGCATTCCTTGTTCGGCATTTCCGAAGGAATCGTTTGACCGTATAGGCGCCGACCCTCAGAAACGAAAAAATTCGCGGTATCGATAACTTCTTGAACCGAGCCCAGGGCTTCACGCAGCGGCTTGCCGATTTCTCTAGCAACGACTCTTGCTAGGGCATCTTTATTCGCTTCGACCAAGCGGCCAAAATTCTGAATCATCCCAGCGCGCACCGGCGCCGGCGTTGCTGCCCAACTTTTGTATGCTGCCTTGGCGGCATACGCGGCCTGACGCACCTGATCTTTACTGGCGTCAGCAAAAACACCGACCTCGTCGCGTAGATCGGCCGGGTTCAGAGATCGCAGAGCGGTACTTCCCTGCTGCCATTGTCCATCAATATACGCAGCGATCATCGCTGTGGGACCGTGTTTGCTCATCTAGGGGATCTCCTTTGCAAAGGCCCTAAGTTCCTCACCTGAGAGTGGTTCAGGTGGGTTCGGCTAGGGGCTAGTGAAAATGGCTGACGACGGGTGCTGGCAGGCCGCATAATAGTCGGTGAACTCTGCCATTTAAGGGAGGCTATCATGAACCGTCGCGAAGCTGAAAGGTGCCCTGTTTGTCAAGGACCTGCCGTGGCTGACTCTGGAGCGCCAGGCGGCCTGCGATGCCGATTGTCTACTTGCGTCCAAAATCACCAGGCGGTCTCCTGTCCCAGGTGCCGCCAAAGGGATCTGGAGTCGGTGACCATCAAAGGTGGAAAGTTGCAGTATCGCTGCCGCGATTGCCAGATGGACTGGGAACTTTAGCCGGGGCCCAGACTTGCCATGTCGAAAATCGGCAAATACATCGCGATGACGATGAAGCCGACAATTCCACCGATGACCACGATCATGAACGGCTCGATCATGGACAGCAAGGTCTTGACGGCGACATCCACTTCATCTTCGTAAAACTGGCTCACTTTTACCAACATATCATCGAGAGCTCCGGTGGTTTCACCGACGGCAACCATGGAGATCACCATGGACGGAATCAACCCACCTTCAGCTAGGGTTTCCGAAAATTTTGCGCCCTGCTCGATCTTGCCCCGAACGCCAAGCACGAACTTCTCGATGGTCTTATTGCCCGAAGAGGCGGCACAAATCGTCAGGGCTTCTAAGATGTTTAGCCCGGCCGTGAGCATGGTGGACATGGTATTGCAGAATCGACCGACGGCGAGTTTACGAAAGAGTATGCCAAACCCGGGAAGCCGAAGCAGACCGTCGTCGAGGATGGCCCGGCCCTGCGACGTCTTGAGATAGGCTCGAATTCCGAGTAACGTGCCGACGACACCTATGGCGATCGGTATAGCGTGCGTCGTGAGGAAGGTCGAGGCATTGACGACCATGGCAGTCATAAAGGGCAGTTCCTTACCCGAATCAGAATATTGCTTGGCAAAAATTGGTACGACGAAGACCAGCAAGACGGTGATCACGATGACGGCAACGGCGACGACCATCAACGGATAGAACATCGCGGACTTGACCTGGGATTTAATCTTTGCGGCCTTTTCAAGATAGACCGTTAAGGTTAATAAAATAGTGTCGAGATTACCGCTGGCTTCTCCTGCTCGGACCAGTGAGACATAGAGGCTTTCGAAAATCTTGGGATAGGCTTCGAGGCTCTCACTCAGTGTGGCGCCGTTTTCTACAGAAAATCGAATCCTATTCAAGGTTCGACCAAAAGAGGGTACAAGCTGCTGCTCGGCAAGTACGCCAATAGCTTGGACCAAAGGCACGCCGCTGCCGATCATCGTCGCAAATTGCTTGGTGAAGACGATGATGTCCTTGACACTCGGTGCCGAGGATCCAAGCTGGAGTTGGATCTTCCCGTCCTTGTCCTTAACAATCACATTGCCTAAAATAGGGGTAACTCCGTCGTCACCGTTGTCCTTGCCGCCGCTACTATCCAACTTTGTCGTGGTGATTTGCAGGACGTTTAGGCGCATTCTAGTGATTAGTGCCCGGGCCTGGGCTTTAGAATGAGCGGTCACCTTGCCGGATCTGGTGCGGCCGGATGAGTCCTTGGCTTTATATTGAAATTCGGGCATTTTTTTGGCTTACGCCCCCTTTTTTGGAGTGTATCCGCGCTGCTGCTGTCCGGCTTTGCCTGGTGTGCTAGCGCGCAGGGCCCTTTTGTCGAGCATATCTTGGAGCTCCTCCGGCTCTGGCGACCGCTCCAGCGCGAGTTCGGCGGTGATAAAGCGGCGATCTATCAGATTCATTAGGGACTGGTTCATCGTCTGCATGCCGGTGGTGTCTTGACCAGTCAGCATCGATGAGTAGATTTGGTGCAGCTTATCCTCACGAATGAGGTTGCGAATAGCCTTGTTCGGCAGCAGTGTTTCCATGGCCATGACGCGTCCACCGTTAACCGCTGGCAGTAGGGTTTGTGCGATGACCGCGCTTACCGACATGGCTAGTTGAATACGCACTTGTACTTGCTGGTGCGGAGGAAAGACGTCGATAATACGTGTCAGGGTTGAAATGCAAGAATTGGTATGAAGTGTCGCAAAGACTAAGTGCCCGGTTTCAGCTGCAGTCAATGCCAGGCTAATGGTTTCTAGGTCGCGCATCTCGCCGACTAAGATGACGTCTGGGTCTTCACGAAGCACGCTTTTTAAAGCGCGGGCAAACGACGTCGTATCGCTACCGACCTCGCGTTGATTGACCATCGAATTTTTATGGGGGTGCATGAACTCAACGGGATCTTCGATCGTGATAATGTGGTCGCGGCGGGTTTCGTTGATGTGGTTAATCATCGCGGCTAGAGTGGTTGATTTACCAGACCCCGTCGGTCCTGTGACCAAGACGAGGCCTTTGTTAGTGTTGCAGATATTCTTGATCGACGGCGGAAGGGCGAGCTCGTCAAGTGAATACAGCTTGAATGGGATGATGCGAAAGACCCCCGCGACCTGGCCGCGCTGATGAAATACGTTGGCGCGAAAGCGGGCCATATTTTTCACTGAAAACGCGAGATCGATCTCCTTTTGGTTTTCGAAGTCCTTCTTTTGTTCTTCAGTTAGGACGCTATAGCATAATTGACGGGTGTCTTGCGGTGTAAGCGGAGGCAAGTCGAGTGGCAGTAGGCTGCCGTCGATGCGCAGTCTTGGCGGGGACTCCGTTGAGATATGTAGGTCACTGCCGCCTTGATCAAGTAGCGCTTTAAGCAGTTGGGGAAGGGTGTAGTTCATGCAGCTCCTGCCTTTTGACGGCCGTCGTCATCGCTATCGGGAGCCGTTGACTTGGTGACTTCCTGAGCATTGGTGATGCCTTGAGCCATCTTGTTGAGTGCCGATTGGCGCAGCGAACGCATGCCGTTGGCCATCGCGATTTTTTTGATCTTCATAGCCGGTGCATTGGCGAGGATCGCTTCGCGTACGGGATCGTTTAACTTTAAGACTTCATGCACCGCGATTCGTCCTTTGTTGCCAGTACCACTGCAGGCATGGCAACCAGCGCCTTTAAAGGCCTGAACCCTGCTCGCATATTGTGGGTGGATGCCCAGATCAATCATCAGCTGCGGCGTGACGCTTTCGTCGACCATTCGGCATTTATCGCAAATCTTGCGCACGAGTCGCTGAGCCGTAACGCAGGTTAAGGCGGACACCAAGTTGAAGCTTTCCACTCCCATGTTGAGAAGTCTTGAAATGGTGTCGGGTGCGCTGTTGGTATGCAGGGTTGAAAGTACCATATGGCCAGTGAGAGCGGCCTTGATACCGATCTCTGCGGTTTCCAAATCGCGGATCTCTCCGACCATGATGATGTCAGGATCTTGACGCAGAAAAGAACGCAGTGCTGCAGCAAAGGTCAGGCCGATATCAGACTTCATTTGGACTTGGTTTACGCCTTCGAGGTTGTATTCGACGGGGTCCTCGGCGGTCATAATATTGTCAGACTCTTTGTTCAACTCGGCCAGGGCCGAGTAGAGTGTCGTTGTTTTACCCGAACCCGTCGGGCCAGTGACTAGGACCATGCCGAAGGGTTGGTGGATCGAATCTTTGAACTTTTTAAGCTCTTCAATATCAAAGCCCAACTGGGTCATGTCGGTTTGCAAGGCTGATTTGTCTAAAATCCGCATCACCGTTTTCTCGCCGTAGACTGTCGGAAGAGAGCTGACACGGAAGTCAACGGGCTTGCTGCCGATGGTGATGTTGATGGCGCCATCTTGCGGTAGCCTGGTTTCGGCGATGTCGAGGGAAGCCATAATCTTAATCCGTGAGATTAACGCTGCCTTCATGCCGATCGGAGGGCGTGCGATCTCGTGCAGGACACCGTCTATTCTGAGGCGGATGCGGAGGTATGATTCATACGGCTCGATATGGATATCGGACGCACGACGTTGTAAGCATTGAATGAGGACCTGGTTGACCAGCTTGATGATCGGGCCGTCACCCTTATCACTCGATGAAATATCTTGCCGTTCCTGTTTTTGATTTCTGGGGGCTAGGACTTCCTTGCTGTCGCCGAGGGAGTTCATATCAAGCGTCTTGCCGTAATACTTGTGTAGGGCTTCGGTGATGCGCTGCTCGCTGGCCAGTACCGGCTTGGGAAAGAATCCGACGGAGAAGCGGATGGCGTTGATGGCATCGAGGTTGCGCGGATCACCCATGGCGACGATGATGTTGTTACCGGCGCGGTCGATCGGCACGACGCGGTGCTTGACGGCGAGATCCTTTGGAATCAAATCGATAATCGCTCTAGGTACGTCCATCTCCGCCAAGTTGGTCCGAGGCAGACGGTAGAATTTGGCAAAGGCGTCGAGCAGCTTATCTTCCGCGACGACCTGGATGGATTCGATAGCGTGCATGATGGTGACGTTTTCTTTGGCGCTGACGGCTTCAGCGCGCTTGTAGTCAGCGTCGCTGATCAAGCCATTGCTTACGAGATAAGATTTTAGCGGATTGGACATAGGCCCCCAATTCTCCCTACCCCCGTTGTTCGGCTGTAAGTCGAGAAAAGTTGAGGACGGGTCGTCTAGTCCTTAATCGCTTGGTAGATCAATTTGGGGTGTACATGGCGATGACGGAGGTGACGAATCTGCACCGTAGCTAGGCGAGACAGCAGTGTTTTTGCCGTAAAATCGCCTTTCCCTCGCTGCTGTTTGACCCACCGCTTGATCAGCCAATTGGCTTTGTGGGGATGTATGACGATGCCGCTACTAAGTTGATGGGTATTGTCAAAAGGAAAGACGAAAGCTTGAAAAATCGTTCTTTTCTCAAGGCCGCGGAAGGTTTCTAGTGGCTTCACTGTTACCGAGATCTTAGCGGGGGAGATCAAGTCCTGAATCACCATGGACTTGTCGGTCACCTTTAGGATCTGAAATAACGAATGACGAAAATCGCCGAAGCGCTGCATCCGTTTAATTAAATGCTGAGGCATGGCCTCCTGAAGCGTCGCGAGTTCGGCAAGAAGAAGCTCATGCGGCGTGATGCCTTCAGCTGTTCGGATTTGGATGGAGTTGCTGCTGACCCGGCGTTCAAAGATAAAGTGGTCAAAAAAGTAAGCAGTCCTAGCGTTATAAAAGCTGTCGTCATGGAAGACCTTGCCATGGTCAAGGTAGAAGCGCTCAGAACCATTGACGACCTCTGCGGTGCCAAAGGTCTGATGGGTCCAGGCGATGAACCACTCCATTAGGTCGTCGATGTTGACGGCCTCCCCCTCTAGTCGCGCGAGCAGCGGCCAGAGTTTGCCGCTCGCCTGCTGCCCGAGACGTAGCGTAGGTGGCGCACCATTTACACGTCGTTCGTCTGCGGTTTCCAACACCACTCGATGACCTTTTCGCCGGCGATCGGCACATTGAATTTAAAGGGGAGCCAGACGAGTAGTTTACCCTGACCGCAAGCATTTTGCATGAGTAAAGAAGGGTCGTCGCTAGCCGCATTGGGTCCAGGCGCCGTGGTGATATCTTCCAGCGGCAGGTATACCGAATGGGCGAGGAAATGCCGCTGCACCTTGCGGCGCAACGCCAGGGTCTGGTTTTGATCTTGCCACTCCATCGGGCCAAGGCTCAGATTGGGGGCAGTGGCAATAGCCCACACGGTGAAGAAAGCTGGGTAGCAGCTCCAACACACCGCAGCTAGAAGGGGCAAAAGTTGCAAAAGGCGGCGGATCCATGCCCACATGTAACGCCCCCGTCAAATCGTCCTGCCACGGAAGGGCACGGCAAGATGCACTAGCATCTGGTGCTCGGCCACGTTTAATGGGCTTAAGGGGCTTCGTTCTCAAACGAGCGGTTGACGGAATCCCGCAGTTTATCCGACGGGTGAAACGTCACCACGCGGCGCGCTGAGATTTCGATGCGATCGCCTGTGTGTGGGTTGCGACCTGGGCGCGAACGCTTTTCCTTGACCGTCCACTTGCCAAAGCCGGAGATCTTGACCTCCTTGCCTTCCTCCAACTTTAGCTTAATCTCTTCGAGGATGATCTCGAGGATTTCCTTTGCCTCTTTGACAGGATAGCCGACTTTGTCGCGAATCATCTCGATGAGAGCATCTTTGGTGAGCGTACCTTCCACGATTTGTGTCTCCTGTCCTATGGAACGTGGTGGCCCTGGCTGCTAACCCAAGCCCTTACCGTCCGATGGTTAACTAACTCTTAAATATTAACAGGTTCTCGTCCTGGGGAGAAGATAGGCGGGTGATTTTTTTGTGCGGGGCAGCTATAGTCGGCCGTTCTACGCGACCTGGAGTGCCAATGATCGAACAGAAAAAGCGCGTTTTGACCGGTTCGAGACCATCCGGACTGCCTCACTTGGGTAATTATTTTGGCGCTTATAAGCCCCTGTTAGACCTGCAGGAAAGTTATGATTTATTCTTTTTTCTCGCCGATCTGCATGCCCTTAACGGAGCTGATTCGGCGGCGGATCTGCGGCAACAGTCGCTCGTGATGATGGCGACCCTCCTGGCCTGTGGTCTTGACCCGCACAAAGGACTGTTGTACGCCCAGTCGGCCGTGCCCGAAGTCTGTGAATTAGCATGGATACTAGGCTGTCAGGCGCCTTTTGGCATGTTGACCAGGGCACATTCTTTCAAGGACGCTCAGGCCAAAGGCCAGGACGTGAATATGGGGGTCTTTAACTACCCCGTGTTGATGGCGGCTGACATCTTGCTGTTTGATGCCGATGTCGTGCCAGTTGGTCAGGATCAGAAGCAGCATTTAGAGATGACCAGAGATTTTGCCCAACGCTTCAATCATCGTTATGGGTCCATTCTCCACCTACCAGAACCAAAAATTTCGGACGAGCTAGCTTTGGTGCCAGGCACCGACGGTGAGAAGATGAGCAAGTCGAAGAATAACGTGGTGTCGGTTTTTGCGACTGATGCAGAGTGGAAGCGGCAAGTGATGTCTATCGTCACCGGGACGCAGTCGCTGTCTGAACCCAAAGATCCGGTGACCTGCACTGTTTTTACGCTCTATAAGCTGATTTCAAGCCCGGATGAGTCGGCCGCCATGGCAGAACGCTACCGCGCCGGTGGCTATGGCTACGGGCACGCTAAGTTGGCGTTGATCGAGCAATTGAAGCTGGTCTTTGGTCCGATGCGAGAGCGGTATTTCGATTGGCTCAAGCGTCCCGACGATATGCGTGACCTGCTACTTAGTGGCTCGCGCTCGGCACGGGTACTGGCGCAACGTAAGCTTGAGCAGGTCCAAGCTGCCATCGGTGTGATCGGACGCCCCTTTTAGCTGGCGACCGTCCTTGACTCCGAGGAGCCAAGGCCTAAGATGGGCTCTTATTGATATTTCATAGCTGATGAGAGAGCTTAGACTCTTCAACACGCGCGATCTTGGCAAGTGGGGGGATCTCTAGATGATCGAGGTGAGCGGTCTATCAAAGCGCTATGGCGCAGTCCAGGCCTTGAACAACGTCTCTTTTAGCGTAGGTAAAGGTCAGATCGTCGGCTTCCTCGGCGCCAATGGCGCCGGCAAGACGACAACGATGGATATTATGTGTGGATGCATTGGTGCCGATGCGGGTACGGCCACGATCGCCGGCTATGACATCACCGAGCAGCCACTTGAGGTAAAGCGCCGACTAGGTTACCTGCCGGATGTCGCGCCGTTGCATCCGGAGATGCGGATTGAGGAGTTCGTCACCTACGCCGGTCGGTTGCACAAGATCCCCGGCACCGAGTTGCAGCGGCGGGTTAGCGAGACCTTGGAGAAGTTGTCCCTTGGGGCCGTGCGGCGAAGGTTGATTGGTAATCTGTCCAAGGGCTATCGCCAACGCGTGGCCCTGGCCCAAGCGATCGTACACAATCCCGACGTGCTTGTTTTGGATGAACCAACGGAAGGCTTGGATCCCAATCAAATCGTGCAGATTCGAGAGCTTATCCGCTCGTTGGCAGGGCATCATACCATCATCTTGAGTTCGCATATTTTGAGCGAGGTGCAGAACACCTGCGATCATCTAATCATTGTTCATAACGGCACGGTGGTGCAGACAGGGAGCTACGAAGACTTGACGCGGGCCATGAAGTCAGGTCGAACCTACCGCCTTAAGGTGGCAAGGAATGGTGCAGCTGCCGTGTCTGACCTTGCTGACTTGGCAGCGGCCGAACATCCGCGCTTGGTCGATGCGGCCGAACACGAGCTGGAGTTTAGTCTCGCTAGTGGCATCGACGAGGCAGTGCTAGACAACGTTGCTCGGAGGATGATCGACGGTGGGTTTGGCCTGCGAGAGCTAGCGGTTAAGACGAAGTCCCTGGAAGAGGTCTTCTTCCAGCTGACTCAATAATCCATTTGGCCATCGGCCAAAAGTGTGGAGGAGTTGCGAATGGGTGCAGTGTTGACGATTGCCTGGCGTGATATAAAAGCCAACTTTGCCTCGCCTAAGGGCAGCGCGATCTTTTTTCTCTTTCTTCTGCTGATGGGCCTGTTTTTTTATAACTTCCTCAATACCTTTGTCGAAATGACGCAAAAGGCGCCGATGTATGGTGGCGAGGCGCCGACCTTGGAGCAGCTTCTCAAGGCGCTTTTTTACAATCTGCATTTCATCCTCATCCTCGTGATCCCGGCCCTGACGATGTCAACCTTTTCCGAGGAGCGCCGCAATCAGACCATTCGCCTATTGCAAGTGTCGCCGATCACCCCGACCCAAATCGTTTTTGGCAAGTTCCTGGCGGTCGTCGGGGTACTTGCCTTGGTGCTGGTGTGCTCCGCGGTGTATCCGCTGTTTATAAAGGCCTACGGTAATCCCGATGTGGCGGTCATCCTGACTTCTTATGCTGGTGTGTTCCTGCTGATGTGCGCGCAGCTAGCCTTTGGCCTCTGGGTATCGTCGATGACGACGAATCAGTTCATGGCATTTTTGTTCACTATGTTTGGCTTGTTTCTGCTGCTAGTTCTCAACTGGATTGCCCCTAGCATCAGCAGCACAGGCGGCTGGTGGGCCGGTACCTTGAAGTATTTGGCGTCCACCGATCACCTCGACATGTTCTTGAAGGGCGTACTGACGGTTAGCGATACCGTATATTTTCTCTGTTTTGGCGCCCTGTTTCTTTTCTTCACGAACGTCGTGCTCGACTCGCAGCGTTGGAGGTAATTCCCATTGAAACCAGGATTGCTCATTCTTCCGTTTTTGGCCCTCTTGATTGCAGCCATTGGCACCGCGGCGGGCTCAGCCCTAACAGAAATACGCTGGTTGACACCCATGGCGTGGGCCGTTGCGGTCATCGTCTTGCTTCTTTGGGTGGCTTTGGATCTCGAAAATTTCAAGGCCCTGTTTCGACGCAAGGGTGCCAAATACGGCGCCAGTTCGGGTCTAGCGATCGTTTTGGGCACGACTGCGATCATCGGGGTAGCAGTGATCGCCGCGAGGCCTCGGTTCAACAAGAGCATTGATGTCACCCGTGACAAGCTCAACACCTTGTCCGACCAGTCGACCAAGGTGATCGCCAGTATTAAGGGCTCCGGTCAGCCGGTGAAGGTCGATGTCTACGCCTCCGACGAAAAAGTGAACACCGACCTGCATGACTTGTTTGCGCTGTATCAGGCGAAAGGGGCCAATCTCCAGGTTGAGTACATCGACCCCCAAACCCATCCGACGCAGGCCATGGCTGCCAAGGTGACCGAAGCGAATACAGTTATCTTCCGTCACGGCAAGCAGGAGAAGCGTCTAAGTGCTTTCACCGAAGAGAAGATCACCAATGCTTTGGTCAATGTGCTTAAGGATAAATCAAAAAAAATCTACTTCATCAAAGGCCATGGGGAAGGTGCTCTGAAAGGGGCCGATGCTAGCGGCTTCAATACCGTTGCCATGGACCTCGAAAATAATCGAAATAGTGTCGAAGAATTATCTCTTCTCGAGTCAGCCAAGGTCCCTGAAGATGCCGATATGATCGTCATCGCGGGCCCGAAATATGAATTCAAAGAGGAAGAGACCCGAATCATCGAGGACTACTTAAAGCGTGGGGGCTCGGTGCTAGCGATGGTTGGGGCGATGACCCCGACGCTGCAGCTAAATAGACTGCTCGGTAAATTTGGTGTGCAATACAACCAGGACCTGCTGATCCTCGCGCCAAACGATGTCCGCGCTCAGATGATCGGGCAAAATAACGCGATTATCAGTGAATTCGATGAATTCAATCCAGTTACAAAGGACTTTGCGCGGATGTCGCAAGTGCAGTTAGTCATGCGCAATACCCGCTCCCTCGGCGAGGTTAAGGATAACTCACAAAAGCTCAAAGTGACCCTTGCAGGCAAGACCTCAAAAGAGATGATTCGTGTAAAAAACGTCACGGGTCCAGCTGACCTCGAGAATTTAACTGAAGATCGTTGGGAGATGGGTTCGTTTCCTGTGATTGCGGTCGCTGCCGGTAAGACCTTGCCACTGCCAACGGCAGATGCCTCTGTCGCGGCTAAGGACGCCAAGAGCGACGCTTCTCGCGGTGATTTGGGTGGGGGGAAAGGCCGTGAAACCCGGCTGGTGACGGTTGGTTCGGTTGAATTTGCCAACAACCAGGGAGCCCAGCTGGCGGAGAACAAAGATATGTTTGCCAACATCGTCAACTACCTGCTGCAGGACGAGGACTTTATCGCCATCCGACCGAAAGACCCGACCAAAAGCACGATTAATCTCGCAACACGCAGCAGTCAGGCAGTCCTAACCTTTCTCGTGCTGATTTATCCTCTCTTGTTTATCGGTGGCGGTACAGTGAGCTGGCTTAGGAGGAGAAGAGCGTGAATGCTAAGCTTAGGTTGGTCGCGGCCCTGGCCTTTTTGGTTCTTCTGCTCGGTGGTCTAGCCACGTGGGACGAGTGGAAGACCAAGCAGGACAAAGAAGGGGAGAAGACCAAGAACAGGCTGGCTGATTTTAAGGTCGAGGACGTGCTGGAACTGGATTACTTCAGCAAGGCGGCCACCTCAGATCAAACCGAAGGCGAGAAGCTAGACGGGAGTCCGAAGCAGGACGCGCCATTTCAGGTTAGCGCAGTCAAGAAGGATGGCATCTGGCGGATGTCCAAACCAATCGATGCCCTTGCTGATAAGGCGACGATCGAGGGCCTGATCAATACGCTGCGTGATTACACCTACGTTAAAGTGGTGTCGACTAAGCGTGAGTCTTGGGGCGAGTACGGTCTGCTAGAGCCGGCCCGGCACATGACGCTGCGCATTGGTGGTAATGCACCTCGCACCCTTACTATTTATCTAGGCAACAAGGCGCCGATCGGATACGACGCCTATCTGCGGACGAGTTCGGACGATCGCGTCCTGCTTGGTGGTCAGCATATCCTTGTGTCCACCAGCAAGACGCTTAGTGATTTTCGCGATCGAAGTTTAGTGAAAATCGATGAGGCGAAGGTACGCGTCGTTGGTATCCAGCGTCGCGGTGCTCCTGCGATTGAGCTTATCAAAGCAGACGGCAAGTACGCTATCACGCAACCTGAGAAGCTGGATGCTGACGGCCCGGCCATTCGCGAGTTTGTCGAGTCGCTCAATCAGCTAAAGGCCGAGGACTTTATCGACCGCCCCGATGCAGCTAGCATAGATCTTTTTGCCAAGCCTGATGAGATCATCAGCTGGCAGGAAGAGACCGGTGAAACATCGACTCTAAGGCTTGCTGAAAAAAACGGCAGACTCATGGCCGCATTTGATGCAAAGCAGCGCGTCTACGTGCTGCCGATCGATGCCAAAACCAAGCTGAAAAAGGAACTATTCGATTTTCGCAATCACCGTATCTTAGATCCCGATAGTCTCGACGCCAAGTCCATTGAAATTGACGGCCTGGTCTACAAGAACTTAGAGGGGACCTGGTATACTGCCTCCGACGCAGCTGGTTTTGATGACAAGGGTAAGTTTAAGGGTGCAGGTAAGGACAAGCCGAACGAGCAGGCCCATATCAGAGCGTTTATGGTCGATCTCGAGTTTGCTAAAACCGATCGCTACATCCCACTAGATGATCCAAGCCTCAAAGTTCTACCCCCAGCGCCATTGCATCGAATCGTCTTAAGCTATTTTGATCAGACCAAGAAGTCGGTGACGGTCGACCTGTTTGCAAATGCAGAAGACCCCGCCAAGTACCTTGTGAAGCGTTCTGGGTCACCATTTGTTTATCGTGTGGGCACCAGTGCTTTCAACAGCATGACCCCTGGTAAGAGCCCATCGTCCCCATTGGGTGGCGAAGCTAACCCGGGACTAGCGCCTTCCTTGCTGAATGACGATGACCCCGTGGAGTCACCTGATAGTCCTGCCGAGGAGAATCGCGACTGATGCTTTGCTTTCCGATCAATTCGGGGCGCAGCTACTTTTAATATAGGGTACGACGTGCCTGTTATCTTCGTCGCCCCCGGTACCGACCGGGTAGCTAAGTCCGAGTTCGATTTGCGGGATCATGATCCGTCCCGCTTCGAATTCAGTTCCTGGGCGGCAGTACTCGTGTCGTACCTCGATGTCTGCGGGACCGGCCATTTTTAGAGCACCTGATTGGTCGATGACTGCCTGTTGCGTAGGTTGTGCTATGGGCTCTTCACTAACATGTGCCGCATTAGTCGAGGTGCATGCGCAGGCCCACAGGGCTTGTAAGCCAATCGCCAAACGTGCCAATTTGTGCATATCTTACGTCTCCAGGTCGAAGGAACCTAATTTGCCAGGTGACTCAGCTCGTCCAGTCGCTCACGAACGTCGTCAGCGTATACCATTGCGCCGGTTTTAGAGCGAGTATCTGCCAATTGCGCCATTTTGAAGCGCTCTAGGCACTGGCGCGCAATCGCTGAGTGTGGAGACACCTTGATGCAGGCCTCAAAGTAAGAGTCTCGTAAGGTCCAGAGATTCAGCGACGCCAGCTGCTCGGCGGTGCGCCCGGCGAGGAATAGTGCATCAGCGTAAGGGGCGGCTTCACGGCGCAGGCTCAAATATTCATGTAGATCGGCAGAGGCGCGCAGAAAGGGAATGAGTCCGGCCTCACGCGAACCAGTCTTTGCTACCAAAGCTTCACCTTTTTCAAACTGTTCCTTACCGCGAACAAGTGGATCTGTCACTGAAGCCCCTTTGGTCGGCGTTGCAAGCCACTCCTTAACGCTCTCGCGCCAAATCGTTGCATCTCTTGCCAAGGATGCCGGCACCGTGTTGGATTGATGGATTTTTGCCAGTAGTTCCAGGGCTAAGCGGGGAGAGCTCTGCACTCTAACGACGATTGCAAGCATCTTTTTTGCAGCAAATTCCCAGCGATGAGGATATCGCTGGGCGAACCACTGGTCATTGAGCACGGCTTCATAGTGAATGATGGCCTTCTCAAACTGGCGTGTTGCGGTATAGAACTCAGCAAGATCGAGCGCTGATAGCTCAACACCTGCGACTTTTGGCTCGATGGCAATCGTCGCTGTGCCGCCAGCACTGCGCGTGTGGCAGCTGATGCAGTAGGCCGTGGCGTTGCGTATAAGGCTGCGTGCACGTCCGGTTTCTCCCCGTGCTAGGTCGGCGGCAGCCACCTCAAAGTTGCGAGAAAGCTTCACGGTGACAAAGCCGATGAGGGGATCGTCGTTGGTTACGGGAAGCTTGTATTCAATCCGGTGCGCGGACTTGGCGAGGCTTCTCAGGCCAGTAAGAATCTTTCGCCGGCTTTCTGGTCGCTCAAAAGCGGTGTCGCTAATTACCAAGGGTAAGATTGCGCCAAGGTTCAAAGCCATGTTTTTCATCTCGACGCGAGGAATGACCTCCTCGGCCGGCGCCACTTGCGGGGTCATTGCCGCGATTGCCAAAACCAGAAAAAATGTCTTCATCAGCACGCTCCGTGAGGTGAACTTGGCGAACCGCCTAGTTGATGCTTTTGGGGTTCAATGATCAAGCGTCCCGCGACGCCCATGTATCAATTGGTACTATTCCGGTGCGAAATAGCACGATCATGTGCTGGCAAAGTGCGGCCCACCGCGGTGTGACCCTAGGCGGAATCCGACTGTGGCTCGTCGCTCGGGTCGATGGCCTCGTAAAGTTGCCTTAATTCGTCTCGGCTCAACGCGTCCAGTAGCGGAATCATCAGCTCAATTTTATCAATTGGTATGCTCAAGGCTTGAGCCAGGCGGCCGACCCTTGAAGCCTCCATAACCTTGATCCGGTCCGTCGGGCTTAGGCTGATAAATTTGGTATTTTTGGTCATCTGCAAACTAAGTTCATCGGCGAGACTAATCAAGTTGACCAGTGCTGCGCTCTTTTGGTCCAGATGATGGCTTAAGTCTGGATTGGTGGAATGATGCAATTTATTCACAAGTGCCAATGAGTCTGGGAAATTCCAATTGCGACAGGCCAGCCAACCCAAAACACCGTGGTCAAAGCCGCAAATTTGCTGCTCTGCCGACACTAGCTCCGTACCCGTTGTCCAGTTGCTCTCGTTGACCTCGTCGACCTTGGCTGCTGAGGTGACCAACATGATCAGACGGCCCAGGTCGTGAAGAAGACCATAGAGGTAGGATTCTTCGCCGCTAGGCCTAGGCTTAGGTAGTAGGTGGCTTAGCGCCTTGGCCGCCATCGCCACCTGCACCGAATGCAACCAAATGTCCCGCTGAGCATCCTGATTGACAAATGCGGGGCTTGATCTGTGCAGTCGGTCCATGCTTCCAATGACGGCATCGGATCCCGCAAGAACCATGATCGAGGCCAATGTGACGTCGCGATGAGCAACGAAATTAAACGTATGATTTGCCACATAAAGGAGTCGAATCGCCAGGGCTGGATCCAGCCGCGCTAGCTGCTCGATGCGATCGGGAAGGTTTGGATCATGGCGAGGAATGACCTTGAGCGCCGCCTCCACCGCCGGTAACAACGGTAGGTCCTCGGCATAGCGGCTTAGGAGTCGAAGCGTTTTGCGACGGCGTTCATCGACGGTCAACAACACGGCCATAAGTCCTCCGCAGTTCCTAGGTAGTGATCAGATGAGCTGTACTAATTATGCAAGATCTATTCCCCTAACGTCTAGGCCCCCAGCTAGAGACCGATGAGTCAGGGTCTGGGGTCAACCTCTCCAACGCTTGAGTAAAGTGCGGCCCAAAGTTGCACCTTCACCCAATTGGAAGGTGATCGTTGCACCCAGGTAGATGATGCCATACAGGCCAAGGACCAGCGCGCCCCTGACCACGGGGTAAAGTGGTGGCAGCGACCATTTAAGCAAAAGCGCAGACGCTGCGGCAACTGCAGCTGTAAGCCAGAGTTTGGCGACAAAACTTAGCTGTAGGTCGAACACGCCGAGCCTTCTGCTCAGTGCGCGTTTTAGTAGCCAGAATTCAACCCAACCCGCCACCCCTGCCGTTGCTGTAAGCGATGCAGCGCCGAGTGCCTCCGAGTAGCCAAATGCCACTCGCAAGGGTAGGGCGAACAAGTAGCCGGCTGCCGCGGTGATCACAACCCTGACCAACGCAAAGCGCAGCGGAGTGCGCGCGTCCCTTAAGGCATAAAACGCAGTGGAGCAGAGGCGGCCTTGAGTCGATGCTAGTAGCCCGACTGTAGAGCCCGCCAAGATCAACCAAACATCGGTGACATCCTCTGCCTTAAATTGCCCGGTCTGAAATATCGTTGCGACGACTACGTCACCCAACGCGGCCAATGCCACCACTGAGGGAATGACAAAGAAACAGACTCGACGTAGGGCTGCCTCAATCTTAAGGCGGATCTGCTGTTCGACCATGACGGTGCTACCGCTGACTGAGGACATTTCAGGCAGCTCAGCGGCTGAGATCGACATACCAAAGAGGGACACCGGTAGCAGATAGAGCTGCTGGGCATAGGCCAGGGCCGCCACCATCGGCGCACCGAGAAAACTTGCCAATATTTGGTCGATATAGGCACTCAGTTGCACGACACCGCGGCTAGTGACTACTGGTAGGAAGTTGTGCAATACAGCACGTACTGATGCGCTGGTTATTGCCAGCTCGGGGCGGATTCCCCGAGTTAGCCGCAGTGCGGCAGGAAGCTGAATGCCAAACTGTAAGATGCAGCCAACGATGGTTCCCCAGGCAACATCCCGGGCCAGTACCTGCTGTCCATCAGGTGTTACCGGTCGAACATAGGCAGAGAGCAACAGGGCCCCGATGATGCCAACGTTCCACAGCACAGGGGCCATGTAGGGGAGCAGAAATCGTCGATGGCTATTGAGTATGCCGAGGCACCAGGCTGAAAGCACCAGCAGCGCAACGCCCGGAAACATAATTTGCACTAATTGCACCGTCAGGGTGCGGTCTTCGCCGCTAAATCCGGGCGCTATGAGATTTATGATCCAAGGGGTTACCAAGGTGCCGATGGTGGCTAAGATGGTTACGGCAAGTGCTAGCAAGGTCGCTACAGTCCCTGCGACTTGCACCGCCTCCTGGTCACGTCCTTCGGCGCGAAGGCGCGCATAGACGGGTATAAACGATGCGGACAGGACACCTTCTCCGAACAGGTTCTGTAGAAAATTAGGGATCTTTAGCGCTGCCCGAAAGGCGCCGGCAGCATGGGAACTACCCAGATAGTAGGCAAAGACCCGGTCTCGAATCAGACCAGATAGCCGTGACAAAAGGATCCCGGTAGCTACCGCTAAGGCTGCACCAGATGACCGCACACGTCCCATGCCAAGCCCTCAACTTGTCGTACTTCATCGATTAGTTTAGCATATTTATGCGCAGCATCTGAGCTGTATGCCGCCTGAATCCAGGTTCGTGTGTCTGGAGCTACGCTAACGATGCTACCGATTCTGATCCACTGGGGCCCGCTCGTACTCCCAGCGTGGCATACATTCTATGTACTGGGAGCGTTGGCAGCCTTCGCATTGTTGCTATATCTAGCTCGGCGCCATGCTCCTGATTTGGACAGGCAGGTGTTATCTCGACTGTTCGCGGTCAGTTACGTCGCCGGCTACGTGGGAGCTCGGTTGTTGTCCATCTACATTGAGGAGCCGGCTGTTCGTGGCTTTACTGCGACTTTAGCGGCGTTGTTCAGCTTTGGGGCGATGACCTTTTATGGCGGAGCGATCGCGGCATTTCTGTCTGGCAGTGCTTATGCGCTAATCAATCGCCTGAAGATTCCAATTCTTATGGACCTGGCCATCCCGGCCGGACTACTTGCCCTGGCCCTTGGTCGAATTGGATGTTTTCTGAATGGCGACGATTATGGCAAGGCTATTCCCATAGTAGCAGGGTCAGAGCCGCCGGTTTGGTCCGTCACCCTGCCAAACCTGGCGGATGGGATTGCTCGCTATCCAGTCCAATTGATCGAAGCCGGATTGGTCAGCGCGCTTGCTCTCGGACTGTGCTTAGGCTTTAGCTACGTGCGTCGTCACGGCCGCGCTGGCATGGTGGGCTACCTTGGGATCATCGGTTATGCCAATCTGCGCTTTGGTATTGAGTTTTTGCGCGATGACTTCCGTGGCTTCGCCTTTGGCTCCTGGCTATCGACATCACAATTTATCAGCCTGATCATCCTTGCAGCATGTGCGGTGTCAATACCGTTCTGGCTACGCAATGGACAGCCTGAGAGGCAATAGCTGCCCCCTCAGGCAACAAGATCTGAGCTTAGTGGGCCTTCGCGACCGGAGCTAGTTTGACTTTCTTTGCAGCCACTTCTTGCGAAGTGCTGACCAGCGATTTGAGTAGATGCTCGGGTAATAAGGTGCCGAGAGCCAAGTTTGCTACCACGGCCGTTCCAAGGATGCCGCTGACCAGCCACGAACGATTAGGTACCAACGCCACGGCCACCCGAACCGGCTCCGACATATACATCCGGACAATGATCCGCAAGTAGTAGAACAGGGAGATGGCGCTGCCGACCAGGCCGATGATGACCAAGCTGTACAGTTGGTTGCTCAGTGCAGCATTAAAGACGAAGAATTTGCCCATAAAGCCGACGGTGGGCGGCATGCCGGCGAAGCTGAACATAAACACCGCCATGGCAAATGCAGCCCAGGGATGCTTCTTGGCCAATCCGGCTAAGTCGTCGATCAGGAGGTTGTCGTTTTGGTCATTTTCCAGCCACATCAGCACGCTGAAAGCACCCAGTGAAATGATGGAATAACCGATCAGGTAGTAAAGCAGCGCCGCGACCGGAAAATCATTGCTCGTTCCGCCTAGTGCGCAGAGCGCGATGGCCATGTAGCCGCTATGGGCGACCGATGAATAGGCCAGCATACGTTTAACGCTGGCCTGGACCAGAGCCATGACGTTGCCGACGATCATCGAAACCATGGCGAGAAACGTGGTTGCAGGCAGCCACACCTCGTACACGGCCCCCAAACTGCCAGCGAAGAAGCGTACGACGACGACCAACACCATCACCTTAACCGCCGTAGCCATGAGGGCTGTAATACCCGTCGGAGCAGCTTCATAGGTGTCGGGGGCCCAAAGATGGAATGGTGCTAAGCCGAGCTTGAAGCCAAGGCCGGAAAGGGCGAACAGGACGCCAAGGCGCACCCAGTTATGGTCGAGCAATTTGGGGAGAATTTGGGCCATTTCACTGAGCCGCAAGGTCCCCGTCGCGACGTAAAGCAGCGCAAACCCAAACAGCAGAAGGGATGTGGCAAAGGCGCCGAGCACGAAGTATTTGATGGCGCCTTCTTGACTGCGGCGCGACGGGTTGATGTAGCCGACCAAGGCATAGAGCCCAATGGAAGAAAGCTCTAACCCGATGAACAGGGTGATGATGTCGTCGCTGGCTACCATAACCGCCATGCCGGTAACGACCATCAGAAAGAGCGACGTCACTTCACCGCGAAGAAATTTAGCCCTAAGGAACGTGGCGCTAAACATCAGCGTGACCACTAGGGCGATACCTAGGATCAACCCTTGTCCGACCCGGCCGAGGTCCCCGACCAGGTAACCACCGCTTAGGTATGAGGTCTCAACAGATGGAGCGCCGAAGAACACCCCGCCTAGCGCCCCAATCAGACTGAGCAAAAGGACCGCAAGGACCGCCTTATCGCTGCCAAAGCGCTTAGAAACGCCTTGCAGCATAGCGACCACGGAGCCGAGGCAAAGGCTGTAGACTGGCAGCGAAGCACCATAGAATTCACTGGTTAGAGTAGGGATCGTGACGTTCAATGGGAGGCCTCCGCACGCTTGTCGCCTGCCTCGTTTAGAGCTGGGGCTTCGGCGACAATTTTATAGGACTTGTAGTTGTTGGCGAGGTTTTCAATCGACGGACGGATTTTGTCGAGAAAGAGATTTGGAAAGACGCCCATCACGATTGCCAAGATGGCCAGCGGTGTCAGATAGGCAAACTCCCGCGGAGTCAGATCGGATAGGCCTTTATTTTCTTCGTGGGTGATCGGTCCAAAGAGAATTTTGCGGCATAGGGTCAGCATGTAGATGGCTCCGAGCAACACCCCGAGTGACGCGACTGAGCCCGCCAGTGGCGAGGCGATAAACGTGCCGAGTAGAATCAGGAACTCGCCGACGAAGCCGCCGGTGCCTGGGAGTCCGACTGAACTCAGCGTGGCGACGATGAGCATCACGCCAAACCAGGGCATGACCTTGGCCAAGCCGCCGAAGTCAGCCAACAGTCTAGTGTGGCGACGTTCGTAGATAACACCAACCAAGAAGAACAGGGCGCCTGTACTGATACCATGGTTGATTTGCTGATAGATGGCTCCTGTCAGAGCCTCCGGCGACAGGGCCGCGCCACCTCCGACCAGCGCAAAGGAGCCAATGACCACGAAACCCAAGTGCGACACCGAGGAATACGCGACCATGCGCTTGGCGTCGGTTTGCATCCACGCATTGAGGGCGCCGTAGACAATGCCAATGACCCCAAGCCCGACGATGAGCGGAGCGTAGCTAACGACTGCTTCCGGAAACAACGGAATAGCAAAGCGTACAAGACCGTATGTCCCAAGCTTGAGCATAACACCAGCCAGGATGACCGAACCTGCCGTCGGAGCTTCGGTATGGGCATCGGGTAACCATGTATGGAATGGAAAGACGGGTACCTTGATTGCAAAAGCTATGGCGAATGCGGCAAACAGCCACATCTGGGTTGGGTAGGCTGGAGGTGCGCCGTATAGGTCCAGGAGGCTCGTGGTGTAGATGCCTGTTTGCTCGAAAT
This sequence comes from Pseudomonadota bacterium, assembly GCA_026390445.1. Classification (GTDB taxonomy): domain Bacteria; phylum Bdellovibrionota_B; class Oligoflexia; order Oligoflexales; family CAIYRB01; genus CAIYRB01. The sequence continues at coordinate 22,594 of JAPLFX010000027.1, forward strand.
GCAGGATATACAGCACGATCATCGCTGCGAGCATCAGCAATGACCCAGCGAAGGTATAGATGATGAACTTCGAGGTGGCATAGATACGGTTTTTACCGCCCCAAATACCGATCAGGAAGTACATCGGGATGAGCATGGCCTCCCAGAAAATATAGAAGAACACCAGGTCAAAGGCGACCAGCGAGCCCAGCATGCCGCATTCGAGGCCCATGAACAGCGCGAGGAACGCCTTTTGCTTCGATCCGTCTACATGCCAAACGCTGAGCAGGATGAGCGGTGTCAGAAATGCCGTTAGCACGACCAAGAGTAGATTTAGTCCGTCCACGCCCATGATGTACTTGATGCCAAAGGTCGGGATCCAATTGTGGATCTCGGTAAACTGGAGCCCTGAAGTTTGGCCATCAAAGTAATACCAGACATGGATGCTGAACAAAAAAGTCAGCAAGGATCCAAGCATTGAAACCCAACGAGCTAGACCTAGCGAAGGCGACAGCAATACGGCAAATGCGGTCAGCAGCGGCACGAAGGTGAGGAGCGACAGAACGTGGTGATTGAGAAAATCCATTGCGTATTAGCCTATCCACTAAGTTACCGGCGCCCTAAAAGAGCAGGACCGTGAGCATGCAGAGTATACCAACCAGCATCACCATACCGTGGCGATGCAAACTACCAGACATCCTGAAGCTGGTCAGCCCGCTGACCAGCATACAACCCTGGCTGACGCCGTTGACGATGCCGTCGATGATGGCGACATCGACGATTTTCCACAGGAAGTAAGACATGTCCTTGAGTGGAAGAACCACTGCTGAAGCATAGAACTCATCAACATAGTATTTGTTGCTAAGTGTCCTATGAATGCCTTGAAACCGTGTTGCCAGGGCCGTGCTTAGAGGCGAGAATCCTCGCCCATACAGGAAAATGGCAGAGAATGATGCTAGCAGCATGCCAAGAACTGAGACGGCCATGACGGCCCACTCTTCCCCAGCTTCGTGCTCGGCGTGCAGGTGTTCCCAGTGTTCCGCCGCTTGAGCTGGAATCGCCAGGACCGGTGCCAAGTACTCCTCAAAGAGGCCATGTTCAGGAAACGGAATGACATGTGGCACGTTGAGATACCCGCCACCGAAACTCAGAAGTGCCAAGACGACCAGAGGTCCCCACATGACGACGCTGGTCTCATGCAAATGCTCCCTGGTGTGATGATCGCTGCGGTTTGGGCCATAAAACGTCAGCATTAGGAGGCGCACCATATAGAATGCGGTGCAAACTGCAGCGATAGTGCCCATTCCCCATAGGATGTGAAAGCGGTCGCCTGCGGTCCATGCCTTCCACAGGATTTCGTCTTTTGAAAAGAAGCCAGAGAATCCCGGGAAGCCGATGATAGCCAGAACACCAATGAGCATGACCAGGTGGGTCACTGGCATATACTTGCGCAGGCCGCCCATTTCACGCATGTCCTGCTTGTGGTGCATCGCCGTAATAACACTGCCGGCGCCAAGGAACAGCAAGGCTTTGAAGCAGGCGTGGGTGAACAGGTGAAAGACCCCGGCCGTGTAGGCGCCGAGACCGCACCCTAGAACCATGTAACCCAGCTGGCTGACGGTTGAATATGCGAGAACTTTCTTAATGTCGTACTGCACCAGAGCTATGGTGGCGGCAAATAAGGCCGTAGCCGCTCCGACGCTGGCGACGATCAGTTGTGTCGTTGGCGCAAGATAGAACAAAAAGTTCACTCGGGTCATCATGTAGACCCCAGCCGTGACCATCGTTGCCGCGTGGATGAGTGCTGACACGGGGGTCGGGCCGGCCATCGCGTCTGGCAGCCAGACGTAGAGCGGTAGCTGGGCCGACTTGCCGCAAGCACCGACAAAGAGGGCCAGGGTGATCCAGCCGATGGCGTGAATCTGCTCTCCATTAAGGCTGGCTCCAGCCGTCAGGATGAGCTCCTTCAGCTGGCTGAAGGACACCGTGTGAAAGGTCTGAAAGGTTAGAAAGATACCGAGAAGAAAACCGATGTCGCCGATGCGGTTGACCAAGAAGGCCTTCATCCCTGCGGCGGCATTGTCGTCGGACTCATACCAGTAGCCGATCAGCAGATAGGAGCATAGGCCGACACCTTCCCAGCCGATAAACATCACCAGCAGGTTGTCGCCCATGACCAGCTGCAGCATCATGAAGACGAAAAGGTTCAAGTAGGCGAAGAAACGGTAGGTGTTCCTCTCCTCATGCATGTAGCCGCCAGCATAGATATGGATCAAGCTGCCGATGCCGGTGATAATGAGGAGCATCATCCCTGATAAGCGGTCCAGGATGTAATTGAACGGTGCCTTAAAGCTACCGGCGTCGATCCACTCCATCCCCGGAATGACCTGCGCGTGTCCACCTGAGCGCATGAAATCCAGGTAGGTCAAGAGCGCGCAAATGAAGGCACCCACCAACGCGGCGGAACCAACGATATGGGAGACGGTCTTGGAGGCGCGGCGCAGAACCAAGCCATTGAGTACCGCGCCAATTAACGGCAGAAACAGGATGAGCCAGAAGAGCATCGGACTTTAGACCTCCCAAACAACACGGCGTGTCCGCATTAACCGCGCAACATCCGAAGAAAACTTGTCTCAACCGTGCCGTAGCGACGATACAATGCAATGACCATCGCCAAGCCAACCCCAGCCTCACAGGCGGCGACGGTGACGATGAAAAACACCATGATCTGACCGTCAAGATTGTTCACTAGGCGCGATCCAGCGACGAAGACCAGGTTCACTGCATTCAGCATCAGCTCTACAGACATCAATACCAAAAGTAAGTTGCGGCGAAAAAGGACACCTAAGGTGCCACAAAGGAACATCACCGTTGCGAGGGCTAAATAGTGATTGATGCTAATCATGGACCACCTGCTTTTTATCCTTTTTGGCGATAACGATGGCAGCAATCACTGCGAGCAAGATCAGTATCGAGGAGATCTCGAAAGGCCAAATAAACTTTGTAAAGAGCACCATCGCAATGGTGAAGGTGTTGCCCCCGTTTGTTTGGATCGCTTCGGGTGACCACTCACCGCCGACCCCAGGGGCTTGGCCGGTCAGAAGTAAGGTGCCAATGGTGGTGAACCCGATGATGGTTAGGACAAGAACTGCTAGCTCAGGTGCAGGGATGCGAAGATGCGCTTTACCCTCGGGGCCGAGATTGAGCAGCATGATGACAAACATAAATAGGACGACGATGGCCCCGGCATAGACTAGGACTTGGATTGCAGCAACGAAGTGGGCGTCCAAACTGGCAAAAACAGCGGCCAGCAAAAATAAATCGCCGACCAGGTAGATGGCGCTTACGACAGGGTTGCGGTTGGTGACAACCATCACCGAGCAGACTGTAATTAAAAACGCGGTAGCATAAAACATTAACTCTTGGCTCATACCAAACATATCCCCATTGCGTATTCCTTAAGCGCCCGTGCAAGGCAGGCTACTGGCTTTCAGTGAAACTCCAACGCGGCCATCACCAAGGCTGTCACCAACAGATTCACTAAGCCCACGGGAAGCATGAATTTCCAACCCAGGCCCATGAGCTGGTCGTAGCGAAAGCGCGGGAGTGTCCAGCGCACCCAGACGTAGACCCACATAAAGAAACTGGCTTTCAGGATCAGGACAGTAAAACCTATGATGGCTGCGATCCAGTTATAGCCGCCGACCAGTTTGACGATGGTCTCATAGGGTATGAAAGGCGCCTGCCAGCCCCCGAAGAAGATGGTTGATGCCAGGCATGAAAGCACAAACATAGACACGTATTCGCCGAGGAAAAACGCCGCAAATTTTGCCGAGTTATATTCAGTATGAAAACCTGCGACCAACTCGCTTTCGCCCTCGGCGAGGTCGAACGGGGCACGGTTGGTTTCGGCGAACATGCAGATCAAAAACAGCAGGAATGAAACCGGGGCGCGGACGACCCCCCAAGCCCAGGGAAAGGCGCCTTGGCTGACGACGATTTGGTTCAGATCTAGGGTGCCAAAGATGACCACGATCGGCACCAGAGACATGCCGAGGGGGATCTCGTAGCTGATCATCTGCGCCGATGCCCGCAGCGAGCCGAGCAGAGCGTATTTGCTGTTGCTTGACCACCCGGCGAGAGTGACCGTGTAGACGGCCAGGCTGGAGATCGCCAGGATGAAGAGAAATCCGACATCCAAGCGCACTACGCTTAGGCCGATTTTCTGGCCAAAGATCATCAGATCATTGCCAAAAGGGATGGCGCAGGCGATCAGAAGGGCGGTGAAAACGCCAAAAATGGGGGCCAGGTGATAAGCTACCTTATTCGCCCCTCTAGGCACGACTTCCTGTTTGAAGACCAACTTGACGGTATCAGCGAGCGATTGGATCAATCCATAGAGTCGCCACTGGAAGATGCCGACCCGGTTTGGACCTTTGCGTCGCTGCATCATGGCTGGAGCTCGCCGCTCGATCCAAACCATGACCGGTGGGACCTGCAGGCAAACGACAAGGACCACTAAAATTTTGATAACGGCGGCGATGATTTCGATGGCCGTGTCCGTCTTTAGCAAGGCCAACAACTCGTCTAATCCCATTCCAGCGCTCCGCGTTTCACCACGTAGATATATCCAGCGAACAGAATAACCAAGAAGACGATGATCTCTGAGATCCCGAACCAGCCAAGCTGTTTAAACGCCGATGCCCAGAGATACAGGAAAACGGTTTCAATATCGAATAGAATGAACAAGATGCCGGTGAGGTAAAACTTAACGCTCATCTTGTCGCGCTCGCCAGTCGCCGGCACGCCGCACTCAAAGGGGTCGGTGTTGACCTTGTTGAGCGGGCGTGGACCGATAAAGTGAGCGAGAGCGCTGAGGATGCAGCCCAGGCCGACGCCCAGTACAAGCACGATCAGAACTGGCAAATACGGATTCATCGCAGGCGGTACCTTATATAGTGTAGGGCCGAACAGCAGAGAGACTACAAAGAGGGAGCGTCATGAACAACCAGCCGGATCACCATACCATCACCGCCGGTGGTGACCATATTTTAGTGCTTGGAGCGGGCAATTTCGGCACCTGCCTCGGGCATCATCTTGCCGAAAAAGGCTACCGCGTCACCATTTGGTGCCGCTCTAAAGAGGTCGCCGACGCCATCCAGGCCTACCATAAAAATCCCAAGTATCTTAGTACCATTAACCTATCTAAGCGGCTATCTGCAACAAGTATGATCAGCGCGGAGCTGCTGGCTTCCGTGCAGGTCGTGGTTCACGCCACACCATTGCAAACGATGCGTTCCGTTTTACAGCAGCTAGCCCCCTATTGGCGGCGAGATCTGCGCTTGGTCTGTGCTGCCAAGGGAATTGAGATTGGCAGTTTGGCGTTGCCGGGGCGGGTGGTGGCAGACGAGCTAGGCAGCCACGCGGCGCATCATACGACGATTCTGTCTGGTCCGACGTTTGCCAGCGAGATGATCGTCCATCAACCGACGGCGGTGACTGCGGCTAGCAAGGACCGCGCCAGTGCTAGGCGGATTCAGGATCTATTTCACGCCGAGCATTTTCGCGTCTATACCAGCGATGACCCGATTGGTCTCGAAGTGGCTGGCGCCCTTAAAAATGTTGTTGCTTTGGCGGCGGGAGCGGCCATCGGCCTGGGGTTCCAGATGAACACTCGGGCTGGGATCATCACCCGCGGTTTGGCTGAGCTGACGCGGTTCGGTGTCGCACTTGGTGCCAACCCTCTGACCTTCAATGGTCTCGGTGGTGTGGGCGACTTGTTTTTGACCTGTACGTCAGACAAAAGTCGAAATTTTACCGTTGGCTTTCGCGTTGGACGCGGTGAGACCTTAGCCGAGGTGTTGGCAGCGGTTGGTGTGGCCGAGGGTGTCGCCACGGCGAAAGCGGCTTATGCCTTGGCCCACCAGCTTGGCGTCGACGCACCGATCACGGCCGCTGTGTTCGATGTGCTCTATCAGGGTAAACCGATCGATCAAGCGGTTCGCCAGTTGATGACTCGAGCCTCCAAAGACGAACACAATTGGAGTAGCCGGGAGTAGAATGAGGGCCCTGCTCGGGACCTGACGCCCTTCTAGCGATGGCCGTCACCTATTTTTTGTGTCGCCCGCCGCAACGCTTCGCGGCAGTATCTAGGGTATAGACAAGAGATGTCCTGCATACAGTGATACCAAAGGATCATCAGTGATGAACGACCAAGACTTCTATCAAGCGATCAGTCGATTTAACCGCATGTACAAATTGCACGCAAATGATCAGCCGACCTTGCTAGGTCCGGAGCGGGTCGGTAATTTTCATGCCATCCTCCTCGAGGAGGTCGAAGAAGGCCTGGACCTCATGAAGAACTATGAGGCTGCACAGGCCGAGGGCGCCGGCATGCTCAGCGAGGATCAACGCTTAGCGATCCTGACTGAAATGAGCGATTGGCTTGGAGACATCGTCGTTTACTGCGCTAGCGAGGCGAAGCGCTGGGGCTTGCCGTTGAACAAAATCTTGGGCGTCATTATGGAGTCCAATTTTTCGAAGCTTGGCGCCGATGGCCAACCCATTTACGATGATCGCGGTAAGGTCATGAAAGGACCAGGTTATTGGAAGCCTGAGCCACGGATTCGCGAGCTCCTTTCGTCGCCTCTAGGCTGATCCGGAGCTGGATTCAAGTTCCTAGGTCTGTCCACCGATATCCTAGCAATAGGCTATGTGGAGGATCTATGTCGGGCGCAGTCCCTAGAGTTAGGGTCAAGAGTCGTTGGTACTGGGCTTGGGGTTTGACCGGTCTGATTGCCGTGGGCGCTACGGTCGCCGCGGTTCTTGGTCACAAGGTCGGCCTGCCGCTGGCCTTTGCGGTGTCAGTGCTAGCGGCGATGGCCTTTCCGTATATGGCGCTCGCTACGACGTCGGTGCGGCGGGACATCACGCAATGGTTTGACCGGGTGGGCGCGATTGGGCTGGCTTGGTTAGTCCTAGGCTTTCTGCTCTGCTATACGGTTTATGCCTGCGGTACTGCGGTCTTTAGTCCCGTCGCATTGGTCCGGGTCGCAGTCTATGCGGCTCTGCCAGCCGCGTGTGCGTGGAGCGCAGGCCGCGATGGTCGCGTGAGATGGCAAGACTGGTGTGCAATCGCCTGTATATGGTTACCCTTTAATTTTGGCTTGCTGGATGGAATTTGGGAATGGCCGGAGGGGCAGGCTGGTTACATCATGAACACGCCGTTTGCCATGAATGTGGGTCTTTTTACTTTTATCGGCTACCGCCGCTTTGCAGCAGTGCCATTCCGCTTCACTTTCAGGCGCCAGCACTTGCCATTGATCGGTGCCATGCTGGTCGGCTTTATGGCGATCGCCTTGCCCATTGGGCTTGGCACTGGTTTCTTGGCATTCCACCCGCGTCTAGAATGGGTCAAGCTGGTGGGGTCCCCTCTGGCGATCTTTTTCTTTATCGCCGTACCTGAGGAGTTTCTTTTCCGCGGCTTGATCCAAGGGATGCTGCTGCAACACTTGGGCCGCCCCGTTGTAGCGATTGCTGCGACCTCGCTGCTCTTTGGAGTTTCTCACTGGCATAATCCTGGGTTACCTGACTTTCGGTACCTTGGGCTGGCGGCGATTGCCGGATGCTTCTACGGCTACACCAGCTGGCGCACAGGTAGTCTTACGGCTTCGGCGCTGCTGCACACGGCCGTCGATACCCTCTGGGATTTGTTCCTTCATGCTGGCTGACCCTGTTTAGGGTTTGGATGAATTATTATAAATAAATTAGACCGTTACAATATCATTGCGAGATATTGCCTGGGTTGGGATGGACATCTTCGCGGCAGTTGTTGAACACTCTTGACTGGCGCAATAGATCTGCTCGATGGTTTGCGCGCATCCCTTGCTTTCATCCATGAGGGTGCGGCTGACCGGCCGTTTTGGCCGCCAGGTGGCTTTATCTCTGTTTCTCAAAAGTTCGGGATCCATGGCAAAAAAAGCAAAATCGTCCAAATTATCGGCTGACGACGAGGCCACCGGCGAGGTGATCGCCAAGGTCCGTAAGTCTGCCAAGCAGATCACCACTAGCAGCACTGCGGAGTACTTTTCAAAGAACCTGCAGCAGGTGGGCTTTTCGTCGCCGACCAAAGCGGTGCTCACGACGCTTAAGGAGGCGGTTGATAACTCCCTCGACGCGTGCGAGGACGCCGGTATTCTTCCGGACTTGAAGATTCGCGTCGAAAAGGTTGGATCCGGGTCGATGAAGAACACCGACCAGATCATCATTCGGGTCGAAGACAACGGGCCGGGCATCGATCCTGACGATGTACCGAAGGTCTTTGGGGAGTATCTTGCCTCGTCGAAATTTGGTCGAGGGCGCTGCTCACGGGGCCAACAGGGCATAGGCATTTCGGCTGCGACCACCTGGGCTATGCAGACGACGGCGACCGGTGCGCGCGTTACGACAAAGAAGAAGGGGGCCCGCAAGGCCTTCACTTGCATCGTCGACATGGACCTGAAAAACAACAAAGGTGTGCTGCGATCTAAAGAATCGATCGAATGGAAGCCGGCCCATGGCACGGCGGTCGAATTCACTCTCGACGGTCGCATTCAACTCAATGGCGAGGGAGGGCTCCTTAACTACATTCGCAGTAGCGTTTTGTTGAACCCGCATATGTCGCTCAGCTACAACATCAGCGACGTTGCGCCTGCATCGATCGAGCGCGTGGTTAAGGACCTTCCTGTCGTTCCGGAGGCGACCGAGCCGCATCCGCATACGATGAAACTTGGCGAATTTATGTCGCACAGCCGCCTTTTCGGTAAGGTCAAAGCTAGTGTGTGGCTAAAGAAGGGTTTTTCCCGAGTCAACGACGCCGTACTAAAGGACCTGGTCACCAAGCAAAAGCTTAAAGCTGCAGTGCTCGATAAGAATATCGACACCATGCCGGATGGTGATTTCAAGGCGCTTTTTGCCGCACTGCAAGACGCGACCCTGCCGCCTCCAGCGACAACGTCGGTGTTGTCGGTCGGTGAAGACGGGTTGGCCTTAAGTATCCGTCGGTTGGGCGACATCGACTTCTTCGCGGTGCTCAGTCGAAAGCCATGTATTTGTGACTTTAAGCCCGTTCAGGTTGAAGTGGCCATTGCCCGGCTGCGCGATCGTCGTGGCGACGACAATGAAGAGCCGGTGCAGGTACTACGCTTTGCCAATCGGGTCCCACTGCAATTCGATAAGGCATCTTGCGCCATCGTCAAGGCAATCACTTCGGTCAATTGGCGCTCCTATGGCCTCAAGCAACCTCGGGCTTCCTTGCCGCTTGGTCCATACATCGTCGCCGTCAGTGTCGTGTCGCCCTTTATCAAGTTCAAGAATGCATCCAAAGAAACAATTGATGCTTCCGATGAGTTGGTTGAGGAATTGCGGCGGGCATTGATGCAGACCGGTCAGCGCTTGTCGCGTTACTTAAGTCGCGAGCACAAAGCGGACGAACTTGAACAACGAGTGCAACACATCGAGCAGTTTGGCCCCATCCTGGTCGAAACCCTTGCGCGGATCCTACAAGCACCGCCGGAACGAAAGGCTTTGGCCACCGCTGGATTGGCTAAGTTGCTCGAGCGCGATACCAAGGGCATTAAAAAGGACCTAGAGGCAGCGGAAGACCGCCTGGCCAGCTATTTGGACGAGAAGAAGCAGCGTCTTTCGGAGTTTTTTGGTTCGATCGAGGAAGAAGAACAGGCAAGCAAGGCCGAGCGTAAAGCGGCGGCCGCTGCAGCAGCTGCCGCCGTTGCGAATCAGCCGGCAAAGGGCAAGGCTTCAGTTGCTGTCGCTGCGACGCCGGCAGCGACCTTGATCAAAGGGGCAAAGGGTAAGGCGAAGGCGCAGTCGGTCACCAAAGGTAAAGCGGCAGCAACCGCTGCCACGAAGAGTAAGGCGTAATCATGGCAAAGTCCCCGGTCGTCACCAAGCGCATTCGGAAGAATGACACTGAGATTATTCGTATGGGGCGGGAGCTCTGTGAACGAATGTTGGCAGATCTGGAGCGCGCCAAGCGGCCCTTGTTGCAGGCAACCAAGTGCGCCCTTGATAACTCCTTTTACAATTCCAAGGTTGGTTATTTGACTCCTGGCAGCAAGAAAGTCTCTTCCGAGCTCAATGTCAGCTCGGTGAAGAAGATTTCGCGTGCGATCTTTATGTTAGAGATCCTTCTGCGCAATGTCGAGATCTCCAACATCAATACCAAACGTGAGCTTTATTATGTGGCTAAAGGCCTGGTAAAGCATGAGACGATGCTGCGGCCGCTCGACTTTCAAGACCAAGACGAATCCGATTCCGTAATCGATTTTCTATGTGAAATGATGGAGGCCTATCGGGAGGAGTTTAATTGCGTCGCTGATGACCGCGGCGGTCAAACCTACTCCAAGCAACTCATCGTCCAGGAAACGGAGCTCGACGGAAACGTCGCCACCGTTGATCTGTCGACTCTTGGGACCGCGCCGTATCAGCCGCGCAATCGCCCCCAGAACCTACAGCTTTCAACTCGCAGCAAGGTTGACTTTTGCTTGGTCATCGAGTCTCAGGGCACGGCCAACACCTTGGTCGCGAATGGCTTTACCAAGCGGCACAACTGCATCCTGATCGGTGCTCAGGGTGTCCCTTCCAACGCCGTGCGGGGCTGGGTACGACTGATCCAGGAGCAATTGAGCATCCCCCTATATTTCTTCGGCGACCTCGACGCCTATACGATGCAGAATATTTTCCGGACTCTCAAGGCAGGGTCTGCAGCCTCGCTCATCCGGAATTCAGACTTCTGTGCCCCTGAGGTGAAGTTCCTTGGTGTCTTGCCGGAAGATATCAAAAAATATGATTTGGTCGACTATCCGGTTAAAGAAAACGATGTTCAGGAAGCACGCGCCTTAAAAAAGGCCCGGGATGCCCTCGCTAATGACCCCTTTTTCAAGGATAAGCGCAATAAGGAGTTAAAGGCGGTCTTGGAATGGTTGGTGAAGAACAAGCGCCGCTGTGAGCAACAGGCGTTCATCTCGGTGGATCCACGCGACCCACAGATGATGGAAAAGATCATTATCGACAAGATTAAGTCGGGCGTTTACATCGAGTAGCTCTCTCTATGACCTCCGTATTCAGTATTCGCAGCCTGATGCGGACAGCAGCCGTTGATCTTTATGCTGGGCGTCAGGTGCAGATTGCTGGTGTTTCCGAGTCCCTGTCTCAGCTGTTGCTGGTGCAGCTGGCCCTTGGCGATGGGGAGCATGCGGGTCGGCAGGTCGTGGTCGTTGTTCCTACCGCAAAGGATCTGACGCCATGGCTACACGCCATGGCTACACTTGCAGGTGCGGTATCGAAAACGGCCACCTTCAGCGCCGCAGTGCTGCCATCTATTTCACCCTATGGCAATGACCGCTTCATCAATCATCATCTGTCGCGGCGCCAGCGATTATTCGCACTAGCGCACTTGCTCTATCCAGCAGGCCCCACGGTCATCTTGACCACTGCGGTCGCTTTGGCACAGATGACACTTCACCCGCGGCTACTTCAAGGCGCCAGTTTACAGCTTAAAGCGGGCGCAGAGCTGGACCAAGATCAGCTTTTGGCGGCGCTAGACGATTTGGGTTACTTGCCAGCAGCTAGTGTAACCGAGGAGGGTACTTTTGCAGTGCGCGGCGGCATCGTCGATATCTTCCCCCCGAACCTAGAGGGTCCGATCCGCCTCGAGTTTACCTTTGATCAGCTGGCGTCGCTCCGAGCTTTCTCAGCGGTTGATCAGAAGTCTACGCGCACCCTTGGTGAAGTCCTGGTCATACCGGCTGATGAATCTCTGGTGCTCAGCCGTGAGCGTAAAGCGGACGCGCAGAAGCTGTTCAATCTGCTTCTGGAGCAACAGGTGAACCCTGCCGATCGTGATGGCATGCTGTCGCAGTTCCAGCAAGGGCTGAAATTTAGCGGTTTTGATATGCTTGCGCCGCTGTTTCGGCCCGATGCATCCCCTACCCTAGATAGTCTCGGGCCTCATGCAACGCTGCTATTTCCGCAAAGCATCGAGCGCTGCATGGAATCCTATCGCGCCTTCTATGCTGCTACAGAGCAATCACTGGAGCAAGACGTCGCACGGCATCGGCCAACGCTGCCGATTTCCGCGCATTTCATGCAGCCCGATGATTTCCTTGCCAAGCTTCGCGCAGTGGGTTCGGTGCTGGAGTTTGGCAATCCTTTTGCGACCCCGGAGGCCTTGTTTTACCGCCTCGATGCTAAGTTAAGTCTGCCGGGGGCGCCGCTGGCCTCGTCTCCCGGCACTGAATTGTTCGACAAGTGGACCCAGGTTTTGGCTCGCTACACCGCCGAGGAAGGCGGCAAGGTCGCGATCCTAGCGCCGCATGCAGAGCAGATCGAGCGAGTTGTGAACCTGCTGCAGCACCGCGGCCTGAGCCCAGTCGTCGAGGACGGTTTAGTCGTCCGCCTGGTCCAAGGGAGGAGTGCTGCTCAGTCCTTAAGTGTTGGTCTGGGTGAACTAGCTGGACCATTATGGTTTGAAGAAGAGGGACTTCTTGTCCTGCCAGACACGGCGCTTTTTGGTCCCCGCCCGCGCAGAACCAAGCCCGCTGCGCAAAAATTGCAGAATTTTCTTAATTCCTTTGCCGACCTTAAGACCGGAGATTTGGTCGTGCACGTCCAGCATGGGATCGGGCGCTACAACGGCCTGACCAGTTTGGCTGTGGCAGGTCTAGCCAGTGATTTTCTTCTGATTGAGTATGCTGGTGGCGACAAGGTCTACCTACCTGTCGATCGCATGAACTTGCTGCAGCGCTACAATACAGGTGGCGAGGGTGGCGCTCAACAGCTTGTCGATAGACTCGGTGGCCCCGCCTGGGAGCGGCGCAAGGCCAAGGCCAAGGGCGCCATCCACGACATGGCAGAAGAATTGCTGAAGCTACAGGCACAGCGCGCCATTGCACCAGGTCATGTTTTTGCTCCGCCCGACGCCGCTTACCTCGAATTTGAAGCAGCATTCCCTTACGATGAAACTCCTGACCAACTTCGGGCGATCGCCGATGTTGACGCCGATCTGGTCTCGGGCAAGCCGATGGATCGACTGATTTGCGGCGACGTGGGCTTTGGCAAGACCGAAGTGGCATTGCGAGCGGCCATGCGCACCGTGCTTGAAGGCATGCAGGTGTTGATCCTGGTCCCGACCACTGTCCTCTGCTATCAGCATTATCGGACCTTTTCCCTGCGCCTGGAGCGCCACGGCGTGCGGGTGGCGCAGGTGAACAGGTTTGTCAATGCTGTGGATACCAAGCAGGCCCTTGCCGGGCTAAGTTCTGGACAGGTGGATATCCTTGTCGGGACGCACCGGATGCTATCAAAGGACATCAAGCCCTCTCGTCTGGGCTTGCTGGTGGTCGATGAAGAGCAACGCTTCGGGGTTAGTCACAAAGAAAAGCTCAAAGAACTCAGGGCAGGGGCCCATGTGCTCACGCTGACTGCCACGCCGATTCCTCGGACCCTTCATATGGCTATGATAGGAATGCGCGATATATCGATTATCGCCACTCCCCCAGAGGCGCGGCTCGCGGTAAAGACTTATATTACCAAGGCCGACGACGTCCTAATCAAAGAGGCGATTGAGCACGAAGTGCGCCGGGGCGGCCAGGTCTTCTATGTGCATAATCGCGTCGAAGACATCGCTGAGGTCGGGCTGTATATCAAGAGCCTCGTGCCTTTTGCCGAAGTGCGTGTGGGTCACGGTCAAATGCCCGAGCACCAGCTTGAAAAGGTCATCGTCGATTTTATCGAGCAAAAGTTTCAGGTGCTCGTCTGCACTACGATCATCGAGTCCGGCATCGATATGCCTAATGTCAACACCCTGATCGTCAGTCATGCGCATCGCTTTGGTCTGGCGCAGCTATATCAGCTGCGAGGTCGAGTCGGTCGGGCCAACCTTCAGGCTTTTGCCTATTTCCTGACGCCTGGGCAGGAGCGGCTGTCGCCGGAAAGCTGGAAACGTTTGGAGGTGCTCGGTGCTCATCAGGAGCTTGGCGCAGGATTCCAAATCGCAAGCCACGACTTGGAGCTGCGCGGCGCCGGTAATTTGCTCGGTGGCGAGCAGTCTGGGTACGCAACGTCAGTCGGGCTAGAACTCTATACAGAGATGCTTGAGGACGCGATTCATGCCTTGCGCGGGGAGCAGGTTCCCGAGCGTTTTGATACCGAGATCAAGATTCCCGTGTCGGCCTTTATCGCTGCCAGCTTTGTGCCGCAGGAAGCGCAGCGCTTGCAATTGTATAAGCGTCTGTTTGCGGCCGACGGCGAAGAGGCGCTGCGTGGACTCCGGCGGGAAATAGTCGACCGCTTTGGCGAGCTGCCGCCTGAATTGGTCTTATTATTTAAAGTGGCGCGCATCAAGCAGCAGCTTAAACAGATTAACGCGATCCGTTTGACTGCTGGCAAAGGAGTCTTCGAGATACGTTGCGCACCACTTTCGGACCAGCGCATTGACCGCGTCCTAAAAGTGGTGGCCCACCAGCCGGGGCGCTACAAGTTGGCTCCCGATGGGCGCATTTTACTGTTTCATGACTTTTCGCTCCAGCCGTCGCTCGCTGAACAAGATGCCATGCTAACGGCCCTGGTGGGTCTGATAAGTCCGCTGACCGAGGCCTTCGAGTAGGCGGGAACATGCTATCATTGAGGCATTCGATTCCTTCCGGAGGCGACGGCAGCATGCGTAGATATCCGTATTTACTCGTAGGGTTGGCGTGTTTTGGCATTGGGGCGTATGCCTGGAAGGTACAGAATTTGGGGTTCTTTGCTGCTGACGAGGGCCCGGTGCCGCCGGCTCTTATTGCTCAGCCCAAAGAACTCGGCACCCCTTCGGTGGTCAAGGTCGGTGATGAGCGTATTTCCCAGGATGATATTGACTGGGAATACAACCTTCTGACCGAAGGGGTTTTTGACAAGGAAAGTCTGACTCCCATCCCCGACCTGGGACCCCATTACCATGAAGAACTCAGCGCCTTGAGGCGCTCGCTGGTGAGTACAATGATAGAGCGAAAGATGCTTTATCAGCTGGTCAAGCGTGACCATGAATTTAACGTCCTCGACCCCGCTCGCTACACATCCTGTATGACTGCATGGCAGCAGGCGCTGCAATCGGCGCCATTCCTAGACTCGCCTAAGGCCAGTCGAGACCGTCTCAAGACTCGGCTTTGCGAACGTGCCCTGGTCGACCAGTACTTGAGTGAGCGTCTTTATTCCGGCATCGAAATCCGCCATGACGAGGTCGTCGAATATTACAAAAACTACTCGGGCGACTTCAAACTACCTGAGCGGGTCACCATCAGGCATATCCTTTTAGGTAGTGAGCAAGAGGCCCGCAAGTGGCGCCTACAGCTGAATGCGCATAATTTTGAGACTATTGCTCGGCAGCAGTCATTGGCACCTGAGGGTGTCAGCGGAGGGCTTATCGGCCCTTTTGGCAGGGGGCGCATGCCGGCCGTCTTTGAGGTCGCCTTTCGTCTAGAGCCTGGCAGTATTAGCGAGGTGCTAAAGTCCGACTACGGCTACCACGTTGTGATGCTGGTACAGCGCCTGCCAAAGCAGCAGCTTAGCTTGGATGCTGCAAAGCCGAAGATCGCTGCGATCCTGCGCAAGCAAAAGGAAGAACAAAGCTATAGCAAATGGGTTGAAAAGGCCCTGTCGCAAACCGATATCAGCACCCAAACGGCTAACTGGTAGGTGCGGCTATCGCCTTGCCACCGTCCTCGTTAGGCCATATCCTCAGGGTCTGATATAGCCACTGGAGGTATCGATGCGGGTGCTAAGGTTTTTAGGAGCGACCTTGTTCATTTGGTCGACTGTGGCCCGAGCCCAAGTCCATGCCAAGGATGCGTCCGTGGTGCCGGGTGCGGCTGTTTCAGGTACTGCTCCCGCGGTCGCTGCTGGCGGCGAGACGCTGCTAGAGAGGGTCGCAGCCGTTGTTGACGGCCGTCCGATTCTTTATAGCGAAATCAAAACAAAAGTCGATAAGGGACCCTTGGTCGTCGTCACCGAATTTCCTCTCGATGAATCGGCTCCGGCTTTTGATCGGGCGCTTCGGGATTCGATCAATTTTGAGCTAGTTCTCGGTAAGGCCAAGGACCTCGAGATCGACGTGCGCGACGACGAAGTCGAGGCCGATATGAAGAGCTGGCTTGAGAGCCGCAACCTAGATCGTGCTGGTCTACTGGAGCATTTGGCCCAATCCGGAATGAGTTTTGCGGACTATAAGAAGGACTTTAAGGATCAAATGATCTTGCGTAAGTTCCAAGGCCGCGTGATCGCCCCATTGGTTAAGATCACAGATAAAGACGTTGAAACCTACTATATGAAGAAGGCGGGGACATCGACCGACTTACTTGAGTTGGTGCTGCGCCAAATTTTGATCGGGGTGCCAAACAACGCCGCTCCCGAGGTGCTTGATGCAAAGCGAAAGCTAGCGCAGGAGGTGCATCAAAAGGTGACCGACGGCACACCTTTTATTGAATCAGTAAAGATCTACTCTGATGAACCAGGTGCTCGTGAATCCGGAGGGCTGATGGCTCCGGTCAAGGCCCGGGACCTCGCGGCCAATATTCGCACCGCAGTGGAGGGTCTTGAGGTTGGCCAATTTACTCAGCCAATCAAGACATCGCTTGGCTATCATATTTTTCTTTTGCAGGAAAAGAAGTTGGCAACCAGCGATGACTACATTGCCAAAAAGAAGCAGCTGGAAATGGAGCTGCGCACCAGCGAGCTCATGGAACAGACTCGTCGCTGGATTTCGGAACAACTCCAGAAAACTAAAGTCGAGGTACTGCCAAACCCTTAAGAACGGTTTTTGGGCAATTTAAACGGCAGGCGCTCTAAGATCTCGATGGCTAGGAAGGTCGGTTTGCCGAACAGGTCGCTCATAAAGTCGTACGTCGTGTGTGGTTTAAGTGAGTTGCCATCCAAGCCATTCAGCCTGGCGCAAATCCCGCCTTTAATCTTCTCGGCTTGAGCTTTATCCAGGGTTCTCGTGCGAATCCGCAGTTTCACGAGCTGAGCCTCAGACCCAGGCAGCGGCTGGCTTTCCAAGGCAAACATCTCCTGTGAATTACCAAAAAACGTCCAAGGACAGACGGTCTTGAGAGGCCCCAGTCCGACCGGTTTAATCACCCGTCGCAGCTTGAATGTCACACCACTCATAAAGCTATCTCCGGTCCCCCTCTCGTAGCCTCGATGCAACTCTGCTGTGAATCCGGGGAAACCCTCCCCGGGCGACCTGTGTGGCGCTTGAAGCCGCCTCAGGGCGAGGTGCTCAGCCACCACCGTATAGACCGATTCTCCGGTCACTTCCCCATCATAAACATAGGCTTGGGTGAGGTTCTCGCCGTCTTTCCAAAGACTAACCTCAGCAATTAGGGGCCACTCCCCTTTTGCCGCCGATTCCGGAGCTTGCACCAAATAGGCTGGCTCTCGTCCAATTAAACCAAGGCGATGTTCCGACTCGAGGTCTCTCGCAACAACGGCCTCATGCTTGGGGGCGCTACCTATGCCCTCTGGTCCACCAGTCGTGCAGCCAAGCGACGAGCAAAAAAGGGCGCTAAGCCAACAATTTACACCGGTGTATCTTTTCTTTTGGATAAGCATTGACAGTCCAGTCTGGTTGTTTTACTTACACATCCCTCAGGTAAGCCTGCAAACGCAAGCCTATGCCGAACCTCTGGTTTCCCAAAAACCAGTATTTCTGCATACCCCCTTGCGCCATCAGTCAAATCTAGAGCATCTGTTTATAGAGTACCTTTCCGGTAACTAACTGGGAATATGGAAACTATGGAAAGCCAGAAGATTCGCATCCGCTTGCGCGGCTATGATTACCGCCTCCTCGATCAATCGGCAGCCGATATCGTCGAGCGTGCCAAGCGTACTGGAGCCCGAGTCGCAGGACCGATCCCGTTGCCTACCGGCATCAACCGCTACACAGTGCTGCGCAGCCCGCACGTCGACAAGAAGTCGCGCGAGCAGTTTGAAGTACGTACGCACAAACGGGTCATCGATATCCTCGAGCCGAAGCAACAGACCATCGATGCTTTAATGAAGCTCGACCTGGCATCGGGTGTCGACGTCGAGATCAAGCTCTACTAATTTCATCTTATTAGAGCGCGTGCATTAACCCCAGGAGCAGGCTGTGCCTTTACGGAGGCGCCTTGCTCGAACGAAGTGACAGGTTGCAGGAATGACTACAGCTGGACTCATTGCCAAAAAGATCGGAATGACCAGAATGGTGGACGGCGAAGGTCAAATGACCGCCGTCACCTTGCTGCAGGTTGAGACGCAGAAGGTTACCAAGATTCTGTCCGAAGAGCGCGATGGCTACGTCGGTTTTCAGGTTGGCTATTTCGCTAAAAAAGAAAAGCACCTGAACAAGCCCGATCTAGGTCGCCTTCGCAAGGTGAATATTCAAGAAAACTACAGTCGATTCAAAGAGTTTCGCCTAGATACCGTGCCAGCCGACCTGGCGCTGGGTGCTCCTCTTGAGTTTGGCAAATTTTTCGAGGGTGTTACTTCTGTCGACGTCACAGGGATCACCAAAGGCCTCGGCTTTATGGGAGCTCATGTCCGTTGGGGCGCAGCCGTCGGACGTCGTTCCCACGGTGCCCGGGCTGGACGCCAGCCTGGATCCCTGGGAATGCGGACAACGCCAGGTCGCGTGTTTAAAGGTAAGCACCAGCCTGGTCAAGAGGGTAACACCCAGACCACGGTGCAGAATCTCCAAGTCTTGGACGTGGACCAGGCAAACAACGTGGTGGCGGTCCGTGGCTCTGTCCCCGGTCACCGCGATGGCTTCCTCATACTGAAGCCGTCGATCAAAGCTAAAGCTCTGAAACAACCAGCCGCTGCGCCTAAGAAGTAATACGGGAGACGGATTGATATGGAACTGCAGGTTTTTAACATTGACGGCAAAGCGATTCGCAAGATTCAAGTGCCCGATGATATATACGGCGTCGAAATGAACGGTCCTGTCCTGCATATGGTCGTGAAGGCCTATCAGGCCAATCGCCGTCAGGGTACCCACGCTACAAAAACCAAAGCTATGGTTTCTGGCGGCGGAAAGAAGCCATTCAAACAAAAGGGATCCGGTGGTGCACGCCAAGGATCCACGCGTAACCCGCACATGCCAGGTGGCGGTGAATCCCACGGGCCTCAGCCACGTGACTATCGCCAATACACCCCAAAGAAAACCCGCCAACTGGCGTTGAAGATTGCCTTATCCGACAAGGCACGCCACGGCAAACTCTTTGTCGTCGATGATTTTGCCATCGCCAAGTACAGCACGAAACATGTACTTAAGGTTCTCAGTAGCCTGAAAACAAAAAAGGCACTGTTAACAGACGAGCGTAAGGACGATGTCCTCTACAAGTCAGCTCGCAACATTCATGGGGCGACTGCGGTCCTACCCTCCGAATTGAACGCAGAGTCCGTACTTCGGTATGAGAATTTGATCATCAGTGAAACCGCGTTGACAACGTTGCAACAACGGTTCGAGGAGAACAAGCGTGAATCCGTATAACGTATTGGTGAAGCCGCTCCTTTCCGAAAAGAGCAACCGAGCCCGCGAAAGCGCTAATAAGTACTCCTTCAAAGTCGACCTAAAGGCCACGAAGGGCGACGTCCGCAAGGCCATTGAGACTCTCTTTGACGTGAAGGTCTCGGCGGTGCAAACCCTGATCACCCGCGGCAAGATCAAGCGCCGCGGCAATCAAGTTGGTCATCTATCCAACACCAAGAAGGCGATTGTCACCTTGGTTGATGGCGCAAAAATTGGCCTATTTGACGCCCTCTAAGGGACTGATGGCGAAGCAGATTTATAAGGGACAACCAAATGGCAATTAAAATATATAAACCAACCTCAGCGGGCCGCCGCGGCATGTCTGTGGTCGACTATAGTGAGCTCGACAAAGTGGAGCCACTGGCTTCCTTGCTTGCGACCAACCAGAACCATGCAGGTCGCAACAATCACGGCAGGATCACGACGCGCCACCAAGGTGGGCAGCAGCGGCAGAAATACCGCATCATTGATTGGAAGCGCAACAAGCTGGATGTCGTCGGTATCGTTGAAACCCTCGAGTATGATCCAAACAGAACCGCTTTTATCGCCAGGGTCCTTTACAAAGATGGCGAGCGTCGCTACATCCTTGCGCCAGATAAGCTCAAGCAGGGCATGGAGGTCATCGCATCCGCCAAGGCTGACGTCAAAGTTGGTAACGCAATGCCGCTAAAGTCGATCCCTTTTGGGACCGACATTCACAATATCGAAATGAAGCCAGGGCGCGGCGGTCAGCTCGTGCGCTCCGCTGGGACCAGCTGCCAGCTTGTCGGGCGGACCGATGGTTGGGCCCAGATTAAAATGCCCAGTGGCGAAATGCGCCGGGTCCAAGAGACATGTATGGCTACGGTAGGCTCGGTCAGCAACGCTGACCATAGCAATGTCAGTATCGGCAAAGCGGGTCGCGCACGTCATATGGGTGTACGGCCAACCATTCGCGGCGTCGCCATGAACCCAGTCGATCACCCTCATGGTGGTGGTGAAGGTAAGACCTCCGGTGGTCGTCACCCCGTGTCGCCTTGGGCTGTGCCGACAAAGGGCTACAAAACGCGTAAGAACAAGCGCACTGATAAAGATATCGTTCGTCGTCGTAATAAGAAATCTGGCGGCTGAAGATAGCGGATTTATGGGAGGTTTCCTTGGCTCGTTCAATTAAAAAAGGTCCTTTTCTCGACCAGTACCTGCTCAAAAAAGCAGAGCAGTCGAAGCAAGATAAGAAGCCGATCAAGACGTGGTCACGTCGGTCGACCATTATCCCGGACTTTGTCGGCTTGACCTTTGCGGTCCACAATGGCAAGAAATTCGTCCCCGTATATGTGACTGAAAACATGGTAGGGCACAAGTTAGGCGAGTTCTCGCCTACACGCACCTTCATGGGTCACTCCGGAGACCGTAAGGTCAAGAAGCCCGCCGGTGGCGGCGCAGCATAAGTTTAAGGCAGAGAGGGACTATAGCCATGGCAGAGGCTTCTCGGGTAGTGTTACGAAATATCAGGATCGCACCACGTAAAGTGCGTCTGGTCGTTGAATTGGTCAAAGGCAAGCGGGTTCAGTACGCTCTTGATCTACTCAAATTGACCAACAAGCGCGCGGCTCCGATCGTCTACAAGATGATCCAGTCTGCGATCGCCAATGCGACGAACAAGGCGACAGTCGACGTCGATCGTTTGATCGTCTCAGAGGGTTTCGTCGATGGCGGCACCACGCTGAAAAGATGGCTACCACGTGCGCAGGGACGGGCCACAGGCATCCTTAAGCGATCGTCGCACGTCACCATCAAATTGAAAGAGATTTGATCTCAGATAAGGGAAGGGTGAGTCTGTGGGACAGAAAGTAAATCCAATTGGGTTCCGCCTGGGAACAACTCGTACTTGGTCTTCGCGCTGGTTTGCATCCAAGCGCGATTATCCGCAGAACCTTATGGAAGACGTGCGCATCCGCAAGTTTATCAATAAGAAGTTCGATTCTGCCGGGATCTCCAAGGTCGAGATCGAGCGGGCTGCGAAGAACCTGACGATCAATATCCACTCCAGCCGTCCCGGTATCATTATCGGTAAGAAGGGTGCTGGTGCGGAGAGCCTTAAGGCAGAGTTGACCAAAATCTGCAAAATCACGTCTGGTGAGCCGGTTCTCAACGTCTTTGAGATCAAGAAGCCTGACCTTGAGGCTCGCCTCTTGGCTGACAGTATTCGTCAGCAGCTTGAGCGCCGCGTCTCCTTTCGTCGGGCCATGAAGAAAGTTCTTAGCTCGGCGACAAAGGCTGGTGCAAAGGGCATTAAGATTCAGTGTTCCGGTCGGTTAGGTGGCGCTGAAATGTCACGAACCGAACGCTATATGGAAGGGCGAGTGCCGCTGCATACCCTTCGCGCCGATATCGATTATTCCACCGCTGAAGCGATGACGGCTTATGGCCTTATCGGTGTCAAGGTGTGGGTATTCCGCGGCGAGATCTTCGATACGGTTTAATGTGATCTAAGGATCAAGGAGATAGGCAGATGCTCTCGCCAAAGAAAATGAAACACCGTAAGTCCCAAAAGGGCCGGATCAAGGGTCACGCACAGAAGGGCGCTGACTTGAAGTTCGGTGACTTCGGAATTATGTCTACTGAAAATGGGCGCATCACAGCGCGCCAAATCGAAGCAGCTCGAATTGCCATGACCCGCCATATCAAGCGTGGTGGGCAGATCTGGATTAAGGTATTCCCTCATTTTCCCGTCTCCAAGAAGCCGGCGGAAGTGCGGATGGGTGGCGGTAAAGGAAGTGTGGACCGTTATGAGGCTAGGGTTCGCGCTGGTCGCATCATGTACGAGATGAAGGGCGTCGACAAAGAGACGGCAACTCAGGCTTTGGCCCTGGCCGCCTCAAAGTTGCCACTCAAAACGAAGTTGATTATCCGTGGCCTCGACCCTTGGGCTTGAGTCTTTGCGAGAATGAATAACTAGGAACTGGCGCTATGGAACTCTTTAAATTGACGGCAGACGAACTAAAAGGTTATGACGCGGCAAAACTGCGGGAGACCGAAAAGGACATCCGCCGTGAGCTCGTGAATATCAGAATGGACATCTACACGCCCTTAAACCAACATACGGGTAAAATCCGCGGGTTGCGCAGGTCGTTAGCGCGTCTACTGACTGTCAAGGGCCTCCTAGGGAAAGCACCTTTGCAAGCAAAGGCAAAAGTGGCAACGGCACCAACGGTTAAAAAAGTGGCGGTGGCGAAGGCTAAGCCGGCAACAAAGACCAAAACGGCAACCAAGAAGTAATAGGTAGGCTTACGTGAGCGAGAAAGACCACAAAGAGAAGAAGAGTCGGCCGGTTCGTGTTGTCGTCACAAGCGACAAAATGAATAAGTCCCGCGTGGGTACTGTCGAGCATCTCGTCAAGCACCCTCGTTACGGCAAGTATATCCGGCAGCGTTCTAAGCTGATGTTCCATGATGAAAAGAATGAGTGCCGAGCCGGCGACATCGTGTTAATCACGCAGACCCGGCCCTTGAGCGCTCGGAAGAAGTTCACGCTCCTGTCGGTCGTGCGCAAAGGCGAAGTATAAGCAGCCCCAGGTTGCCTAAAGGTTAAGGGAAGAGACGACCATGATTCAGATGGAAACAGTCCTACAAAGTGCAGATAACTCTGGCGCAAAGCGCGTCAAGTGCTTCAAGGTTATCGGTGGCAGTAAACGCCGCTATGCTTCCGTTGGCGATATTATCGTCGTCTCGATCAAAGAGGCCCTGCCTAACAGCAAGGTTAAGAAGGGCACGGTCCACAAAGCTGTGGTTGTGCGTACCAAGAAGGAAATTCAACGCGACGATGGTTCGACCATTCGCTTCGACGAGAATGCCTGCGTTCTGATCAAGGGCAAGGAAAATGAGCCTGTAGGGACAAGGATTTTTGGACCAGTCGCCCGCGAGGTTCGCGTTAAAGGTTACGGCCGGATTGCCTCGTTGGCGCCGGAAGTTCTCTAGTTAAAAGGCAGTAGTGTCATACTGTTTGGGAAGATGGGGATAACGGTGAAAAACGAGCCGACATTAAAGAAGCATTACAAAGGGCAGGTTGCTGCTCTTAAGTCCGAGCTGGGTCTGACTAACCCTATGCGTATTCCGGCGCTCAAAAAGATCGTAGTCAACATCGGTCAAGGCGACGCGACGCAGAATATCAAGACGCTTGAAGGCGCGATCAACGACTTGACTGCGATTACTGGGCAAAAGCCGATTACGACCAAGGCCAAGAAGAGCATCGCGACGTTCAAGCTGCGTGAGGGCATGCCCATTGGGGCTGCAGTCACTTTGCGCGGTGATAGGATGTACGAGTTTCTTGATCGGTTCATTAATATCACGGTTCCTCGCATCCGTGACTTCCGCGGTTTTTCTGCCAAGGCATTCGACGGCCGCGGCAACTACAACGTCGGTATTAAAGAACAGATCATCTTTCCTGAAATCGATTACGACAAGGTCGACCGGGTTCGTGGTCTTGGTATCACGATTGTAACATCCGCTAAGTCCGACGTTGAAGCGAAGGCGCTACTAGATAAGTTCAATTTCCCATTCAGGAAGACCTGATTAGGGTATCGATAGGAGTCTGATTGAATGGCTAAGCAAGCCCTCATTGAGAAGTGCAACAATGTCAACCGCAAGGTCACCGTGCGGAAGGAAGCATTGCGCACTGAAATGAAGGAAAAGAAGCTCAAATGGCGTGATGTCAAGAGCGGGCTTCAATTCTCAACACGTGCCTACACCCGGTGCAATAACTGCGGCCGTCCAAAGGCGGTTTATCGTAAGTTTGGTATTTGCCGGATCTGCTTCCGCTTGATGGCACTTAAGGGCTTGCTGCCAGGTGTAACCAAGGCTTCCTGGTAATTTGACGATATATTGATAACCGGAGTTTCTGTTCGATGAACATCACCGATCCTATCGCCGACCTTTTGACCCGAGTCCGTAATGCGCAGCATGCTGGGCTTGAAGTTGTCAACGTTCCGGCCTCGAAGATGAAAATCGGCTTGACGCACCTTCTTAAAGAAGAAGGCTACATCCGCGCCTACAAGTGCGTTCGCGACGACAAGCAGGGTATCCTGAAAATCGCGCTGAAGTACACCGACGAGGGTAAGGGCGTGATTGCAGGGCTAGAGCGTAAGAGCCGCCCAGGCCGCCGCTTTTATGTTGGCGCCGATAAGATCCCATTTGTTAAGAACGGGTTCGGTTTCGGAATTTTGTCTACTTCCAAGGGGCTCCTTACCGATCGGCAGGCACGTGAAGCCCGCATCGGTGGTGAGTATATTTGCTCGATCTACTAAGTTAAGTGTAGGCGGATTTAAGAATGTCACGCATTGGAAAAAAGCCGATCAACCTGCCAAAAGGGGTTGAGATTAAAGTTAGCGGATCGACTATCAACGTCAAGGGACCAAAGGGTGCTTTGTCGCGTCAGTTCAATGAACACGTCGATGTCAAGGTTGAAGGTCAAGTCCTTACGGTCGTTCCTAAAAGTGACGCCATTGAGCTGCGTCGCTTTCATGGTCTGACACGAACCTTGCTGAGCAATATGGTCACTGGGGTGACTGAGGGTTTTAGTCGCAGGCTAAAATTGGTTGGGGTCGGTTATCGGGCGGCCCCTCAGGGGAAGGGGCTGACGATGAGCTTAGGCTATAGTCACCCGGTTTTATTCGATGCTCCTGCCGGCATCGAGCTCAAGGTTGAAGCCCAGACCACGATCGTGGTAAGTGGTGCGGACAAAGAAATGGTCGGGCAAGTTTCGGCTAAGATCCGAGGATTCCGTCCACCCGAGCCATACCATGGCAAGGGCGTTCGTTATGAAGATGAGAAGATTGCGACTAAAGTCGGTAAGGCCGCTGGCAAGAAGTAACGGCTAACTAGAATCAGGAACGAATCATGGCAAAGACCTCAGCAAAAGCAGTGCTGCGCGAGCGGCGTAAGAAGCGGATCAGAAAGAAGATCTCTGGGACAACGGAGCGTCCTCGTCTGTCGGTATTCCGGTCGGATCGGCACGTTTACGCTCAGGTGATCGATGATATTAAGGGCGAGACCCTCGCCTGTGTTAGCTCCTTTGAAAAGGGCCAGCACCGCAGAGCCAACATCGGCGTCTGTGTGGAGTTGGGTAAGGCGTTGGCCGATCGCTGTAAGGCGAAGAATATCGGTTCTGTTGTTTTCGATAAAAACGGGTTCACCTACCACGGGCGCGTTAAGGCGCTCGCAGAAGGCGCCCGCGAAGGCGGGCTCCAGTTCTAGGACTTAGTAGTCGACTCAATTTAGTGGGGATATAAAGTGGCACGCGAACAAAGAGCGGAATCCGATCCATTACAGGACCGAGTCATCCATATAGCCCGGGTGGCGAAGGTCGTGAAGGGCGGTCGCCGCTTCAGCTTTAGCGCTTTGGTCGTCGTCGGGGACGGCAAGGAGCGCGTTGGCTACGGATTAGGAAAAGCGGGTGAAGTTCCAGATGCAATTCGCAAGGCATCGGAGCAGGCTAAGAAGAACATGGTGAAGATACCTAACTTTGAGGGTACCATCCCCTACGAAGTCGTTGGGCGCTACGGTGCCTGCAGTGTGCAAATGCACCCTGCCCAAAAAGGTAAAGGCATCATCGCAGGTGGCGCGGTTCGAGTCCTCACCGAGCTGGCCGGAATTAGGGACATTGTGTGTAAGGTCCACGGGACGAAGAACGCTGGTAGCGTTGTTCGGGCCACCATCAATGGTCTGCTTCAATTGCAAACTATTGAAGAGTACGCCGCAGCCCGCGGTGTCGATCCTGCCCATGCGCAACAAAAGCGCGATGAGTTCGATACAAAGAAGCGGTCTAAGACCGAGAAGGCCAAAGCTAAAGCTGAGGCATCAGTCCAGTAAGGAGCATTGGCATGGCAGAGATTCATGTTACCCAGACTCGCAGTTTGATCAGCGAGCCAGAGAAACTCCGCAAGGTAGTTAAGGCCCTTGGCCTTGGCCGCATTGGCTTGGTTGTTGTTCACAAGGACAACAATTGTATCCGCGGGATGATTAACAAAGTAAAGCACCTAGTCAGCTACGAGCTGAAGAGCTGAGGATTTGGACATGGCTAAGGATAAAGAATTGGGCGAGTTGGCTTCGCTTGGAAATCTCAGCCCGGGCGCTGGCTCACACCGGACCCGTAAGCGTCTCGGCCGCGGTATCGGCTCCGGCCTAGGTAAAACAGCCGGTAAGGGTCACAAAGGCCAGCGGGCCCGCAAGAGCGGTAACGTTCGTCCCGGCTTTGAGGGCGGCCAGATGAAGCTCTACATGCGTTTGCCAAAGCGCGGCTTCACTAACAACTTCCGCACCGAATACAACGTGATCAACCTAGAATCGTTGGCATCCTTTGCTGATGGCACCAAGGTGGATTTAAAGGCTCTGCATCAGGCTGGCCTGGTTCGTAACGCCGATTTGCCAATTAAGCTACTCGGACGTGGCGAATTGACAAAGCGCTTGGACATTTTTGTCGATCGGGCGAGCGCTTCGGCCCAAGCAGCTGTTGAAAAAGCCGGTGGATCCCTTAAGCTTACGGGACAAGTCCGCTAAGGAATTGCAACGGTCGCAAAAGGGGATGGGCGTGGGTCAAAGGATTGCGAAACTGCCTGAAGGCACACTCAATCATTTACAGAAGAAGATTCTGTTTACGTTGGGGTTCCTGGCACTGTACCGGATCGGCGTTCATATTCCGATCCCCGGCGTAGACACAGCGGCGTTGTCTGATTTTTTCAAGAATCAGGGAGCAAACCTTTTTGGCATGTTCAACATGTTTTCTGGGGGTGCGCTGCAGCGCTTCAGTGTGTGCGCTCTCGGTATTATGCCGTATATTTCTGCTTCAATCATTGCTCAGCTGCTGACGGTAGTGGTCCCTCATCTGGAGCAGCTTTCCAAAGAGGGCGATGCGGGCCGCAAAAAGATCACGCAGTATACTCGCTATGGGGCGGTAGTGCTGGCGATCGTACAGGGCGTGATGATCGCGAATACGCTCGAGAGCTCAGCTCTTGGCGGGCGCGGAATGGTGCTCAATCCGGGACTTGTATGGAAATTCGTGACGGTTTTGTCACTCGCCGCAGGGACGGCTTTCATCATGTGGTTGGGCGAGCAGATCACTGAGCGCGGCGTCGGCAATGGTATGTCTCTGATCATTTTTGCTGGTATTGTGGCGACAATTCCGAACGTGATTACCAGTACGTATAAGCAGTATGCGAATGCTGAAATGGATGCCGGGCGAGTTCTTTTGATACTCGGTGTGTGTCTGGCGGTGACAGCGGGGGTCGTGTTCATTGAGCAGGGCGCTCGGCAAATCCCGATTCAATACGCGAAGCGGCAGGTTGGGAAGAAAGTTTATGGTGGGCAAAACTCTCACCTACCGGTGCGTGTCAACAGTGCTGGGGTGATTCCACCCATCTTTGCTAGTTCTCTCTTGCAGTTTCCGGTCACTATCCAGGGACTATGGCCCGATACGCCGATTGGCAGCGCTTTGAGCTTGCTGTTTCATCCGGGCGGTTGGTTTTACAACTTGGTATACGTGGTCATGATTGTATTTTTTGCCTTCTTCTATACCTCGATCACCTTCAAGGCTGACGATATTGCGGAGAATCTGAAGAAGCACGGCGGGTTTATACCCGGTATTCGTCCAGGGGCGAGGACCTCGGAGTTTCTCGACAAAGTGGTTAGCCGTTTGACCCTGACTGGGGGGCTGTACTTAGCTGCGCTTTGTGTTCTTCCCGCCTTGCTGACGAGTCAATTCAATATCCAATTTTATTTTGGTGGGACAAGCCTCCTGATCGTGGTGGGGGTGGCGCTTGAGACCTTTCGCCAAATCGATGCCCACCGCCAGTCACTGCGTTATGATGCGTTCCTAAAGGGAACTGCAATTCGGAGCAGAACCGGAGGCAGCAGGATATGATCATCGTTCTGACAGGGGCTCCCGGGGCCGGTAAAGGCACCCAGGCTGAACTGCTTGCCAAGCGCGAGGGCTACCGCAAGGTGTCGACAGGCGATGCTTTGCGCAAGCATGTCAAACTGGGTACCGAGATCGGCAAGATAGCCCACTCGATCATGGAGCGTGGGGAACTTGTCTCGGATGAGATTCTCTTTCAGGTGCTGAAGGAGGAACTTCTGACCTCGGCTCCTGAGGATGTCATTTTGCTCGATGGCTATCCGAGAAATATAGATCAGGCCAGGACTTTGGAGTCGCTCGGGGATGCCCAGTGCGTCAAAGCCGTGGTGCAATTGGAAGTGCCTCGGGCTGAGTTGATAGCTAGGCTGAGTGGCCGAAGAGTTTGCGGTGGGTGTGGGGCGACCTATCACCAGACAGAAAACCCTCCCACTCGGGCTGGCATCTGTGATAAGTGCGGGGGCATGGTAGCGCAGCGGGTCGACGATCGGCCTGAAGCAGTTGCGGTTCGCTTGGATGTTTATGTCCGCAGTACGGCCCCAGTTGTCCAATATTATAGGGAAAAGGGCCTGGTCAAACAGGTTTCTGGAGTCGGGGAGCTAGAGTCGATTTATAAGGATCTCAGGGGGGTAATCGGGGCCCTTTGAGGTATCCTAGGCCTCAGGTCTGCAAGTCCTTGCCGATTTGAGTTAGTTAGGGTAGGTTGCTGCAACATTTTTAAACCCGATTAAGGGACTGTGGTTACGCATGGCAAAGGAAGACGTTATTGAAGTTGAGGGCACCGTCAAGGAGCCACTCCCGAATGCCATGTTTATGGTGCAATTAGAGAATGGGCATGAGGTTCTGGCGCACATTAGCGGTAAGATGAGAATGCATTTCATTAGAATCTTGCCTGGCGATAAAGTGAAATTAGAGATCTCGCCATACGATCTAACCCGTGGGCGAATTGTTTACAGGACCAAGTAAGAGCGTAATAGAGGGTAGTCATGAAAGTTCGCGCGAGCGTGAAACCGATGTGTGATAAGTGCAAAGTGATCCGTCGGTCCGGTGTGGTACGCGTCATTTGCGAAGTTAAGAAGCACAAGCAACGTCAGGGATAATTCTGCCTGACTGATAGGAGTTCTAGAAATGGCACGGATAGCTGGTGTCGACCTTCCGAACAATAAGCGTATCGATATCGCCCTTCAGTCCATCTATGGCGTGGGGCGGCTGGTTAGCCGGAAGATCGTTGAGACTGCAGGTCTCGATCCGAACATGAAGGCTGGAGATCTCGATCCGAATCAAGTTAATGAGATCCGCAAGGCACTTGACGCCTTTACTGTTGAGGGTGACCTTCGTCGGGAAGTCGCTCTTAATATTAAGCGCTTGGTCGATCTCGGGTGTTACCGTGGGATCAGGCATCGTCGGGGTCTGCCGGTTCGCGGACAGCGTTCCAAGACGAATGCTAGGACCCGTAAAGGTCCGCGTAAGACGGTCGCTGGCAAGAAGAAAGCACCGACTTCTAAGTAATAGAGCGTCTAGTTTTGGTTTGAGAATTTCTGAGAGGATTGCTGCCCATGAAGGCACCGGTTAAAAAGAAGAAGATTAAGCGCAATGTCCCAAACGGAGTTGCTCATATCAAGGCCACGTTCAATAATACGATTATCACTATCACTGATGTGAATGGCGACGTCGTTGCTTGGTCTACCTCCGGTGCCAAGGGTTTCAAAGGGTCTCGTAAGAGTACCCCATTTGCGGCTCAGGTTGCGGCTGAAGAGGCTGCTCGGCGAGCCATGGACTCAGGTATGAGGTCGGTTGCGGTTCTCGTAAACGGTCCCGGGGCGGGGCGGGAGAGCGCGGTTCGGGCAATTGCTGCTGCAGGTATGAAAGTCACTCTCCTCAAGGATGTGACGCCTATTCCACACAATGGTTGCCGGCCGCCGAAAAGGCGCCGTGTTTAATTTCTGTTCGATGTAATATTCGTTTCAGTTCGTAACTGGAGGATTGGCTTTGGCCAGGTACACAGGTCCCGTTTGTAGATTTTGCCGCCGCGAGGGTATGAAACTGTTCCTCAAAGGCGAGCGTTGTATGACTGACAAGTGCGCCTTCGAGCGCAAAGGTTACGCTCCTGGCCAGCATGGTCAGCGTCGCGCGAAGGTTTCAGAGTACGGTAGTCAGCTTCGTGAGAAGCAGAAGGTCAAGCGCGTCTATGGCCTCCTTGAGCGGCAGTTCCGCCTAACCTTCGAGCATTCGGTGCTCGAGCGTGGCGTGACAAGCGAGATTTTCTTCAGGAATCTTGAGCTGCGTCTGGACAACGTTGTATTCCGCATGGGCTTTTCGCGAAGCCGCAATGAGGGACGGCAAGTTGTGCGGCACAATCATGTGTTGGTCAATGGTAAGCGCTGCAACATCCCGAGTGCCCGCCTGAAAGTCGGGGACGTCGTGACGGTCGCCCAAAAGAGCCAGTCAAAATCGCAGTTTAAGTCGTCTGGCGAGCTATTTGCTCGGCGCTTGGCGTTGCCTTGGGTTCAGGTTGACCATGGCAAGGCAACTGGTAAGGTTGTCGCTCAGCCTACACGTGACGATATTGGGTTGCCTGTTAAAGAGCGTCTGATCGTCGAGCTCTACTCGAAGTAAGGCAGTGCTCCTCCTTGGTCTGTTACCGCTTTTGCGTATTAACGGGGATTCTATGCATCGTAACTGGCAAGATCTAATTCGTCCTAAGAGCCTTGAAGCGGACGTCCTGAGCGAGACTTATGGCAAGTTTGTGGCCCGTCCATTGGAGCGGGGCTATGGATTGACGCTTGGTAACAGTCTGCGGCGCGTCTTGCTGTCCAGTATTAATGGGGCAGCGATTGTGGCTGTTCGGATCCAAGGTGTCGATCATGAGTTCTCGACGGTGCCTGGTATCAAGGAGGATGTGACTGATATTATCCTCAATCTGAAGCAGGTGAATCTGCGCTACCTTGGCGACGATGATGCAACTCTTAAGCTTGAGGCGTCGGGTCCTAGGGTTGTGAAGGCCGGAGATATTCAGACGGATGGTGACGTTGAGGTTTTAAACCCAGATCAGGTGATTGCGACCATTGACGATGGTGGCAAACTGAGCATGGAAATGATCGTTCGTCACGGTCGTGGTTATGTTTCGGCTGATGCTAACCGCACCGACGATTTGCCCACCGGGGTGATCGCTATCGATTCGATCTTCGCGCCGGTCCGGCGAGTCGCGTACAACGTATCCAACGCGCGTGTTGGTCAAATGACTGACTACGACAAATTGACCGTCGAGGTCTGGACCAATGGTGCTGTGCGTCCAGATGATGCGGTCGCATATGCTGCTAAGATTCTTAAAGAGCAGCTGACGATCTTTGTTAATTTTGACGAGGCGGAAGAGGAGGAGGTTAAGTCCTTCGACGATGGTTCCGGTAAGGCTAGCTTGAACGAGAATCTGTTCAAGACGGTTGATTCCCTTGAGCTGAGCGTTCGGGCTGCGAACTGCCTCGAAAATGCGAATATTAAGTATATTGGCGAGCTTGTGACGAAGTCCGAGGCTGAAATGCTGAAGACAAAGAATTTCGGTCGTAAGTCGCTGAATGAGATCAAGGATATACTGAGTGAGATGGGCTTGTCGCTTGGTATGAAAATTGACGGGTTTGATCCGTCGACGCTACGTAAACAAGATGAAGATCAGAAGCAATAAGAGGCAGATATGCGCCACCTTAAGGGCTACCGGAAATTAGGTCGAGTTACATCCCACCGCTTGGCTATGTTGCGAAACATGGCCACTTCGCTGGTGTTGCATGAGCGAATCGAAACGACAGTGCCGAAGGCTAAGGAGCTTCGCGGGATTGTTGATCGGATGATCACTTTGGGCAAACGTGGGGATCTTCACGCGCGCCGTCAGGCGCTTAGTTACCTCTACGATGATGCGGCCGTGAGTAAAGTTTTCAGTGATCTCGCCGAGCGCTTCAAGACTCGTCCAGGTGGTTACACGCGAATTCTGAAAAAGGGCTTCCGGTTCGGAGATGGGGCAGATATGGCCTTCTTAGAGCTGGTAGACTTCCAAGGTGCGAAGCAGGTCGCTGCTACGCCAGAGGCAAAGGCGCCTGTCGGCAAGAAGAAGGCTAAGTCCTAAGGGGCTTGCGCCTCTAGTAGATGCCGTGTCCACGCACTATGAACCCGCTTATCGGCTGTAGCCGAGAGCGGGTTTTGCTTTTCGGTGTATCGTTAGGCTGTGATAGACTTGGACTTTATGGCGCGGGGGGGCTCATGAACAGATGGGCAGGTCTGGTTGGCCTGGTGGGGTTATTGGGAGGCTGCAATCGTAGCCTGTCCTCTCAGGCAGATGATGTGCTTTTTCAGCGCTGGGGTAGGACGGTGCTTTCCCACCCAGAGACTTTGACTTTAAAGGAACTTCATCTGGGGTCTGGGGCCTATACTGGTCGCGATGTGATTGCGGTCGGCAAGGTGGTGCAGTTGAGTGAGCACGGTACCTATGCTGTGATCAGCGATGATGAGGCGCGGATATTAGTCGTACTGACCGACCTGGGGGGTGAAGCGGTTGGTCTCACTTCGGGTGAGGCCACATTTGTGCGAGTTTTGGGAACGCTAGAGCGAGGGAGAAAGGGTTTGCCGGTGCTCCGGGCGCATGCGGTCAGCGTTCGTGAGGGGGCTGTTCGGCTTGGACTAGACGGTAAGGCATGAAGTTTTTCTTCTATATTCTCAAAGATTATTTAAAGTATGTTTTGGGTGCTGTGACCTTAACGGTTTTTCTCTTCGTACTGTTTGATTTTATTGGGAAGTCTTCGAGGGAATTTGCAGAGTACGCTCCTTTACCCCAAGATATTTTTCGCTACTACCTGTTTCAAATCCCTGGCCAAGTGATTCAGGCGTTGCCGATTGCAGGACTTTTGGCCTCGGTCATTGCGATGATTCTGCTTAGTCGTACCAACGAGATCACGGCCATGAGGTCGGCTGGGATGGGGCCTTGGCAGATTGGTGCACCGCTGGCCTGCGGCGGTTTTTTGATGAGTCTAGTGTCTTTGGGGCTTGGCGAATTTTGGATTCCTAGCCTAGCGCAGAAGGTTCATTACATCCACGAAGTACAGATGCGTAAGGAGCGTGACGATCAGATTTCCGGTGATACGAAGTGGCTGCGGCAAGGGCAGACGTTGATTAATTTTCAGGATTTCGAGCCACTTACCAGCACGTTGAGTCATGTTAAAATGGTCGAAGTGCGGGCTAATTTTCGGCCGCTGCAGTCGACAGAGGCTGACTCTGCGACATACGCTGCTGATACCAGGACGTGGTATCTGAAGGGTATCAAAATCCTCCACTTTAAGCGCAACGGCACCTTGGATCATTTGGATTATGCTGACACTCTTGCCGTAGCGTTGCCGATTGAACCAAAGAAGTTAAAGAAGGATCGGCGCAATCCTAACGAATTGAGTATCGGTGAGTTGGCCGAAAAGGTTGAGCGTGGCGAACAGCAGGGTATGGACACGATCAAGTATAAGGTCGAGTTGCATGGAAAATTGGCCTACCCATTTGCGGCTTTCGTCGTCAGTCTCATTGGACTCAAGTTTGGTTACAAGTCTGAGCGCGCAACGGAAACTACTAAGGGCGTGCTAGTCGCCTTTTTTATTGGAATTAGTTATTGGTTTATCATGAGTGCCGGGAGGGCTTTGGGCCTGCGCGGCACGATACCTCCCGTGGTGTCGGCCTGGATGGCGAATTGTGTCATCTTGGGGATCATTAGTTTTGACGCTTGGATGAGTCGAAAGCTCTGAGAGTTGACCGGGTACTGGCGGTCACTTAGGATTAGTAACGTTAGTCCCTGGGCAATTTTTTGTGATGCTTTGGAGGCCTTCTAAATGGTTTTGCGACTTGGTGCAGCTTTGGCTTTGGTGATGGTTTGGTCCTGCGCTGGCGACGGTGAGGTCGCTGGTTCCGAACCTGTCGGTGCAGTGCAGGAGGCGGCGAAGATTCCCGACGCACCTGGGAGTGACACTGGCGAGGCTCCGGTACAGGCTTCGGTTGGGCAGGTTGCAGCAACTCCGGTCGCTGCTCCGGAGGCGACGACACCGGCCGACGCAGAGAGATCGGTTCAGGCGAGTGGCGGGCCGGGGCTTTTGGTCAAGGTGAAAAATTTAAATGTGCGCCAGGGACCTGGGACCGATCACCCTGTGACACGTATGTTGAAGAAGGGTGATCTTGTGACGCCGGTGGGGTGTGAACGGCAGTGGTGTAAGCTGGGCGAGGGTGAGTTTGTCGCTCAGAAGTATTTAGGTAAGGGGCCCTGACATAGCCAGGGCCTATAAGTGACTAGAAGTAATGGGGTAATGGTGTTCGGCTCAAGATTTCCTCTGGTTTGCCGAAAGGCTTGAAGCAGTTGGAGGCAGGTGATGAGCACGATATCCACAGCGCCCATGGTGACCAAGGAATATTCTTTTTACGGGGTTGATAGACTAGTTGATAATTCGGTGACGGATTTCGACTTGTTTATCAGCCTTGAGCGGCATTTTATCCTTTATAGCGGATCGGGTTATAAGTGGAATCGCACGGAGCTCAATGAGCTTCTCAGGGCTGGCCACGATCAGCTTTATATACGAAGTCAGGACTTGGCCAAGGCCGCGATGTATGAGGCGGTCGTCAAGTTA
>JAPLFX010000148.1 GCA_026390445.1 Pseudomonadota bacterium
TGCCGTGCCAAAAATCGAATTGATATTTTTGTCGATCGGACCATTCAGACCGATATTGTAGATATTCAGATTGACTGCCATGTCGAGATAGATATCGTTGGCATAGGGAATCACCAAAAATACAATATCAAAAGACTGTAGAATGGACTTTTCGTACGCCGGATACGGCTTGGTCGTCGATATCGTCACAGCAATGCCATTGTTGAACAACTTACCGTTTAGTGCGATGTCGTTGGCGATTAAAACGGCGCCAGACGTAACCACATTGAGCTTCACGCTAAAGGTTAAATCATCGATGTTCAGAGTTGGCTTTTCGGTGATTTTGACGACCGGCTTGAGTAGGTTTTCAAAATTCTTTGTCACACTGTCAGGAAGCTTGACCTCACCAACAGCGAGCAATTCGCCCTGTTTCATGATGTCTGAAAGAACCACCAAAAGGTCAGGGATAGTCCGGTTAAGCCACAGCTGGGTTCGTATCGACTTAGTAAATACATCCGACTTTGCTTGCTGCGCAACGGTCTGACCAGGAAGATCGGTGAAGGTGAATGACGAGATCTTGTTAAAGTCGACTGCGGCCAAACCAGCACCATCACAAGAGCCAAGCTGTG
The DNA here is from genome assembly GCA_026390445.1 of Pseudomonadota bacterium. Taxonomy (GTDB): domain Bacteria; phylum Bdellovibrionota_B; class Oligoflexia; order Oligoflexales; family CAIYRB01; genus CAIYRB01. The sequence continues at coordinate 609 of JAPLFX010000148.1, forward strand.
GTAGCATGCCCTTGGTGTTCGGCGGCGCTACCCGCTTGCCTAGAGACTGACAGATCGTGGTGGCGATGTCCGACACCGATGCCGGCGGCTTATCAAACAGGTATGCCACATCGTTCGCTCGTTTTAAGCGTGGACCACAGCTTGCTGTCAACAAAGGCAGCAGGCTGATCAACACCTTATAGGAGCGCAGGCCGAACATATTACAGTCCTACCGTAGACGGTGACGTTGCGGCCGGCGTCGTAGTCTGTGTGGCGGGCGGCTTCGCAGCCGGCATAGCGGCCCCATAGATTTCGCCGCGGTCGGCCGATGTGTTTGGCTTATCCGTGCCTTCCTGAGCGATCAAGTCGATGGTGATAGTGACCGCAATATCCTTTGCCACCCCCATGACGAGTTGATTGTCCAAGCCTTTGCTAGCCACAACCCCTTTAATTAAAGGCGAGACGAACTTCAAAATACCGTCAAGCGCTTCATCGGGCACTGAGGCGATCACGGGAATAAGTCTATCCGCCTGCCCCTTTACGATAATCTGGGTGATCGAGATGGGATCTAGACTGATGCGAAAGCCGAGCTCATCAAACAGCAATCCCTTCAGTGGATCTAAGCCGGCGAAGCCCTGGGCGCTATCAACAAAGTACATCGAATTGGGGAAGGTGACGTTCATTCCTGGTGGCTTGTAGGGAGTGCCAAATTCGACCATTCTGAGGGAAAACGAGCCTGAATAGTCCTTACCGTCGAGGGTGGCCTTGCTCGCCGCCGTGGCTTGAAGGACGCTTAAAGCCTCTTTTTTGCCCGCAAGCAACGATGGAAAAAGCGGCCTTGCTGGATTGAAGGCAACACCATTAAGCAAGGTCAGTGCAAGGATATCGCCTTCCTTCTTGATTGGTAGCCCAGCTCCCGGGGTCCCACCGGAAAATAAGCCGGATAACACCTTGGCGATGGCGAAATGGCTATTGATACTCGGGCAATCGATGGGTGCCGCCGCTCCAATCACGAGGAACTTACTAATGTCTCCGGCATCGAGAGCCTGGAGCGAAGGATTTAAAGAAATATCGACATTGCCATTGCAGGCATCTAGATGCAGTAGGTTGAGGAGGCCAAAAGGCCCGTCCTTGCCATCTAAGCGTACTTGGACTTTGTACGAGGCCTTAAGAAAGCCAGCCAGGTCCGGAATGGCGATTTTAGCTGGAGCAGCAACTGCGGGTGTGGGTTTTGCCGCAGCAGTCGCGTTTAGCGGCTGGGCATCACCGGGCGATGTGCCGCCATCGAGTTTGCCCATCTGGACCGCTTCAGGGGTAGCATTCGAACACCCTAAAGTCAGCATCAAGGTGACAGACCAGCGCATCGCTAGGACTCTATGCTTTGTTGCTTTAAACTTCAAGTTGCCGCCCCATTTGCCCGGCCGCCGCCGAGCCGAAATGTTCTGGGTCCACCCTCAGGTGCAGTCGTTACTATCGGCATATCAACGCGAAAACTTGAGCGTTTTATTTTCCGCACCAAATGGAGCTTAGTTTAACCACCTAACCTACCGTTAAAAACCCTAATTTTACTCGCTTAATGCGCTGACTCCGGCAAGCGCGGAAGGACTGCGGCGACCCATCTACATCGCAACAATATCGCGCGAGTGACTGTGTGCCGCTCGACCAAAATTGCCCGTACCCGACACAACCTAAAGGGCACAGTGTCAAAAATTGAATCGAAGCCCGCCGACAGTCGCGATCTTTCGGTAGTAATAAGCTCCTGGTAGTTCTCCAGACTCCTCGATGCCGATGGAGGCTTCGGTGAAGGTCACGCCACCTTCGAGAACCAAGCGCCAGTAATCATTTTGATTAGCTCGTTGATGCGTGGCCTGTAGCACGCCGAGCTGCAGCCCGCCGCCAATCATGTAGTATTCGCCAAGAGGGGCAAAGCCGGCCACCGAGGTGAGAAATTCCGCCGTGCCAAAGCCGACTCGGGGATCATCGCCCAGTCGTCCTGGCCCGATCGGGCTAGGCTCGTAGCGAAATCCGCCAAGGAGGTTAATACGCGGGGCGGCGCTCACAACGAGGCCGCCGCGAAAGGCGATGACGTCGCGCGCGTCGACCGTTTCCTTCTTCAGATTAACCACTGAGATTGACTCTTGGCTTGGGTCACTGCGGGTGTAGCGAACTTCACCCATCACGGTGATCTTTGGGATTAGCTTTAGACGGACTCCAGCCAAAGCGCCACCAAACTGCCGCTGAACATTCAGCCCCGAGCTCACCGACTTTAAGGCGTCGCCGGCACTACCGCCGTTGATCAATGGCGATGAAACGTCCAGCTGCACCTGCCGCATTTGCACGACCGTCGTCGCCATACCGAAGCTGACACGGCCACCGGCCAATTGTACCCGCGCACCTATATTGGCATTGATCAGAGTCGCTGAACCATCGGCGTTAGCCAGCGTCGTACCCGTTTGCGACTCGGACAGCAACGCGCTGAATTTGACTGCGGTATAGTCAACGCCAAAGCCGAGTCCGAAGTTTTCGTTTAACCGATAGCCAAACATGAGATTGCCTAAGCCCTGAAGCTGGGCCTTTATTTTCGCATCCAGGTAAAATGGCTGGCCGAGCAAAATCACCGGCAAATGCGCCTTGGAGACCGTAAAAGTGTAAGGAATCGGCGGCACGACAAATCCACCAATGCCGAGATTTGGCGTCACCTTAAGGATCAGTCCAGGCTTCGCCAGTGGCAGGCTGAAATTATTGTTGTTGACGACAATCGGTTCAAGTCCAGGGTAGCGGGCCGAGATCTTTTCCTGCTTCATACCCTCTGCACTACCAGAAAACCCGCTATGCGCAATAAATCCAGCATTTGCCGGATTGTCCACCGCGGCCTCCGGTGAATCATAGGCCGCGGCAAAATCACCTATGAGGGGCGTGGCCAAGCCCGGAGTCGCGGCGACCCATGCGCCAGCGCAGAGCAGGCGACCAATCAGCACCTCTAACCGGCCAACTCGCCACCCTGATCTGCGATTGCACACACCGATTCTCCACTACAGGGGCCGAATTTGGTGGGGAACACCCCCGCCTGGTCGAGGCTTGGTGCATCAGGATTCATCGGCCATCTTATCATCGTGTATAAACATTTGCCATCTACCCGCCAGTGTCTAATCCTTGGTCGCTCAGAACGCAGCTAAGAACCGAGAACAAGATCAGACTTCGTTGGCGTGGATCATGCATATTGTTTAGGATAATACCCATGTCGTGGAGCTTAGCGCTCCGACCTCGTAAAGGACCGACACCATGGCGTCCGGAACCCAGCTTAAATCTTTGCTTGCGCTAGGCATGCTCGTCAGCAGTGCCTGCAAGCTTACCCAGACGCAAGGCTCTTCGCTGTTGCTCGACGCCCAGGCGACATCACCTTTTTACCTGCCGAAGATGACCAATGCGGGTAATGATCTAGCAGCGATGCGAGCAGCCAGTGATCCAGACGCTAACCTCATGCAAACCATCGCCGACAGTTCGGTCGCCGTGTGGTATGTCGGCGGCGATGCTAACAGCGTTGGCGCCCGCGTCAAGCAGCAAGCCGATGGCGCAAATGCGGCGGCAAAGACGGCGGTCATGGTGGCCTACAATATTCCCAACCGTGACTGCGGCAGTTTTTCTGCAGGGGGGGCTCAGGCTAGCACCTACCAGCAATGGATCGACGCCTTTGCCGTCGGCATTGGCTCAGCAAAGGCGATCATCATCCTCGAACCGGATGCGTTGGCACAGACCGATTGCCTTAACGAAGCGCAGCGGACGGAGCGCTATTCCCTGCTCAGTGCCGCGGTCAAGCGACTGAAACAAGCCCCCAATGCCAGGGTTTATATCGACGCCGGCCATGCCAACTGGCTAGCCGCAGATGAGGCCGGAAAGCGCCTGCAAGCCTCGGGTGTGGCCGATGCGGACGGATTCTCCCTCAATGTATCGAACTTTATCGCCGACGACGTATCGATTACCTATGGGCAAAATATCCGCGCCATCGTCGCCAAGAACTTCGTCATCGACAGCAGCCGCAATGGCAATGGACCGACATCAGGCAACGATTGGTGCAACCCAAGCGGCCGCGCCATTGGCCGCGCGCCGACGATGCCGACGCCCACGCCTGGTCTCGACGCCCTGATCTGGATCAAGCTCCCCGGCGAATCAGACGGCAGCTGTAACGGTGGACCCGCAGCCGGACAATTCAGCCGCTCGATAGCCCTAGAGCTGGCACGAAATGCTCACGGAAACCCAAACCAGCAGTCCCCCCTGCCGACGCAACAGGGCCCACAATCACCGCCAGCACCGCAACCATCCGCACCGACCACCCCTGGATCGTCAGCGCCGTCGCCGTCTCAGTCCCCATCATCAGGACCATCACCAGCGCCGACGTCGGGCTCCTTGCTGGTAAGTCTCAAAGCCAAGTCGCAGTGGGACTATGGCTACTGCGCCGACGTGATCGTCACCAACCAAGGTCAAACAGCGATCAGCAACTGGTCCATCGTCTTAGTTAAAAATGGCGCGACCATCGATCAAGTGTGGAACCTCACCACGCTCGATCAGGGCGCCACGCTTTTAATCAAACCGTTGGCCGGACTAAACAGCGCCATCGCTCCGGGCCAGAGTTATTCCATGCAAGGATTTTGCACCAACCATTCGAAGCCGCAGGTCAACATCGTCACCGCCGGCTCGGTCAACTCGCAGTAGAAGATCACCGCATCAGCTGACGCATCAAGCGTAAGCGCTTTTTGTAGGGCGGATAGCGCAGCGGAAGATCAAACATAAACGGCGATTTTAAAATTGACTTTAGGTGCGAAAAGGCCTGAAACCCCTGCTCGCCGTGATATGCTCCAATACCGCTGCTGCCGATGCCACCGAAGGGTAAGCCGGGCACAGCGAGATGGATCAAGACATTGTTGACGCAGCCGCCGCCAAACGGCAGCTCGTCGATGATCCGATCGCTGAACGCAGAACGCTTACTGAACGCATAGCAAGCGAGCGGGTTTGGCCGCTGTTTAGCCAGTGCTAGGCCTTCGTCTAGAGTGTCGAAGGTCAGGATTGGCAGCAGCGGTCCAAAGATCTCGTCCTCCATGATGCTGTCGTCCATCTTCACGTGATCGATGAGCGTCGGAGCAATATACAGGCGCGAGCGGTCGCTTTGACCACCGCAGACGATGCTGCCGCCTTTGAGCCGCAGCAGCCGGTCGAAATGGTGTTCGTTGATGATGCGCCCGTAGTCAGGGCTACCCATCGGGTCGGTCCCATAGAGTTCGGCGATTTGCTTCTTCATCGCGGTCACGAGGTCATTCTTAACCCCGCGCTGGACGAGCAGGTAGTCAGGAGCGACACAGGTTTGACCCGCATTGGTAAACTTGCCCCAAACGATCCGCCTGGCCGTGACATTCAGATCAATATCCTGATCGACAAAGCAAGGACTCTTGCCGCCCAGCTCCAAAGTCACCGGAGTCAGATGTTCGGCCGCAGCCCGCATCACTATGCGCCCGACCGGTATGCTGCCAGTAAAAAAGATATGATCAAACTGTTCTTTAAGCAGCTGCGTCGTCTCGGCAATGCCACCATGTATGACGGCGCAGAATTCGGGCGAGAAGGACCGACTGATCAGGAGTCCAATGAGGGCGCTGGTCTTTGGCGCCATCTCCGAAGGCTTCAGCACCGCACAATTGCCCGCCGCGATAGCGCCGATCAGAGGCCCAATCACCAGCTGGAAGGGATAGTTCCACGGTGAGATCAGCAGCACGACGCCCTTAGGCTGCGGATGAATTTTGCTCAGCGACGGTTGATGGACCAGTGGGGTCGATACTGGGCGCGGCCTGCTCCAGCCGTGGATGTGCGCCAAGGAATGATTGATTTCCTCGTAGATCAGGCCGACTTCGGTGCCATAGGCCTCAAAGCCCGACTTGCCGAGATCCAGTCGCAGCGCCTCAAGGATCTCAGGCTCCAGCGCCTTGATGCCGTCTTTTAGCTTGTGCAGCTGCGCCACGCGAAAGTCGATGCTGCGCGTTTTACCACTGGCAAAGTACTGGCGTTGACGCTGGATGATCGACTGGATGGCACTTAACGACATCGAAAGCTCCTTGCTGCGGTAACCGGCGCGGAAGAAGTCCACCAAATCAGACTGGCGCACGCCTCGTCCACTTGTCAACCACCATACTCAGGGCGCCAGGTCTGGCAGCAAAAACGACGGCGGGAGGGTGTGCCGCAGCACCCCTCCCGCAAGGAAAGAACAGACTTTATGCAGATTACTGCGTGCAGGCGACGGTGCTGGTGCTGACCAAGCCGTTCAACGCAGCCAAAAGAGCGGTGGAATTTTGCACACTGATGACGCTACCGCTGGAGGTCATGGACTGGGCTAAGGCTGGCTGTGTCGAAGTGCCGAGCAGGGCGGCGATGTAGTCGCCAAACGAGGCGTAGTTGGAGGTGTACCAGTGGTTGCCATTCGGCTTGCCGGTACGCGGATCGACCGAGTAGGACGCCTCAAATGCCTGCATTTGCTTGGTATCGTCGGCGACGCTGGTCTCAGGAGCACCATTGTAATCAAGCACGATCACGGTGACCCCTTGTTGCTTCAGCGCGTTGGCTTGCGCCAGAACAGCCGCTGGGTTGCGGTCCGTCGGTTGGCCATCGGACACCAGGATGGCGACATTACGGCGGCCATCGTTTGGGGCATTTTTGAAGGCATTGGTCGCAGCGGTCATGGCCGCACCGTAGGGCGTCGCGCCAGCTGGCGCACGAGTAAACTTCATCAGGTCGGCAATGGTGCCGCGGCTCGC
>JAPLFX010000116.1 GCA_026390445.1 Pseudomonadota bacterium
CAGCATTGATCCCGTCTTCTCTCCGCTGAAAGATGAGCAAGGGAAATTGGCGTTTAAAGAAGGCGACCTGTCGCTTGCCGCGCAGCTCCTGGCCGAGACGCAAAACGGCGATGGCCTCGCGCGTCATTTCAACAATATGGCCATCGGCTTGACCCATCGCCAGTCCTTCGAGCAAGCGATCGCCACCTACGAAAATGCCATCAAGCTGCTAAACAACAAGGCCAAGACACACGCGCTACGTTACAACCTTGGCCTGGCCTTGGCGAAGAAGGGCGAGCTGCTCAGAGCGTTTACCGAACTGGTCGCCAGTTATAAAGGCGACCCGAGTTTTGACAAAGCCTATGCCGCCCTGGCCAGGGTCAGCAAGCAGATGACGGAGCAAGGCATCGCTTTCGATAAGAACCTCGTGCGCGAGGTCAATCAATTGCGTGCCCAACAGAAGCCGCCGGTTCCCCTTGCCTCCTAAGGCGCCTCAGCTCATCAGGTCTTGCGGCTTTTGCTGCTCACCACCATCGAAATTGATCGGTGCCAGCATCAACGGTGGGAATCCCCCAAGCAGCAAAGCTTGATCGATGGTCTGCCGAGCATAGGGGAAAAGCACATTGGGGCAAAAGATGCGCAGCGCTTTTTCTAGACCGGCACCCTCTGGGCCGCGGATATCGAACAAGCCGGCCTGCTCTAGTTCGACGATGAAGCCGGTATCCGTACCTGCCTTGGCCTCGACGGTGATGCCCAGGGACACCTCATAGAAGGTGCCATCGACCTTCTTTGGCCTGACGCTGACGTCCAGCTTGATCTCAGGCCGCCAGTTTTCGCGGAAGATCTGCGGTGCCTTGGGCGACTCGAACGACAAGTCCTTGAGGTAAATCCGAACGATGCCGATCTGTAGAGCCTGTTGCTCCTGCATAATGTCCCCCCTGCGAAAAGCTTAAACTTGGCCTCAGCGGCCCTGAGTCCTCTCTTGTAGCAAAGACCCAGCCGAGAAAAAAGGGATCTGCGTGGCAATCCTACGGGCGGTCCTGCTATGATCCGCTCACCCCCCTTGGTTCTAGGTTGCCACCCCATCGAGGCCGCTATGCTCGCTACCCCGACTTCATCCCCACCCGAGCGTCCGAGCTCTAGTGAGATGCTCATCGTCCTGATCTTAGCCGGAGTCCAATTTTCGCACTTGATGGATTTCATCATCATGATGCCGCTGGGCCCACAGCTCATGCGGGTGTTCCACATCAGTCCACGTGAATTTGGCCTGGTGGTCTCCGTCTACACCTTTAGCGCCGCTTGCAGTTGCTTCTTTGCCGCCTTGTTCATGGACCGGTTTGACCGCAAAAAGGTGTTGCTGACGATCTATGCTGGCCTCACTGTTGGCACCTTTTTATGCGGCTTCGCCCCAAGTTTCGGCTGGCTACTTGCCGCTCGGGTGTTGACGGGACTGTTCGGCGGCCTGCTGCAAGCGATCATCCTCGCGATCATCGGTGACGTCATCCCGCAACATCGCCGCGGCCGAGCCACCGGTTTGGTCATGGCGGCCTTTGCCGTCACCTCGGTGGCCGGCGTGCCGCTGGGACTGATGGTGGCAAATTCCCTCGGTTGGAACGCGACCTTTCTGCTGCTCGGCGGCTTTACCGTCTGCAATTTGGGACTCGCCTGGCGCTACCTGCCCAGCGTCAAGGGCCATCTGGCGCAGCGTCGCACCGATTCGGCATGGTCTGGAATCGCCAGACTGCTTGGCGAACCGAATACGTGGGTCGCCATTGCGCTGACCATGAGCATGATGTCGATCTTTGCCTTGATGCCCTTTGTCAGCCCGTTCCTAGTCGCCATTGCCGGACTGTCCGAGGCAGACCTACCACACATCTATTTGGTCGCCGGCCTCGCCTCGTTGTTTATGGCGCCACTGGTCGGTCGCTTGTCAGACCGCTTTGGAGCCCGCCGGGTGTTCATCATCTCGTCGTTTTTTTCCGTGCCAGCTCTGCTGGCTTTTGCCCACATGGGCCATGCTGGATTTGCCGTGGCCTTGGTGCTCAACACCCTGGTCTCTGCTGTCGGCGCGGCGCGGATGACGCCGTGGCTGGAGCTCATCAACCGCAGCGTCGACTCCGGCCGGCGCGGTAGCTTCATGACGCTGATCGCCTCCGTGCAACAATTGGCGGCGGCCGGCGCCTCGTACGGCGGTGGGTGGATGATCGGCGCGAACAGCGAGGAGTTGGCCAAGTTTAGCCAACTCGGCATCGTCGTCGCCGCCTCAATGATCGCCTCGTCGATCCTCAGCCTGCTGCTGCGGCCAGTTGTGGAAACGCCGGCACCGGCGTAGTCTGCAGGTCCAGATGCTGACTCAATTGCAGTCTTTCATGGGTTTGAAAGTCCGACTAACCTGCTGACACCTACACCATGAGGTCCACAGATATGACGCTCCTAGAACGGTCGCTGCGCGCTCGCCTGATCGTGGCGGTTGGCTGCGCCTTGTGGCTTGCTGCTAGCTATGCCATGCCGCTCGAAGCCGAAGTGATGCATGCGCTTGGACCGGCCTGGTTTGCTGTAAAAATCTTGTTTACCTTTGCGGCCCTACTGCCGCTGCTGCACGGACTTGGCCAGCTCCCCCTGATGCCGCTGCGCCGCATCGCCACGGCCTTCGCCACTAAGCCCGGTCCAGACGCTTGGCGCGAAGAGCACCGCTGGTTGCAACTCACTCTGCCTGCTCTTTTAGGGACCGCCACCTGCGGCCTGGTGGTTTTTGTCATCGGCCTGATCACCCCACCAGCGCCGTGGCTGGTCGCCGCCACCTCCTGCATCGGCTACGCTTTATTTTGCTGCTTCCCACCCCTTTTACCGCCGTGGTCTGAAATCTGGCCGGAAGTCCCATGGGAACGTGCGCTGCTGCTGCTCGTCACCCTTGGATATGCTTTACGCTGCGGCAATGCGCTGTTCTTTCAGGGCCAAGAAGATGCTTATCTGTATCATTTGAGCCTCGCCGAGATGTGGCTGCGACATGGTCAAACCGGAGTGCAGCTTGCCAATATATATTCCGGATATGCGCTTGATATCGAACACTACTACCTGTGGCTAAAACTATTGGCGCGCGGCACTGCCGAACAAAACGCCTTGGCCCAGCTGACCCATCTGACCATCGGCTACGGCGTCTGCCTTGCCGCGCTGCGCGCCTTGGGCGGCCGTTGGCTTGGCGGGGTTAAGACCACCGCTCTGCTGGGACTATGCTTAAACGGAACGCTCATAGCAGCGATGATGCTACCGAAAAACGACGGCTTCCTCGCCGCCTGCGCCTTGACCTCGCTCTATGGTCTGATCGCGTCGCAGCCGCTGTATTTCTTGGCTGGGGCGAGCTTTGCCATGGCTATCAAACCCACTGCGGGCATAATCTATATCGTCATCGCTATCACTGCGGTCGCCCAAACAGTGATGGCTGCGCGCGCACATCCATCATCGCTGCCAGCCTGGCCAAAAGCGCTAGGCCGCTTGCTCCTGCTGTTAAGCTGCGGCGCAGCGTTGATGGTCTGCGGCTTTCTACCGTACGCTTGGCGCAACTGGGCCATCACCGGCGATCCCTTCTTCCCGCTACTCGGTGAACTGTTTGCCACGCCCTATGCCCCTGGCCTACAGAGCGTCATCGTCGAAGCGCGGCCCCTGAGCCTCTCACCCTGGGCGCTGCTGCGTTCGCTTCTCACCTGGTTTGCCTCCGAGCCGGCGTTTCTCTTGGCTGTAAGTGCCGCGATTGCCGCTCAACTGAGCCGGGCATCCAGTCAAGGCGTGCAGCGCTTTATGCGTTGGCCACGGCTGATTCCATTGCTGTTATTTGTCGTCGGCGGCTTTGTTCTGCTGCAAGAAGCGATGGGAGCCTATGGCACGATGGTCGCGTCGCGTCACTTTCTCACGGTGCTGGGAGTTTTAGCCACGACGGCTACGGCGCTACTTTTTGCCGGCTGTGTCCAGCGTCGCCAGCTGATGGCTGCAGCCTTTCTGGCCGTAGGCATTGGCCTGGGCTTTTCTAGCCTGGATGTCTTAGCGCGCGAACTCACCAAGCATCTCTATGGCGGCAACCTGACCCAGCAGGTCATGGACAAAAAACCGATCTTCCGTCTCCACGCCGGGCTCAATGAAAGGCTGGCCGCAGGGGCGTCTGCCCGCGTCTACGCCGCGACCGAGACCAATATCAGTTCCTTTCTCACTGCGGCCGACCTATGGCACGCGAGCATGACCTACCCCGCCTGGACCTGGCCGCCCGGTGTCAGCGGTGAAGAGCTCGGCTGCCGACTGCGCCAAAACGCCGTCGACTACCTCATCACTGAGACAAAAACCAAGCTAAAACTTGGTATTCCCCGCGGCGCGCGGGCCTTGATGAAGGTCCAGGACATGACCCTGTGGCAGCTGGACCCGGCCGCTGCCGGCGATTGCCCGCCCTGAACGGCTGTGCTATGGTCCGCCACCTATGAAACAAACATCCGCCGCCAGCACCAAGCAAAAGCATCCACCCGGACTTTATGTCCTGTTTTTAACCGAAATGTGGGAGCGCTTTTCCTACTACGGCATGCGCGCCATCCTCGTGCTGTATCTGGTCACGACCACGGCCAAGGGTGGCCTGGGCTGGTCGGAGCAAGATGCCGCCCACCTCTATGGCTGGTACACCGGGCTGGTGTTCTTGACGCCGTTGATCGGTGGTTGGCTGGCTGATCGTTGGCTCGGGACGCATCGTTCGATGCTGATTGGTGGTGCCATTATCGCCGCCGGTCATTTCACGTTGACGCTGCCGGTCGCGATGGCGTTTTACCTGGGCTTGATTCTTATCGTGATTGGCACGGGTTTTTTCAAGCCCTGCGTGTCCACTATGGTCGGCCACCTTTATGGCGAGGATGATCCACGTCGCGACGCGGGTTTCACGATCTTCTACATGGGCATCAATCTCGGTGCTCTGCTTGGTACCTTGCTCTGCGGTTACCTCGGTGAGAGCGAGCGCTTTGGTTGGCACTATGGCTTCGGAGCCGCAGGTGTTGGCATGGTTGCGGGCTTAATCGGCTACGTCATCCTCCGCCACAAGTACATCCCACCGGACATCGGCGCTCCGCCAAAAAAGGTTCGGACACAAAAAGCAGAGCGCGCCAGCCGGGCCCCGCTGACCGCGGAAGAACGCAAGAACGTGCTGGTGATTTTGATTGCCGCCGTCTTCACCATCTTCTTCTGGATGGCCTTTGAACAGGCGGGCTCGTCGATGAACCTGTTTGCGATGCGCTTTACCGATCGCACGTTCTTCGGCATCGAAGCCCCAGCATCCTGGTTCCAATCGATTAATTCCACCGCCATCCTGATCCTCGCGCCGGTCTTTGCCGCCGGATGGCTGCGCCTCGGGGCGCGCGGCAAGGAGCCCAGCACGACAGTCAAGATGGCGCTTGGCATGCTGCTGCTGGCGGCGGGCTTTGTCGCCATGGTCGCCGGCTCACTCGCGGCCCGCGATGGCCAGCTGGTGAGCCCACTTTGGCTGACCTTAGCTTACGTCCTACACACCTGTGGTGAACTTTGCTTGTCGCCTGTTGGCCTTTCTCTGGTGACGAAGCTAGCGCCGCCGCGTTACGCCTCATTGTTGATGGGGATCTGGTTCCTCTCCAGTGCCGCGGCTAATCTGATCGCTGGTTATTTAGCTGGCGCGCAAAAAATGATCGAAGACGGCCAAGTCTTCCACATCTTCGGAGGTATGGCCGACTTCTACCTGATGTTCGTGGCGACGTCGCTTTTGGCAGGGCTTATCATGTTGGCTTTGACGCCAAAGTTAAAGTTGTTGATGGCGCACCACGAAGGTCGAGCTTAGTCATCGATGGTTTAGGTGCCGGAGCCGTTGCAGGCAGATCCGATCGTGGTAGAGAGGGAACTCCACACCGACTTTTAGTCATCGGGTGTCGCCGCCCGGTAGTATTGTCCGACGAGATCAGGATAGGTCGTGCCAATAGTCGGCAGAGCCAGGGCACGAACCGCAGACTCGCCTTTGCTCGGGACACCTGGACCTGAGGCGATGGCAATG
>JAPLFX010000077.1 GCA_026390445.1 Pseudomonadota bacterium
CTGCCTCGGACTATTTGAAGATATTGACGTTGATGGAGGGGGCGGAACTCGGCGAGGACGTGCTGACGTAGTAGACGCGACCGTAGCGGTCAACGCTGGTGGCGGGTGCGTTGATGACGGGGGTGGGGGCAGAGGGGGGTGATAGTTTGAATGCCGTGTCGGAGGTGCTGTTGATCGCGCTCATCGGCGACCAATTGGTTAGGCCGCGGGGGATGCGTGTGGTGTATACCGAGTATGGAGTGTTGGTGTTGAAGAGGCCAAGCATCGTGGCGTTGCCGGATTGGTCGAGGGTGAGCGACAAGTTGGACAGCGTCGTTCCACTGAGGACTGAGTTGTACACAGGCGTGGAATGGCCGATGCTGAGGTTGCAGCCAAAGTAAGCTGCGCTGGATGGGGCGCCCCAAGCGAGTGCTGCGTCGCCTTTGCCGTTTGTGGCTAGGAGCAAATGGGACGGGGTGCCGGTGTCAAAAGCGGTGGTAGAGGCGTTGATGACATCTGGAGTTGCTTGCCATGTACCGCTGGTAGCGGCGGAGGTTTGGACGCCATGAACATTGTCGAACCAGGCGACGCGAGCATTGCCTCCGCTGCTGACAGAAAGCACGGGGCTCCAGATCGTTGTTCCTGAGAATGCAAGGCTGGTCAGGGTTTGGGGCATCCAGGTTGCATTTTGCCGAACGTTTGCGATCAGCTTGTTATAAAGGCTCGGAGAGCTTTTTGCGTTGTACATCAACATTGCATGACCTGCGTCGTCGATGCCTGATTGGAGACTCGAGAATTGGTCGGGTGAAGTGGCGATCGTCACCGGCGTGGCGCCAGAATTGTCTGTGCCATGCGCCAGCTGATACGAAGCGGCGATGGTCCCGCTGCTCAACCATGCGATGATGTAGTCACCAAAGTTGTTGACCGCCATGGTCATCGCACTCGGAGCTGATGTCATAGACCCTGCACCGCTGACCGTCGTGAGCGTGTTCAGACCCCCAATATTGCTGTAGGTCGTCGTCTTAATTGCCCCAGTGCCTCCACTCGGAAAACTATACCAAACTAGACGTAGCTGATTGCCGCCGAACACGAACATCTGCGGCAAGGAGAGAGTGCCTGCGGGAGCGCTATCGACGGTGAATGTCGACCATGTGGCACTCTGTTTATTGAACACACCGAGCAATAGATTGGATGCAGTTTGGATCCACAAGGCATAGGCATTGCCTTGGTCATCGACTGCGGCTTGCACCGCAGTATTGTCGAGCGAGGCAGGCTGTGTAATCCTCCAAGTCGTCGCACCTGCGGGTAGATAATGTGCATAAAGCGCTGTGGATTCACTGCGAAGTGCCAGAATATCGCCATTGGCGCCAACGGCAGTGACCAGCGAATTGGTCGGGGGTGTTGCCGGGGACAAAGCCGTCTTCGCGTCCGGAGTCGCCGTCCAAGCACCATCCCGAGTCATAAATGACCATTGCTTAGCAGCGGAGGAATTTATCCCATTGGTGCCCGCCACACCAGAATTCAACTGGGCGGTCATACGTGTGAGCAGTGGATAATTTGCATCGGGCATAAACGCCAACGTGTTGGTGTTGGGCTGAGTCATGGTCCCAGGAAAAGCGCTGCTACCAGCTGGCACAGGCAGGGTGGGATCATCGACGTTATTGATGTAGAGCTTGAACAGGCTGGCCAAAGCGGAGCTACTTTGGGCAACCAGTGTTGAGTCGAACAGGGCGCTTACTGGAATGTCGAGCGCAACCGCGCTCGATCCATCAGGTGGATTGACCGACTGGATCTGAGGTGCGACGGGGACAGGCTTTGGTGCACTCGGCGTCGCAATCGGAGCTGGTGTCGCGACCGCAACGACCGGAGCGGTGATGGTGATGGCATCGGACCAGGACGACGCACTACTGCGACCGCTGACTTCGTTGCAGGATATTTGCACGTAATAGGTGCCGGCGGCCAGCGATCCAATCGCAACCGAGCCACTGGTAGCAGCACCTAAACTGGCGTTAAAGCCAAATGGCGGCAGTTTATTTTGGCTGAGGACCAGCCCGCAGGCGCTGACGGTTGAGAAGCCGCTGAAGAGGTTGCCTTTACCCTGGTGGTGACCGGTTGCGTGGTGTAAGCGGCCTGGTATTGACCAAAAAACTTGGTGCTGAACTCCAGGGTGTTGGCCTTGATGGTGAGCTCGGAGTGCGGAATCACCCCCATGACCACGGTGTTTGTGTCGGCATGCCAGCAACGGTAGATCACGACGAGCAGGTTTGGGTCGGTGTCGGCAAGACCAGCCCCGTCGCCGAGCGGAACGGCAATGGTGAATGGGGTGACCGCGTTGACGTTTTGGGCAGCCGAAATGACGATGGCGGTACCGGCCGAACTGACGCTATTGGCAGAGTCGAGACCTAGCTCGCTGGCGAAGGCGGGTGCGGCAAGTGCTGCACCCTGCTCGATGGTGACCGACGTGCTGATGGCCAGGGAGCCTGGCGGGAAGGTCACTGAGGCGTGGGAAATAGAACTATCCGAAGTACTGGCGTTGACGGTCTGGGCTAAAGACGTGTTAGCGGAGATGACGGCGGTGAGGACACCGCCCTTGTCAGCCTGCACTTGAGCGCGAATCCCGTCCGCATTGGCGCCGATGGCGCCACCTTTGGACTTCATAAAGCCAGAGCTTTTGATGCAGCCAGTTAAACAAAAGGCCAGGAGGATGATTTTTGCAGGAGACATCGCACACCTCGGTTTTCGACGTACTCCCCCGCTTCGGAAGGTCGCTGAAAACCTTGAGTCAGGCGAATAAATCCAATCCATATCAATATGTTATATAGAGAGCGGGCTTAGCTGCATAAACCCTGCCCTCCTGCCTTCCCGCCCTCCCAGTTTTTGGGCAGCGGTTTTATTCCGCGCAACTGGGAGGCCGGGAATGCTGGAGGGCAGGGTTTATGCAACAAAGTCAGAATCCCGCGGTTTACAGGTAGTAATGCATTTTGCCGTCGGTATGCGGGGTTTTGGCAATATAGCGCTCCAGACGGCGCTCTGAGTCACCGGAGAAATCAGCAAAGCGCACCCCGATACCGGTCGGTCGATCAGGAGTTTTTTTGTTGAACTTGATGGTGCGGACCACCTCGCCAGTGACCTTGATCGGTTTTTTGTTTCCGGGGAGGTCGAATTCCAGGGTCAAGATCGCTCCGTCTTCGATTTCTAGATCGGTCGAAAGGAGGATTCCCGACATCGATAGGTCACCGATAGGGCAGCTTTGATCGACTCCGGCAAGTGAGAAGCGAGCGTCGCCCGCAGCATCGACGCGCTCGGTGGTGCGGGTCTTCTGCTCGAGCAGCTGCTTTAATTTCTCGATAAAGTATTGTCGCGGCAGTGGCTGCTCGACGAACAAGTCAGCTCCTGCATCTAATGCACTAGAGCGGACTTTGGCCGTAGTCCGCACGCTGGTCAGTACGACCGGTAGAGTGGCTGATTCTGGCTGGGCTTTGAGGTGGCGCGTGATCTGAATGCCGTCAGCGCCGCCAAAGTCGAGGTTGATCACCACCAGGTCGATGGTTTCGCTCGCCAGGATACGACGTGCTTCTTCGTAGTTGGAGGCCGGCTTTACGACCACCCCCATCTTGCGGTATCCCGCTCGATCGAGATCGGTGGTGATGCTTTTGTCGTCGATCGAAAGCATGCGGATGACTTCTTGCGTACTCATGGCGAAACTCCTCGTTCCAGCGGTGGCCCAAAGAGCCTGTCGGCAGCTGCGGGGAGGGGTTTAGCGAAATTCCTAAAGAC
>JAPLFX010000085.1 GCA_026390445.1 Pseudomonadota bacterium
CGTTCGGCGGCGATCGAGGCAAAAAAGCGGTCGATCGGCAAATGCCTTAGAGGACTAGGGTCACGTGGAATGAGCGCAAAGGCCCCATCGTGGAGGACCGCATCGAATCGGGGGACTGCAATATAAATCCGACCGGCCTGAGGGACTACCCCCGGCGCAATGTCAGAAACCGGAAGCTTGGCAGAGCGAGCCAGTATCCCCACCAGGTCGCTGGGGCGATCAGGGCTAAGATGGGTCAAAAAAACGACAGCGCCAGGAAAGTCCGCCGAAAGCTTGGCAACGAGTTTTGAAAAGGCCTCTAAGCCCCCAGCCGAAGCACCAACACCAATAAGAGGAACGGGGTTTGGCATTATAGCTCACTATTCCGGTGCGTCCGGCCAGGGATGAGTCACCAGCCAAGAGGGTCCAACAAGGACCCTTATCAGTGGCCTGGAGATAACCCTATTTACCGATAATCGCAAGTGCCAGGTCAAGTCGGCCAAACGGCGCAGATAGCTGCACGCCTTGGACGTTTAAGCCCAAATGCTCGACCATTTCACTGGCGATTTCGACACCGACCTTTTTCGCATCCTCCGACTCCGCAACCTTCGACATCCGCTCCATGATGTCTGGAGGAATCACCACGCCGGGGACCTCGTTGTTCATAAAGACGGCGTTGCGGTAGCTGACCAGCGGCCAAACCCCAGCGATGATCGGAATCTTGATCTTGTTCTTGTCCATAAAGTCGAGCAGGCGAAAGATCGCCTCGGTGTCAAACACCGGCTGGGTGATGGCCCATTCGGCTCCGGCTTCCACCTTGTACTTGAAGCGCTTCATCTCATAGTCAAAATCGCGATGGACTGGGTTGACCCCGACGCCGATCGATAGGGCCGTCGGATCACCGATGCTGCGGCCGCCCAGATCGATGCCGCCGTTCAAGCGGTGGACCATATTGGTCAGGCCGATGGCATCGACATCAAACACCCCGGTGGCGTTGGGGTAGCTGCCCATCTTTGGTGGATCACCGGTCACCAACAGCAGGTTGCGCAGACCGATGGCGTGCGCGCCGAGCATATCGGATTGCATGCCGAGGAGGTTGCGGTCGCGACAGGTATAATGCAGCACCGTCTCGATACCAGCCCGCTGCTCGATCATCACGGCCGTTAAAATCGCGCTCATGCGTGCCGAGGCGCGCGGCCCATCGGGAATATTGACGGCATCGATGCCCGCCGCGCGTAGGCGCGAGGACTTGGCCAGGATCTTCTCTGGGCTGACTCCGGGCGGCGGCAACAGCTCCACCGAATAGACGCGCTCGCCGTCGACCAATTTGCGAGCCCAGCTGCTTTTACCCCTGGCATCGGCGCGCGGAGCTTCTTCGGCTTGAGGCGCGCCGGATGGATCGCGCGGCGTGACGCTTTCAGAAAAGGCGACAAAACGCCCGGTCGTGCCGCCGCTGAGGGCCTTATAGTGGCGGATCGCATTGGCCATGGCGCGCACGTGCTCGGCCGACGTACCGCAGCAGCCCCCGACGAACTGCACTCCGGCTTGAAGAAAGTCCTTGGCAAACTCCGCCATGTATTCTGGCGTGCTCATATAGATCTGCCGGCCATCGACCTCTTTGGGCAGACCGGCATTCGGTTGAAAGCTGATCGGGCGCTGCGTTGCGGCGCGGATCCGGGCGATCGCCGCCATCATCGGCGCCGGGCCGACCGAGCAATTCAAGCCGACGACGTCGACCTGCCATTCGTCCAACTTCTTCATCGCCCATTCGATCGGCGTACCGATCGGCGTGTTGCCATCGGGATTCATGACGATGTGGGCAATGATCGGCAGGGTCGGCGCGACCTCGCGCGCGGCCAGGATCGCCTGCTGGATCTCACTGATGTCGGAGAAGGTTTCTAAACACAGCACATCGATGCCACCGGCGACCAAACCGAGGATCTGCTCGGCAAAGGCCGCGCGGGCCTCGGCAAATGAGGTCGGCCCCCAGGGTTCCATACGCACCCCAAGCGGGCCTACCGAGCCGGCGACATAGGCCTGACCCGCAGCGACGCCGCGGGCCAACTCCGCCGCCGCCTTATTGATGGCGAAGGTCTTTTCCTGCAGATTGTGCCCGCTCAATTTATAGTTGCTGGCGCCAAAGCTATTGGTCGTCAGCACCTGAGCGCCGGCCGCTAGATACTCCTGATGCACCTCCTTC
>JAPLFX010000242.1 GCA_026390445.1 Pseudomonadota bacterium
AAGGACAAGGCCAACAAAGCCGTCACCACTGGGGTCCTTGTTGGCGCTTGTACAACCGTACTCGGTGCAGCACCGGTAACCATCTACTGATCTCTGTTTAATCACGGAACAACGGTACGCTTTTAGTTTTTTCGCAACGCCTTGGTAAGGAGTGCACGATCATGCGCAGCAAGAAGCATCAACCAACTGGATACATGCATCCCGACCATCCCAAACCGATCACCCGACGTCAGCTTATGGCCCAGGGGTTTCTCGGTACCAGTGGCGCGTTCTTGGCCCCTGGGATCTTGAGCGTGTTTTCGCAGCGGGCCCTCGGTGCCGACGCAGGCACCGCCTTGGTGTGCACCTCGACTGCGGCCGGTGGCCGCATGGTGCCGGTGCTGATCTTTGACTTGGCTGGCGGCGGCAATATCGCCGGCAGCAATGTCATCGTCGGCGGCAAAGGAGGCCAGTCGGACATTCTCCCCGCCGGCAGCTACAGCACGATCGGCTTGACCGGCGCGAAAGAACCCGCCGCTGCTGGCGTTACCGTCAATAAAGAATACGGCCTCGCCTTTCACCCTGACAGTCCAATGCTGGCGGGCATGAATTCCGTCACGACAGCGGCGACCCGCGCCAATGTCGAGGGTGTTTTGTTCTGCGCCCAATCAAATGATGACACGGGCAACAACCCCCATAGTCCACTTTATTGGCTGGCCAAAGGCGGCCTCACCGGCAGCCTAGTGTCGCTGGTCGGGTCCAACGCCAGTCCTTCGGGCGGCAACTCTGCGGCTCCGGCATCGTCCATCGATCCATCAAAGCAACCCTCACGGATTACCCGGCCCTCGGATGGCTCGGGTCTAGTCAATCCTGGTAAGCTGGCAGCGATCCTCGGCGCCGGCGGCGCTGCCGATTCCGCCGGAGTCAAAAAGGTCATGGACGCCATCAAGATGATGAGCGATGCAAAGGTAGCTCAATTCAACGCCCAAGACGTGCCGACCCAGGTCCAAGACCTGATTCGCTGCGGCTATATCAACAGCTCGGAGTACCTGAGCAAATTTACTCCGGCGGCGTTAGACGCGACGCAGGATGCGATGGTGAAAGCCCTCTATCCACAAATCGGTACCGACGGCGGGCAAAACACCGCCGGTACGATTGCCAAACTGGTGCTCGACGGTTATGCCGGAGCTGGCGTGGTTTCGCTTGGTGGATATGATTACCACGGCCAGTCGCGAGCCGCGACCGGTGCCAAGGACATGGGTGCTGGCGTGATGATCGGACGTGCCCTCGAACTCGCCGCACAGAAAAAGACTCCGGTGATGATTTATGTTTACACCGACGGCGGAGTCTCTTGCTCAGGTGGTGGCGACTGGGCCGGCGATAGCGGTCAGCGCTCGGCGACCTTCGCTTTGGTCTATAACCCCACGGCAAAGACTCCGACCCGCAACAACAACCGGCAAATTGGCGCCTATACCGCTGCTGGTGCCGTCGACAAAACAGCTGCGGTCATCGGCGACAACGTCGAGACCCTGAGCATCGCCCTCGTTGCCAACTGGCTTGCTTTGCACGGTCGCGAAGGCGATTTAGCGAAAGTCGCTGGCAGCAATCCCTTTGGCGCCAATCTGGAAAAATACTTAGCCTTTATGAAGCTCACGTAAGGCCGGCGGGGATTTGCGTATGGACCACATGAAACGGCTTGCCAAAGTGACCTGGATCGCCGCAATAGCGGCCATGGCGTCTCATTGCTCGACGTCCAAGGTCCAGCCCTACCTGCCTGGAGCCAAGGAAGCGTCCTCAAGTAGTCCCACCACGACGGTCACCGACGGTGCCATCTCCACCGCAGCCATCGCCATCGCCAACGGCGAACATGGCTCGGTCGATTCCGTCGGTGCTTTCGACAAAACCGTGCATCCACTCACCGTCAAGTGGTGCGGCTCCTGCCACGACAAGGCGCAGTCGCCACTCCTCGGCGCATCTGACGCCACTGCAGCGCACGCTGCCATCATCTCGACGCAAAAGGTTGACTTCAATGCAGTAGACAAGTCTCGCTTGGTCTTACGACTGTCTACGGATAAACACAACTGCCCGGTCGACCCAGGCTGCGGCGAGGCGGGTAAACAGATGCAAGCTGCCATCCAGACTTGGGCAGACGCCATCAAAACAGCCGCCACAGTGAATCCTGTAACGATCACGTCCGATCCACTGCACTTGAGCGATGCCAAAGAACAAACCGTAGTCGGCGTCAATCCCGACGGAGTACTCGCCTACTTTGCTCCAAACTTCAAGGTCAAGGCGCCGATGGTCGCCACCACCGATAAGACGTCAGGTAACCCAGTCATCAATACCCCAACAACGGAAAAGGCCGTCGGCAATGCCACAAACGCGGCAGGGGATAACTCGCTCGGCACGGCATCCACCACCGTAAATGTGGCCACAGATGGTACGTATACGATGTTTGGATTGGTCAATGGTCCGGCAGCTGCCATGGCCTCTTTTTACATCAAAGTCGATGGTGGTACGCTGCAACCATGGTTGTTCAAAACGAATGCCGCGGCCTTTACCTGGGAAAGCGTCGCCTCGACCGTCGGCGGTGAGGCTTTGACGTTCAACTTGACGGCAGGAGCGCACACCATCGAGATCCGCCAGCGTCAGCCTGGGGTACAACTCGCCCGCCTCGTACTCACCACCAACCCGAAGTTTGACCCTTCGACGGCTCAGGCGACCTCGCGCACGGCCAATCAACTGAAGTTTGACCTATCGGGCCCGAGTAAGATCGCCGGCGCCGCCCTCACGCTTGAGATCGAGGACTATGCGGCCAACGGCTATTTATTTCGTAACCCAAGATTGGTCGTGCCCACAGGCAGCATCCACGCCAAGGACCTACGGATCCTCATCAACAATACCTTCCTACCGCAAAATGCTACATTTACCGTCGTCGAAGCGACTGTGGCTGCGCCCGGGGGCGCACTATCGACGGCGGCCATGATCGCGGTAAAGGACCAAGGTTCCGACAAGGATGCCTTTTCGGTGTCGTTTGCGACCTTCGAAGCAAAGTAGCTTAGCACCTACCTGGCTTTGACCAATTGACTCATTCCCACCGGAATCTTGACGCTGCAAATGACCTTTGCCGCCGAGGTCGGTGCATGGATCGTTTCGACAGCCACCACATCCGCCTTGATCTCTGTCTTAGAAATATCCAGGATGGTAAACCCATGGCTGGTGATATCCGCCCAAACCAGGTGCGGATTAGAGCGCATGATCGCGGCCAACACCTGATCGCTGGCGACACGCCGTCCAGCTCTCTCACCTAAGGTCTGGCTGCTGATCGCCGGCGTCACGAGTTCTACAGCAACGGGCCGGCCGTAAATGGTCCTGGCGTCGCGGTAAAGATAGCCGTGCACCCCAGCATGAAGGTCACCACTTAAAACCACTACGTTGGCAATCTTATAATCATCGATAAATTCGAGAAGATCCTGCCGTTCCGCGGGATAGCCGTCCCACTGATCCAGATTCATATAGTAATCGCTAAACCGGTTGAGACTCTCACCAAAGATGTCATGCAGCAGGAGTTCCCGCCGAGCTCCTAAAGCTGAAATACGCAGCGGAGCCATCATCACTTCGTTGGCCAGCAGTTTCCAGGTCGCTCGACTAGCACCAAGGGATGATTTCAGCCAAGCCCGCTGCTCAAGTCCTAACATGGTGTGACCTGGATGCCATATATCGTCGCACCCCCTGGTAAAATGCGCCCGCATGCAGGGATTTTCCAGGCGGTATTGACGCTCGTCGAGGACGAAGAGTTCAGCCAGAGGACCAAAGGAGTAGCGGCGAAATAAATCTACGGCAGGAACATAGAGGGTGCTGCGATCCAGATCCCGATCGATCGGCATATAGTCTAAGAAAGCCTGATAAGCACCACCAAATAGTTCCGGCTGCTTGACCCGTTCAGTACCACCGGCCTGATCATCATACACCTCATGATCATCCCAAAGGTCGATCCAAGTAAATTGGCGGCGGGCTTGCCGGTACAGCGGATCATTTAAATAGTAGCGATACTTAAGCCTAAAATCCTGAAGACTCTTGGCCTGCCTACCACCAAGCGGATCGTCTCCTGGCGCACGACCCTCATCTTGGTCATAGATGTGATCACCCAAATGGAGGCAAAAATCTAAATCTTCTCGGCATAATGCTGCGTAGGCGGTGTAGTAGCCTCGGGTTATTTTTTGACAGTTCACCACACCAAGACGCAAGCGCTCAACGTCGCCATCCGCAGCGGGCAATGTTTTGGCGCGACCGACGTCGCTGACATAACCAGTCGCCGTCTTAAATCGATAAAAGTAGGTCGCAAACGGCGCCAGGTGCTCCACCCGTAGCCGAACCGTATAGTCGCGCGTGGCGACGGCGACAATCTCCCCTCGAGCGACGATGGTTGCTGGAGCGAAGCTGCTTGCGGTGGCCATTTCATAGCGCACTGGGATGGTCTGATCAAAGGGCAGCGCCAAACGAAAACGTGCGGGTACCCGCGTCCAGATCACCACACTGGAAACACCCGGGCTCCCAGAAGTGACCCCACAGTCATCGTCATACTCAGGGTAAGGCTGGTCCCCACCTTGACCCCATAGGCTCCGCGAGGCGGGCACCAGGACCGACGCGGCAGCCAGATAATAAAATTGACGGCGAGTCAGCACTTTTCAACGCTCCCGCAAAATATCCGCGACCAGCATATGACTGACGCGCCACGACGCTAGGACAGTCGACCCCACGGTAATTCCAACGACGACTCCGGTGATCCAAACAAAATCACCGAGTGCGAGATCAATCCTAAACGGCACTCCTTCACTGAGAAATCCTGCGTCATAAAGAAAGTTCAGGCGATTGCACCAAAAAGCCAAGGCGTAGGCCCCCGCCAGTCCGACTAGACTCCCAGCCAAGGCGAGAAAGATCGCTTCATAGCCGAAGATTCCAATGATATGCCAAGGCCGATAACCGATGCTACGCAAGGTCCCCAGTTCATGGAGTCGTTCATAGACGATGCGCACAAAGGTGTTGATGATGGCCATGGTCACGACCATGAGCAGAATTGCCACGACAAAATCACGGAACAGCTCAAGAAATTCCATGCTATTGCGAAACAGATCGCCAAAGTAGCTATGTTCCTTCCAGGTCACGCCGCGAACAGGGACATGAGCATCATTGGCCGCCTGGTGAAACTTACGCACCCACTCCCCGATGTCTTCACCGCCTTCCAGCTCAACGCTGACATAAGACACGCGCTGCGTATGGAACAACCGTTGCGCCTCGGCAAGCGGCATCATGACCAAATGCGCATCGATTTCGGTAAAACCAGTGGCGATCAGGCCGGCCGTATAAAAATCCATAGCATTCGACTGACCGCTTTCGGTGTTGACCTGCAGTTGAACGGTGGTATTTGGGCAGGTGAACGGACGCTCCTCGGGAACGTAGCCAAGGGTCCCGTTTAGCTCCCCCGCATGCGCCTCACAACCGAGGATCTCACTTAGATTTCGGCCAACTAACACCGCTGGCTGGGTATGTGCGCGTTCCAATGGCACGCCAGCATAAGTGCTCCACTCATAATCCGGTCCGCGCAGGCGAGCACCCTCCGCCGGATCGAACGCGAGACCGAGAAAAATATCACTGACTTGACCGCTGGAAATAAAGCCACTGATATTTAAAAAACGCACCCGATTTTGTACATGGTGGTCCTTAAGGTAGGCATCAAGCCAGGCTTGCTCAGCGACGTCCAGCGCCTGCTCATCAAGCCCAGCCTTGCCAGGATGCTTGATCCCCGCCCTTTCGACAACCAGATCTCCAAGCATCTGCCGGCGTGCAAACGTCGCGTCATAGAGTCTACGCACATTGTGGATATAGCCTGAGAACAGGCTCAATGCGATGCTGGCTAAGGCAATCGAAAGCAATGCCGCAACACTCTTGCGGCCATGAAGGAACAGGTTTCGCCACGCTATCTTGGCCAGCATGGACACCTCAGCGCAGGAGATTATTCACATTGAACAAACTGTCAGGTGTCTTGACGACGGCCGGCTTGGCATAATGCATCACACTGCGATTGGCGGAATTTAAGGCGTCCACAATGATCATCTCGGAGACAAAATCCAGCGATTTACCATCGATCACGACCTTCTGGTCGTATTTAAATTCGGCCTTCTTGAGAATTTTGCCCTCAAGCGACAAGAACTCGGCCTTGATCCCCAGTCGACGCTTTTCACTGACCCAGTAGCGTATGCGATCGTACGTTGTGCTATCGTGCTTCGATTTAAGGTCGAGGACAAAGCAACTCGCACCATTGACCGGTTCCTTGCGCAGGATTTTGGCATCGTAGTCGCGCGCGTAGTTGGTCGAAGCGATATCACCGTTCGCGGCTTGCCCGCTCAATTTCTGCCGCGCCGATATAGCAACGGGCTTCTTCAGGGTCGGCTTGAAAAACCAGATCGTGCGATCATTGAACAAAAACACCTCGCCCTTACTGCGAGCTGGAGCCGTCACCTCGACATAGGCGTTATCACCATGAGTGCGCACCTGATAAGTGGTGGAGCTACTATCCCCATCATCTTGGCTATCGATCGACACGGTCCAGCCTAACCCCTGATGGATGCCCCCTCTACCGCGATCAGCATCGCGCAACAGCGACTGGACATCGCCGCTCGGCGCACTGTAGGCTGCTGAAGCGACAGCATAAAAAGCAAGAGTCCATGACACCAACCGAGAAACACGTAACATAAACACACTCTCCATCAAGTGATAGTTTGTACTAACCGCTATGCGTCAAAAGATCCAGGCAGCTCCGACGTCCGAGGGTCCACGCCGTCGCTGCTGCTGACACGACGACGAGCGCCAGCACAAAGACGACCACCTCGAAGATGGTTAAAACGTCAGGGACAATGAGAAAATCCTGCGCCACAGAGGATCCCGG
>JAPLFX010000140.1 GCA_026390445.1 Pseudomonadota bacterium
GTCGACGTAAGTCGCTATGAAGATCTGCACACGAATTTTCAAGCGCTGGTCGATCGGGAGGGCGTTCTGATCCCTGATGCGTAAAAGCCACCAGGGGTTCATCACCATGGGTTAGCGCCTATAGGGCGTCATAATTCAAAGAAGTCGCACACCAAACACGCCACCGTCTCCGACTTGGACGGAATCACCACCTGCCGCGTATGCTCGATAAAATCCAGCGTCTCGCGGCGCAGCCGCTCGTTGTCCTTTTCACTCAACGCATAGACCGCGCTATATTGCACATCGTTCTTGCCGCGTAGCTGCGTCCTAGCGCGAGCCAACTCGCGAAAGTTAGCCTGATGAATCGGCAACAACGGCGAGTCGTCGCTGAGGTGTTGCAGCTGCCCCCCGATCTCCCACTTCCCGCGGTCCTTCGTCACCAGGCCGAGGCGCTCTAAGACGAGAAGGCTGCCCTGCACCAGCTCCACTGGCAGGGACAAGCGCTTGGCCAAGATCGTCTCGCTTTGCCAACCGGGGATCATGGCCGCCATATGAATCACCGCATGGCGCCACGTGTTGTAGTACGAGACTTGATCCAACACCGGCATCGTCGTCTTTTCCTTTAAGCGCGTGGTGAGGCGATCATGCTCCCGTTTCAGCCGGTTGATCCGCGTTCGCAGCATCGTTTTGAGCGCCGGTGAGCTGGCCCGGTCGAGCTGCACCAAGGTCAGAAAATAGTCGCTAGCGGCCTCGTCGAATTGCCAAAAGCTGGCCAGGCCGGCGGCGTGATCGGGGGTCAATTGGGCCTTGCCGCAGCGCACTTGGGATAAATACGAGGTATGACAGCCGGCGGCTTCACTGAGCTGCTTTTGGTAACCGCGCACGCTTTTATGCTGTGAAATCATAGCCGTAAGCACCTGCTGGTAGCTGGTGCAAGCATATAGGTCCATCGCGGCTCCGTTTTTTTGTTGATAAAACATCAAGATATTCGGCGATAATTTATAAAATATACCTATTTTTTACCAGAGGCTACCCGCATCATGGCGACCGACCCTATAGGGCCCATACCAACTCTAGTGCGGCGAGGTCATGCGTGCTGCGAGCTTTGATCACAACAGGATCGATCGTTCTACTCATCGTCGCGACGGTGGCGAAAGCCGGCGGCATCTCCAGCGGTGGCGGCGAGTTTATCGGCGACCGAGCCAATCCGTGGTATCTCGAGAACACCTCAGAGGTGCACTACTGCATCGCACTCGACCACGCTGCCTTCAGCCTACCCTTGCCCCAGGTGCGTCAGCAGATCCAAGCGGCGTTTGCTTATTGGGCGACGGAGCTACGCAAGTACCAACCGCCGCAACCGGGGCCTTACCTGCAGCCTTTCACAACGATCCTCGTCGGCACGCAGCAGTTTGTGGAAGTGCCGTGCTCTCCGACTGCCGAAGTGGTGTTTCAGCTCGGCTCCATCACGGACGCTCAACGCAAGGTGCTCGAAGGCGATCTCAACATGATCGTCGCCCACACCACCCGAACGGCCTATGACCAAGTCAACTTGAAGGGACAAGGCTTCGTCTACGTCGCGGCCGACCGCGGCGCTCACTTCGCATCCGCATCGACCATTGACTCTGATGCATGGAGTTGGAACGACGGCGCCGCTCTATATGCCGTTTTGACCCACGAGGTCGGCCACATCTTCGGGATGTTCGATGCCGCTCAGGGTAGCGACATCATGAGCTACCGCTTCGTCCAGGACATCATGCAGACCGTGCATGATTACCCTGATCAGCATCGCCCGCTTTACCTGAGGGATACCGTCAAGGTCACGAAAAACGTCAACCCGACTCCCGACTCCTGTCTGCCCGGCGACTCCGCGGCGACGCGTGACTGGCAAGCGCAGTACTTGGGACTTCCCCGCGACGGCAGCCGCTGTATCTCCACCCAATACGAAAACGGGGTGCTGCAACTGCTCGGTGGCCAAATAGGTCAGCCGATGACGATGCTTGGATCGGCACGCCTTAGAGTGACCGAAGACGATGGTGCCCCTCTGATCAGTGTTTGGTTACCACCGAATCAAACGATCTACCAACTTGCGGACGCCAGCAAGGAGATCGCAGCCAACGCCCTGCAGCCGGTCGTCTACCAAAAGATCATCACCGCCACCGGCCAGTACCAGCCGGTCGGCTCCAACTTCACGATGGATATCTATCTCGACCTTGACCCAGCTAAGGATTGGCCACCAAAGATCCTCGGCTTCGTCAGTGGCGCGATCCAAGACCTCTACCGCTACCGCTCAAATGGGCCATTGCCAACTAAGCCTAGTTTTTAATCTGTGAGCTCAGGCGGTCCGCTATGAACACACTTTCGATCTACGGAGGTCTTGCCCAACATGCTTTCTTTGAGCTTTAAAAATCTGCTGCTGTTGCTGCCGTTATGGACTCTCGCAACGGCGTCGGCCCATGCCGCAACTCCGCTGCCGCCGGCTCCGGTCTTAAACAAAATTTCATTGATCATCCGCGGCCGTGCCCCGCTACGGGCCGAAAGCGAAGCCTTCAGCCGCGCCGCAGCAGGGGACGAGGCCGCTTTTCTCAAGGCCTACGGCGAGCGCCTCGACGCTTATTTTCGCGATCCTGGGTTTGCCAACCAGGTCGAGGCTTACCATCAAGTATGGTGGCATATGCCCAGTGGCGAGTCGACGCATCTGGCGTCTTATATCGTGACGCAAGACCGCCCGTACCGCGAGATCTTCGTCAAAGATTACCTTTATTTGGCCGGCGGCAATGTTTTAAGCATCGGTTACTTTAACTATTTATCAATCGCCCCTTTGACGGCAACGCCGATACCGGCTCTAGGTGAGAGTTACCAAGTCATCCGCTTAAGCCCGGACGAGCCGCGCTTTCGCAGCATCTTCTCCAACATCGACTTCCTGCAAAGGTTTCCCGACACCGCAACCAATAGCAATCGCAAGCGGGCCAACCACATCTTTCGCACCTTCCTCTGCGAGAATCTCACCAATGTCGTCCTGCCAGGCGCCAAGATCCCGGTGAGCGGTCCACACGGCAGCAGTCCCGAATGCCTTGGCTGCCATACCCGCCTGGATCCGATGGCACGTTTTTTTGATCAATGGCCACCGTACGATCAAGACCAGCTGATGAGTCATGATGGCAGCCGCCCAGCCATTGGCAGCCTCGTCGTCAAAGGTCCCGACGGTAGCGCACAGGCCACCACGGGAGCTACGGAATCCGCGCTTGGGGTGTTCCTTAGCCAAAGTCCGCAGGTGCAACAGTGCCTCGTGCAGAAGATCTGGGAGTTCGCCGCAGGCCCCAATACGCGCCTGGAGGACTCTGCCAAGGCTGAGTTGGTAGCCACCCTGCAGCGGACCGGCAGCTTCAAAAGCACGCTCAAGCAGGCCTTTCTCCACCCTTATCTGTGGAGTACCGAAGCACCCAGCCCGCTCAACTTTGCCGACGTCGCACCATCCTTGCAAGGTTGCGCCACCTGTCATGCGAAGGAGCAGGCGCCGTTTTTTGATGCCGAGCACTATCCGTTTAGTCAGAATCCCGACGAAAACAGGACGCTGCTCCGCCGCATCTACGGTGCGGCCACCAACGTCGCCGGCTATGTCCGCATGCCGCCAGGAACTCAGCCCTCGTTGCCGAGCGAAAGCCTGGCTAAGCTGCGTGACTGGATCGGCGCTGGCGCCCTCGATGCGCACTTGCAGGCGACGATCAATGATGCTGACAGTAAGGAGATTCTCGATGAATAAGGTCCACACCTCGAACCACGGCGGCCGCCCGGGCCTGCCTGTCTTTGTCGGTCGCACCGGTCCCAGTGACCTACTGACATCGTCGTTTATCTACAGCTATATGACCGCCGAACAGATGCAGGCCCGCATCACGGCACTGACCGGCTATGAGCATCCGGATTTTATCACCTTTGGCGATATCCTCGGACGCAACGATCCAGCATCGGGGACTCGCACCAACGCCGAGCCCTCTATCCTCAGCATCCTGATGCTGCAAAAGATCGCAACCGACATCGCCACGATGGTCGTTGAACGCGAGATCTTCCTTGGCGACCACGACCGCATGGTTTTCGCGGGTATCGATCTGGAACGAGCGCCCGAAGGCGAAGTCCTGAGCAACTTCCTCAGCGAGCTATACCAGCGCTGGTTAAACACGCCGCTTAGCCGTCTGAGCCTACGCCTCTATCTTGATCGGTTTAACTCGACATTGGCGACGTCCGGCCCCACGGCGGCCTATCAGTCCGTGCTGGCCCTGCTGCTTGAACACGGCGGTCTCTTTTACGTCTGAAGCAGCCCAACGGCTGCCAAAAGGATCTACCTATGGTCACTCGTCGCACCTTGCTTAAATCCGCCGCCTTTGGCGCCCTCGCCCAGTCGACTCTGGCTCGCCAGGCCAAGGCTCTGGTCAGCACTGATATGAGCGCCGCAGGCCCCAGCGCTAAAGAGCCACATTTTTTCGTTTATGTGCAGATGCAAGGAGCCTGGGATCCTTGCTTGGCCTTCGACCCAAAGGACCGCAGCGCGCTGCTGCCGAATGGCGAGCGCGCCTTTGATCAGCCCTACAGCATCGACGAGGTGCGCACCTTTGGCTCGATTCCCTTGGCACCCCAAGGCTTTGTCCTCGGCAAATACGCGGACCGTATGGCGGTGATCAATGGTATCGAAATGGAGGTCGATACCGGGCACACTGCCGGCACGATCATGAGCGGTGTCTTGATGCCACGCGCCAGTGGTTCGCCATTTGTGCAGGCCGTTGTCGCGAGGCGCCAGTCTTACCTGAAGCACTGCAGCATGCCGCATATCTACTCGGCCCGGGACGGCGAATTCGTCGCTGGCCCCTACAACGGCACTTCAGTCGTTGCGGCTCCGGCCGATATCGTGACCATGGTCGGTCTGGGCGGTGGTCAGAGCGACGATGACCTGGCTAAGCTGCAGCTGATCCTGCAGGACTTTCAGCAGACATTAACGACCGCCAGCGAACGACGCCTGTTTCAAAGCTACGTTGCGGCGGTGCCAGCAACAATCAACATGCGGGCGCAGCTGCGCGCAGGTAAATTTGTGCCGCCTGCCGAAAGCACGACGGCTGCCGGCATGGGCCAGCTCTTTGGCCAGCTCTTTGCCCTGGGCATCGTCGGCTCGGTGACGTGGCAACTCGGCCTAGGCGGCACCTCCAACTACAACTTCGATACCCATTCGGACCATTTTGCCAGCCATCCTTTGGGTAAAGCCATGGCTGACGTCGATACTTTAGCCACCGAGCTGGGGAAGATCCCACTCGATGATCATACCTCGGTTTGGGACCGAACCACGGTCGTTTTAAGCTCGGAGTTTAGCCGCACGGCGCGCCTGAACAGCAGCCAAGGCAAGGACCATAACGTCCATAGCAACAGCCTAGTCCTACTTGGTCACAAGGTCCGCGCTGGTGTCTACGGCGCGAGCGGTACCCGCGTCCTGGGCAACGGTAGTGCTTTTGAGGCGCATGCTGGATTGCCCGTCGATCTTGCAACGGGCCAGCCATCGTCGCAGGGCGAACTGCTCAAGACTAAGCACCTTTGGGCTGGTTTTGGGGCGATCTGCGGCATCGACACCAGCCGCGAATTTGGGACCGACGCTAAGCCGGTCGGCTTTTTTACCTAAAGGAGAGCGTATGCAGAGCATCACGGTCAGCACATATTGGCGGCAGTTCTTTCGTCTAGTGCTTGTATCAACCTGTTATGCAGCGACCGCTGTGGCCGGTGAATATAAGGATTTTGTCGTCGACTCGGTGACTGGATCGCTGTGGATCACAGAAGAAGACTCTTTCTCGCTACTAGGCAACTCCCTGCCACCAACCGAGTGGCGTCAAGACGGTAGTTTTGTCCAGTACATCTCTCCCTTTGCACCGTTTGGCGCCAGGCGTGGTGGCTTTTTTAGCGGACTGCAAGCCGTTCCATGGGGTCGGGAGGTCGTGATCCAAGCCGATCATGACCGCTTCTACTTCAGGCTACCCAACGGTCGCTGGGAAGAACGCTCGACCAAGTCTCTTTTACCTGCCGACGTTCCTTGCCAACGCACGCTTTCGGCAAAGGAAAAGGGTTGCGCGCTTTTTCTTGGGTCCATCGATAGCCGCGGCCTACGCACGGCGATGCCGGTAGGCGTCGACAACATCGCCGACGCCGCGCGCAGCGTCCAGCTCTTTTACACGACACCCAATGGCGAGCTCAGGCGCGCTGAAGGCAGCGAACTCCTACTCCAACCAGCAACGGATAGCGATGACGGGACCTATTGGCTCGATGCTCACAACGCCCTTGTCTCCAAAGGCACATCAGGCGACCTATTTACCTACATCGCCGTGACTCCAGCCGGTCGCGTCGAGCACAAGGTAGCTCTACCCAGCGGCCCCGCATCGTCCATGGGTAGCATCACCATGGCAGTTGATGCAGATCAGGTTTATCTGCTGCAGCCGATCGTCGACCAAAGGGTCGGAACGACTGCAACCGTCGTTTACCGCATCGAGGATCCGCTCACTCCTGCGGCACAGCTGGTCAAGGTGGCGGTCTTGGTGAATATATCCCTGTCAAGTGCCAGCGATGCTTTTAGATTCCATGACCAGACCCTGTATTGGGTGGCGTACAACAAACTGCACTCTATGGATTTAGCGAACCAGCGTGTGACGGAGCTGGCTCCTTGTGACGACTCCCAGCGCCGAAAATTCCTTATCAACGGCCTGCAACCAGCCAAACTTCGGCCTTGGGCCGCCTGCGGCAGTGAGCTTTTCGAGCTACAAGATCACCACATTCGTCGTAAATTACAGGCGGCCGCACCGGTGATCGCCGGCAAGATACTCGCGGCCGACGGTGACCAGGTCGAGATCGCACTGCAGCTAGAAGGAGACCGCTTTCAGCATATCCGCGCGGACGGGACCAGCCAAGTTTTGGACCTGAGTCATGGCTCGTCCCACGCAGTCCTGTGGCCGATTTGGGAAGAGCACGGGCATGTCTGCGGCATCAGTGACGGTCCCGCTGACCGGCCTGCGCGCCAGGTCCTGTGTCAACTAAACACCGTTTGGTCTGAGCGCCGCGAGCCTGGCCCAGCACCCTACGAGACCCTGCATGTGCAGGATAAAACTTGGGCGCTGGCGCAGGACCAGGGACAAACCACCCTCTACAACTTAAGCGATGTCCCGGACTCTTCATGGCAGGCGGTGCAAAGCTGGCCGCAGGATCCGAACCCACCTCGGCAGCTGCAACGGCCGCGCTTGGTGCGCCACGGTACCCAGCACGTGGGCGTCGACCTTGGCACTGCGGCGATATGGCTATGGGACGGGCACCAGTGGGTGCCGTCTTACTCACATGTGCGCTCTGATTTGACGCTACGGCCCGCGCTGGATACCGAGGGGAACCTTTACGACTACTGTCCAAGTTCAGCGTCAAACACCGCCCGATCCTTGTGCGTTTACGACAGCGCTGGCGGTCACAAGATCGTGACGCAAACGGCAACAAGCAACTACTATAAGATAGGGACCTTGCTTCCGTTGCGGCAAGGAATCCTCTCCGGTGGCAACAACGGAGACTACACCTCATTCATCCAACCCCGCGTCGTACGCGGGGACCACGCCATCGACCTGGGCCACCTCTACGGTCAATTTAGCTTGAACGGCAACAAGGTCAAGTTCATCACCCCGAAATATCTGGGCGACGGCTCCGTTTTGCTAGAGACCAACAACACCAGTCGCCAAGGCCTCAATCAAGCCTATTACCGTTTTGACGGCCGCACCCTGACGACCCTGACAGACCAGCCAAGTGGCGGCAGCAAGTCGTCCCATCTACTGTTCTCGAGTCTCTCGACCTCCACGCGACCTAAACAAGGATCCGAAGACCCACTGATTGGAGACGCGTGGCTCAGCAAAGGCGGCATCTGGCATAGCACCAGCATCGATCCAGAGACCCCTTATGCGTATGGCCTTAGTGCTCTAGACGCCGCCTTTGGCACGATGAAGCAGCAACCAAACCGAGTCAATGAAGCGGTGCTGCGCGGTGACCTGGTTTGGCTTGCTGGAGACGACGGGATTTACACCTGTCCCCTCAGCCAAGCGACGCAGCTATCGCCCGACGTCGCTGAACTCAGCGTCACTCCAGGTTGTCACCTGCGACTGTTGCTGCGCTTTGCAAAAAACCTGCGCCTGGTCGGAGGTCAGATGATTGCCTTCCAGGGAGGACGGATTGTTCTCATTGAACCAGGGTCGGCGGAGAACGGCAGCGAGGATCAGGTGACGGTGCTGAGTGAGGTGGGAGTGATCTCGGCCTTTGGCACGAGTAGCCATCAGACCGTGGGCAAAGTCAGCTGGACGGACGACGCCCACGTGCAAACTCTGGACCTTCCCAGCAAGACCGTGGCGACTTGGGACTTGCCCAACGGGACGGCCGCAACGACGGTCAAAAACCTCTCGCCCGACTGGCTGTGTTCCACGACTGGACTTTACTGGCGCCAGGACAGTGCCTGGGTGCAGGTACCGGCTCTTGCAAGCTGCCAAGCCATGGCACAGACCGATGGGGCGATCCTGGCGACCGATGGTCAGTCTGCTTTCGTCTGCACGAGTGGCCAATGCCAGGCGCCCATACCAGTGCCAGAGACTTATCTCGACGACACGGTGCTAGGCACCTTGCCATCGCCAAGTGATACGCAAGCGCCTGCATTTGCCTGGGTTAGTGGCAACCATGTTTACCGGCTGACGGACCACGGTTTTACTTTGGATACGCCGACCTATCGACCAGGGCCGGCGATCCTGACCAAAGCGAACAGTTGTGAAGGTGGGCTGATCGGATTGAATGGCGGCGGTTTGATCGGCAGGTCTGGACTGGGCGGGCGGTGGTGGCACATGCGCTTGCAGTGAGCGGGTGCATAACTGAAGACCGAGGCCGACTGGCAGTCGCCGCCCTAAAAACGCCTGGGGCTGTGAAAAAAAATTGGTTAGACTTCCCAGGATCGTATTCCATACGTTTCTGGGGGCCTCTCAATGACCATGACTTTAGCCACGACAAAAACTGCTGTGGAAGCGCTTGCTCTAGTTCAAAGCCTACAAAAGAGGCTAGTGCAACGACTGAGTAAACTCCCCCCAGAATCATCCACCGCACGTTTTGTCCCCGTGGACTGGCTGCGAGCCAAGGGGTCTTTTGGCGGAGGCACCCGCTTTAGTGCCTCAGACCCAGCGGTATTTAACCGTGCTTCCGTGAATATCTCCCAGGTGCAGTATGAAAAGGACCCGAGCAAGAAGCTTGGCTCGGCAACGGCGATCTCGACCATTGTTCATCCCGCCAACCCCCACGCCCCATCCATGCATATGCACATCAGCTGGACCGTCATGAAGGCCGGGACGGGTTACTGGCGGATCATGGGCGACCTCAATCCAAGTATTGTAGTCGCTACTGACCGCGAGGCCATAGAGGCCGCATTTCGGACCGCCGTAGGACCAAAAATCTACGACTACGGTACGGAGCAGGGCGGTCGCTACTTCTACATCCCAGCCCTCGGACGTCACCGTGGTGTCGCCCACTTTTATCTCGAAGAGTTCAACACTCAAGATTTTGCCGCTGACTTTGCTCTAGCGGAGCACTTTGGCCAGACGCTGATTGATGCCTATGCTGCCATCGTCGACCGCATCCTGCGCAACCCAGCTCCGATCAGCACTAGCGATAGGCGACAGCAGCTTGATTATCACAGCTTGTATTTTCTGCAGGTCTTGACCCTTGACCGTGGCACGACGTCGGGCCTGCTTGTCCATGACGAGAATGACGTAGGGATTCTCGGGTCTCTACCCTCGCACGTCGATAAAAAGCTCCTTGAGTCCTGGGTACCGCGGCTGCCAACGGTGCAACAGGAACTCCTCAGCAGCCTTGTGCAAGCGCTACCAGGCGGGGAGTCTAGCCATGTCGATGATGCAGTCAAGGCGCGCATCGCCACGGTGATTCGGGAGTTTTATAAGAGGCATCCGGAAGCCGAGGACCTCCTGGCTCGAGGTGACAGGCTGCCACCTACGCAGCAAAATCACCAATGAATGCGAACGCGGCCATGCAAGCTGCACGCAGTTGTCTCAGCGAACAGTCCTTGTCCAAGTGCAATGGCGTGACGCCGTAGATCGTTTTGGCATTCCGCCGCACCGTTCGAGCCTAATTTGGCACCCACGACATATGGCATGTTATTAATGATATTAACTATATACAATACTGTATATAATTGTAATAAAATATCACTTTTCCATAGATCCCACCTGCGCTAAAACAACTCTCCCAGCGTCCTCGCGACGCCCCTTGAGTCACTCCACCTCTTTCGGAGCTTCCCTATGAAACGATTGACCGCCCTGAGCCTCAGCGCTCTGTCCTTCTCCGCCCTCGCAGTCCCCGCACATGCGGCCGAAAGCTTGAACATGAGCGGAATCACGACGCCGATTGAAGACCTCGGCTTCACCATGATCTCCGTTCCTAGCGACGGGATCGAGAAGTATATGCCCGCTGGCGACAACAGCAATGGCATCCCAGAGCGCATCCAAGGCCTCTTCTGGATGGACGGCAACCCACTTGGTGACATCCTCATCAGCTTCGCGGGCGCGACCTGGGACCAAGAGACCCGCGTCGCCGTGCTACCGGTCGCAGGCCCCCGCGTATTCTCATTCTTGCCAACAGATCAGGGCCGTCAAGCCTTCAAAGACGCTCTCGATAGTAGTCTGACCTATGAATTGCACTTCAACGAAGACTACAGCTTCGCACAGATCCTGCCGATTGCGACCTTTATGCGCCGTGCTAACAATCGCACGCCAAAAGAGATGCTATCGTTCACCATGACCTGGATCTCGGAAGGTCACTACTCTCGCGACAACACCTTCGGATCGATTTTTTGGTTTCCTGGCTACCAACTGCGCCGCATCGTTCGCCCCGACGGCACGCGCGAAGCAGCGTACGCCGATTATCTGAAATTCGCCCAGCCTGAATCGCTGCTCGGCGTGCATAAGTAACGTTGGCCTGTTTATTTATGGACCTTAAGCTGGGCGCCAAAACGCACCTTGTTTAGGGGCATGATAGCCGATCGACTCATAAGCGGCATCGACCAGGGCTTGACCACGGGCCCCTAGGCCGATGCCGCTTGCTTGTTGGTTCATCACATAGGCGAACGACAATCCCGCACGCGGGTCAGCGAAGCCAAGGGACCCGCCAGCACCCGTGTGACCAAAGGCCTCCTCGCTCATCAGGATGCTATCGCGCTCGCCAGCGACGCGCCTTTGGTTGTTCATCGACTTGACGTATCCCAGAGCAAAACGCGTCGGAATCTGCATCATCGCATCGATGCCAGCCGAAACCACCGAACCCATGCCATCGCGCTGCGCTGAACTGACCAAGCGCACGCCATCAAAGCCGCCGTCCAGTGCAAGGGGTCGATACATCGCGGCTAAACTACGGGCATTGGTGATGCCGTTGGCGGCGGGGATTTCCGCTGCGTGGTAAGCGCGCTGATCGGAGGCGCCCGGAGCGACAAAAGTGCCGGAATGCATCAGCATATGATGAGCGATCGACTCCTTATCAGACATCGCCAGGCGGATAAATGGTGACAGCGGTGCCTCGACCGAGGGTGGCGGCGGCGGTAGTATCGGGGCTACGCGTCCCTCAAGCTCCTCAGGTAGACCGATCCAAAAATCCAGGCCAAGCGGCGCGGCGACTTCGCGCTGGAAAAAGGTTCCTAGCGACAGCCCACTGATCCGCCGGACCACCTCACCCACCAAGTGGCCGAAGGTCAAAGCATGGTAACCATGTTGGGTACCCGGCTGCCAGTAGGGCCTCTGAGCGGCGAGGGCGGAGGTGACGGCTTCCCAGTCGCAAAGGCCGAATTCCGGGATTGGTTCACGCAGCGCCGGGAGTCCGCTTTGGTGCGACAGCAGCATGGCAACGGTCACGTCTTGTTTACCGTTTTGAGCAAACTGCGGCCAATAGCGTGCCACTGGAGCATCAAGATCGAGCTCGCCGCGGTCAGCAAGCATATGAGCACACAGGGCCACGGCACCCTTCGTCGAAGACCACACCATGCAGACGGTATCTTTCTGCCAAGGCCGACCGGTTTTGGGATCAGCCACACCGCCCCACAAATCGACAACCGACTCTCCGCGCCAGGTGATGGCCACCGAGGCCCCGACGTCACCACCCTCG
The DNA here is from genome assembly GCA_026390445.1 of Pseudomonadota bacterium. Classification (GTDB taxonomy): domain Bacteria; phylum Bdellovibrionota_B; class Oligoflexia; order Oligoflexales; family CAIYRB01; genus CAIYRB01. Next base: position 12,169 of record JAPLFX010000140.1, read on the forward strand.
ACGAAGTTTAGGCGGAACGCCTCGCCTACTGCCTCGAAGCCAGGCGCGCAGTGTCCGTGCACGGTTGTTTGAGGAGCGGCGGTTGCCGCGGACGTGGATGCATCGTGGGTCACGTTCCAATCACGCACCGAAAACCTCCCGCATGAATGCTATCAAGGGCATCTTAGCTATGTTCTACACCGCCCGTTAAGAAAGCCAAAATCAAATAGTGGCAAGAGCAAGGGTCGGCCCGTCTCTAGCTAATATAGCAAGGCCCCATGCAAGACCGACTTCGGCGAACTCGTTTACAACGAATGAGACTGGGACTCGTGATGTTTACTGGAGCGACCACGCGATGACCGATAGTCGGAGTCGGGCACCTCTCCATGGTTGGTATAAAGCCCGCCGCAGTGAGCGCCCTGGTGCGGCGCCATGAGCCCATCACTCGCGAGGAACACACGGAATATTGAAGAGTTATAGCAGGATTTTGACCCGATGGACACGCCGCCCGTCCTCTGCTATAAACCGTGGCGATGATCCCCCCTGCCTATTCACCGCATCCAAAGTCGGAGTGCTTCTTATGAGAATGTCCCTACGCCAGTTAGGTCTTACCGCAGCTTGTCTATTGACCAGCCAGATCGCTTCAGCCCATATCAGCCTTGATCTCGCCGGCACACACAAATCCCGCTACGGATTTGAGATGAAAAAAGGTCCCTGCGGCCGCCTCGACGGCGCCCGTGGCACCAACATCTATACCTATAAACCAGGCGAAACGATCAAGGTCGCCATCACCGAGTTCGTGCCGCATCCCGGCTACTTCCGCATCGCCTTTGATTCCAACGGCGACGCCGGGTTCATGAACCCACGCACCGTCCTGCCGATCAACCGCGAATGCATGAAAGACCCTGCCGATCATTGCGGCGCAACGGACTTCTACAACAACAGCACGGTGCTACTCGACAACCTCGAGCCACATCAGGGCAATATCCTCGGCAAAAACTACTCGTGGGATGTCAAACTCCCCGATGTCGAATGCGACAACTGCACCTTGCAGGTCATTCAGGTCATGACCGACCCGTATCCCATTCATGCACCTTATGATCCTGCCTACACCTCGGAAGACATCTACTATCAGTGCATCGATATGGTTTTGAAAAAATAAGTCCCGCCAAGGGTCACGGCAAAGGGCGCAGGGATGCCGCCTTTTGCACCGACTCCAACTGGACGAGCGCCGGCTGAAAGCTTGGGTCGATCCGCAGAGCCGCACGAAACGCCTCCTGCGCCTTCAGCCATTGCTGCTGGCGCAGGGCGATCTCGCCAAGTCCCTGGTAGGCGTAGAGCAGTTTAGGCTGGAGCCGAAGCGCTTGTTCGTAAAGTACTTCGGCTTCGGCCCAGCGTTCCTGCTCCGTCATGAGCACCGCCGCATTGAACACGGCGACGACATCACGCGGCGCCAGTGCTATCGCCTTTTGATATTCGCCATAGGCTAAGGCCTGATCTGGATGCGGGCACGCCTTATCCTGATAAGCCATCGCCAACTTCACGTGCGCCGGCGCGTGCTCCGGATGCTGCGCTAAAAACGACAGGAGCAGAGCAGCCGCCTCGTCGCAGCGGTGATCGTCGAGTAGAGCCGTGGCCAGATTGATGCGCGCGCGGATATTTTCTGGGTAGGCTGACAGAGCTTCTTGCCAGACGCTCACTGGTGACTGATAGACGCGTTGCCGCTGCAGGGTCCCGGCTAATAGCAACGAAGCGATGCATCCGGTGACCGCAACAGGGGTAAGATTCGCCATGGGCTGACGTTGCTTTAAGCGGGTTAACCACGATGCCAGGCCAGCGCCGAGTAGGAGGTACCACCCAACGTTGGCAAGATACACGCGGCGTTCGACCAAACAGTCGACGGTTGGAAATACCGTGCTCGTCGGTGCCAAGACCACCACAAACACTAATATAGAAGCAGCGATAAACGACCACGCACCTACACCGCGCCGCGCCCAGACCCACAGCGATGCTCCCACGGCAACGGTCCACCCACCCCACGCTGCGACTCGCGCGAGGATGCTGTAATCCTCGGGACGCACATAATGATCGATACTGAGCCCCATCGGCAGGAGATTGAACAGCAAGTAGCGTCCTAAAACGACCCCTTGAACCGAGGCATAAGCGCCACGCGGAAAGGCCTGGTCAAAGGCCTCAAGGTCGCCCATCTGGCCGAAGTAGCTCCACCGGGCAAATAAATAGGCGGCAGCTATTGCCAGCAGAGGCCCATAGCGTCCCCCATAGCGCTGCAGCGCATTCATGCCACCACCGGTTTGCCAACCAAGAAGCAGGATATAAAGCAGCGGCAGAACCACAGCACTTTGTTTTGCCGCGAGCGCGAAGACAAAAAACACGGACCCAAGCAGTAAGCGCCAACCTTTCCATGGTTCTGGCCCAAGCAAGACGTTGAGCGCGGCCAAGACAAAAACGGCCGCCAGAATATCGCTTAAGCCGTAGGCATAAAGCACCGTCCCCGCATGAATCGGCGCCAAGACAAAAAGTAGGGCACCACACCAGGAGGCGCTTGTCGCATGCTGCGGCCATAGCGGCCGCAGTAGCTTGCCGCCGAGGCGAAAGATCAAGACACCACAGCCAGCATGAAGCAACGAATTGACCAGGTGATACAACCACGGGGACGATGCGGCCCAATGGTAGCAAAGCGCATAGATCAGGTAGGTCAACGGCCTTGACGGATCGTTGCGCCAGGTTGAGGCTAAAGCATCGTAGGGATAAATCAGCGTGGTGGAGAGCAGGTCTAGGCGGCGAATATCCTGGTTTTCGACAATCTTCAGCAGATCGTCGTAGATCAATGGATTCGACCAGGACCTGGCGAACACCAGCAAGGTGATGGCGACAAGCGCCAACACTCCCCAAGCAGCGGAGGAGTCGGGTCGAGATTGGCGGAGGTGTGGCTTTGATGGTGGCATGTTACAAGCTCACTAACCAATGCCCGTTATAAAATCTTGCAGCAGTTGATTGACTTGATCTGCTGCATGGATCGGCACAGCGTGAGAGGCCGCCGGTATTTCAAGATACTTGGCACCGGGAATGCTAGTAGCCAGAGCCCGACCATATTTGGTCTTGGCGATTGGATCGAGCTGCGCAGAGATAACAAGAGTCGGAGTGCCTGCGAGCTCACCCAGGGCAGCAGACCGGTCGTATCGGCCCATGGCCATCACCTGACGCATTAAAATCGCCGGCTGTTCGGCTAGGTCGCGCCCCATCAGAGGAACCAGGTCCGCGGCAATCGTCGCCGGATCTCCAGCGCTGAGGAACTCAGGTGTACAGATCATCTCGAGGAAGGCGCCTCGGCGCGACGCGCGTGTCCCGATTCTTGTCCTCAGGCTCATCCATAGCACCCAGGGAGTCAATCGGGAGGCTTCCGTGCCTTTGCTAAAGGTACAGAGTAAACTCAAACTACGAACTCGGTGGCGATGGCGCAGAGCCACCTCAGTCGCAATCAGGCCACCCATCGAATGGCCGACGACGTGCGCCGAATCCCAGCCGACTTGGTCTAAAAGAAAACATGCATCTTCGGCCATGTCCTCAATACTGATCGTGCCACGGCGAAGCGTGCTGCGCCCAAGCCCGCGGTTATCGAAAATCAAAGATTGAATACCTTGCATCCGCTCGACCTGCGGTCGCCACCCTTCGGCCGGGACGCCAACGCCTTGGATCCACAGCACAGGCAGACCTGCGCCGGAAAGCTCGTAGTAAAGCGCGACCTCACCTCGCACACAGACAGGCATGGGACTCCTTCGCAACCTTTACACCGTTGGGATGCACTCCCATTGTAATCTATCGGGGTAAGAAAAAGCCCAAATATTTTCGAGGAAATCGACCTATCAAGCTACTGCTCAAAGACGTTTTCATGATCGAGTTACCCCAACAGGCGACCTAGTTATTCACGTGAATAACGCGGGTATGATTGCCAAAGCTGGTCTCCTTGATGTTGGTACGACGCAGTCACGACCCAGCTAGCTTGCTCAGAAAGAGGCAATCCCAGCCCATGCTATCGCGCCACGCTTGGCCATCCGTCGCCCGCTCCCAAGCCCATTGGTTGCGCCGCGCGTAGCCTTGCGCGGGATCCGGACAAAGCGCCAACAGCTGCTGCTGCAATGCGGCCGAGCCACCACCTTGCAGATAGCTGAAGAACGGGTTTTGCGGCTGCCGCTCGACGAGGATACTCGCCGCCTTCACGGTCGACGTTTGATCGACCGTCAAGCGCTGCTTCAGCAGCACTTCGACCGCCTGCAGGTGCAGTTCAAACCCTAGCGGATTGACCTTTGCCTGCAACCACAGGGCGTCGCTATCCAAGCCGGAAGCCCAGCGCATCTCAGCACTAAGCTCGAGTCCGAGCGCCGTCCATACTCGCCCGAGAAGCGCCCAATTGCCGGGCGTCAGAGTACAGGACAGATCGGAATCATCGCGACAGAAGCGATAGGGTCCACGCACTAGGCACCCACCGCCGGGCTTATCGACCATGCAGGAGCGGTTGCCTTTGATCCATGCCAGCCAGCGCTCGGCCGCCCCCGTGTCACGACTGCTGACCAAGTAGAGCAACACACCTAGGGCCATATCTCGTGAGAAGGAATGAGTCTCACCCAAATTTCCCGGATTGCGCCGCGGCGAGCGCCACCAGCGGCCGTCAGCGCCCTGGCTATCACGAACCATGGCGCAACCTCGCTCCTCACCAGCGACGCACAGCAAACCGGCAAACAACGTCATATCACCATCAACACAGTCTGCTTTAGCCGGATATCCTGCGCACAACGGTGCCATCTGCTGCCAGTAGGCCTGACGCGCCTGGGTACTTTGCGCTTCTAACAGATGACTTTGCTCTGAGCGGCCGCAGGATGATAACAACAGGGCCGCTACCAACAGCCGCAGAATCACCTGAAGCGGTGGAAAAATTAGAATCATAGTCGTCTCCGGCTGAGGTGAAGCCGACGACTAAAGAGGCCGTCGACTTAGCTACTTTCGCACAAACGAGGTCTCGTCCACCAGTGTCGTTAACGCCAAACAACCGGAAGTCGCGACGCGACCAGGTGCCATCCTAGTCGCTCCATGAGCTGGCGACTGCGAACGCAATGACTGGTCAAGCTCCCGCGAAGATGTTCGCAGGAGACGCCGCCACCGCAAGAACATCAGCCCTCGACGACATTTGGTATTTTTGGATATAAGTAAAGTAAATCACAGTCCTGTTAGGGGTGTCCACACCCAGGCCGTTGCGCCGACCCCGAAAAATTTAGCCTACGCGCCCAGGGTCATGCAACAATTGGCGACCTGATGCACACCTGCTAGACTAACACCTTCACCGGATTCACTCGTATTGACATGAGACTTTCCTTGCGAAAGATCGTCACACTGCTGCTCGCACTCAGCGGCCTCAGCGAGGCTGCCGCAGCAAAAACCGACTGTGCCGGCGGCGGGATCTTCTTACTATTCGGGTCAGAACGTGCCACCGTC
>JAPLFX010000049.1 GCA_026390445.1 Pseudomonadota bacterium
AGAACCATGTCATTAAGCTGTGGAGCGTCCATAATCACCGTTTCGCCCTCGACAGCCTCTTGCCGAATCCCTGAAAACCCCGAAGCGGCAAGGATTTCATCACTAAAGACACCCGCAGCCAGTACCGTTTGCTGTGCTTCATAGCAACCCGCATCGGTTTGGATCAACTGACCACCCATTGGGTTCGGCTTGATGTTCACTACCTGTCCACTAAGAAAATCAGCTCCACCACGTTTTAGAGCTTCTTCAAGCGCCGCCAAACACGTCAGCGGATCGTACCAACCATCACGAAAATAATGAAATGCGCCAAGAGCTTGCCGCGGAAACAATCCGCCCGAAGAAAATCTCCCCGACAATGCCTTTTGATCCAAAATTTTAAGAGCAAAACAACCGGTGAACTGCCGATGGAAGACTCGCTTCCTTTGATAAACATATTCGTTTTGATTATAGAAGGGTTCGAATGCGCCGCTAAAATCCCGCGAAACCGATCGATCAGACGCTTTTTCAATCGAATCCAACCAGTCAACTAGACCGGCATGTCCACGCATTTTAAGAGTAAACAACGGGGATGTTGCAAGTATGTTGCCTTTGAGAGTCGAGGTCCCAACTGCGGCAACAGTAGCACTGCCCAACTTAGCTGCCGGCCCGACAATCCGAACTCGAACTCCTCGCCGCTGCAACGCAAAGGCTATCGATAGTCCGACAATGCCTCGACCAATGACGTGAACATGGGCATGAGCTTGGGAGGAATGAAGAGGCAAAACCACTCTTTTCTCGGGCCGCGCCACTACAGCGCCGCTAAAACCGTAAACACTTCTCGACGCATCGCGCTAATTTCTGGGCTAGTCCGACCGCTAATCACGCGATTGGTCAGCAATGTGACATACTCCCCTGTCTCCGGCCAGACCCAAAATGCGCAGCCAGTAAATCCCAGATGGCCCATTGCTGCGCCATTTCCAAAGGGTAAAGAATTCACCGTGGCCGCTTGACGCCAACCAAGAAGTCCTTCATTGACTGGGATTTGCAGCGGCAACTGGCGTGCCGCTGCATTTTCGGCGAGCAAACATCGACCAACACTCGACTGAGCCAACGCGCTGATATAGGCGCACACGGACTCACCTGAACCAAAAAGTCCCGCGTGCCCGGTAACGCCGCCGAGAGCCGCGCAATTTTCGTCGTGAACCTCTCCCCGCAGTTGTCGCCCCCTAATCAAACAAATTCCTGTTGATATAAAGGCTCGCATCTCCGGATGTGATCTGGGGAACCCTAAAACATAGCCCCTGCTCGCTAGATTCAAGTCATTGACACAAAAATCATCGAACAGTTTGTCTAGTGACTCTCCAGCAACTGCCTCCATCAGAAGTCCCAAGACGACAAACCCAATATCGCTATAATTTTGATCTGATGTTCCAGAAATATCCGCCGCAGCTCGATTAAGAACTTCGAGCTCGTGATTCAACAAATCATTTTTATTTGTGGCAGGCGACTCACGATCAAGCCAACACATCCAGAAATTTCGCCAGGCGGGTAAGCCGGACGTGTGTGCCAAAAGCCGCCGTACTGACAGGTCTTTTATTCGTTGGTCGAGAGCCAACGACACTCTACCAAGCCAATCGCCTACGGTTTGATCGAAACTAAGTCCAGACCTATCGCGCCAGCGAAACAATAGCGGAGTCATCACCAGAGCCTTGGTTAAACTCGCGAGATCAAAAATATCATCGCTGTCCGCATAGTCTTTATATATAAAATATGGTTTTTCATCGACTAGCCTACCACGCGCGGCGAAAGCATGAGTGAATAGCCCATTATTTTTATAATGTCCAACCACTCCGGCAATGTCACGCTTGTCAGTCAAGGCGACCTCGGCGCTCAGCAAGACGCGCATGTAGGATCTTGTTTACAAGCTCTGGGTTCATCTTGCCCTGACTAGCTTGCATGATCTGACCAATGAAAAAACCAAAGAGCTTGTCTTTGCCACCGAGATACTGTGCTAGTTGGCCGGGGTTGTGCGTTAGGATGCGTTCAACAAGCTCGGTAATGGCGCCTTCATCGCTGATTTGTACCAGTCCGAGACGCTGGACGATGGATGTGGGAGCTTCGTCGCTACCTAGCATCACGTCAAACACGGTTTTCGCGATCTTGCCCGAGATAGTACCTGCGGCAATCAGCTGCAATAGCGCCGCCACACGCTGCGGTGGAATAGGTGACTCCGCCAAATTCCATTGCCGCTCTTCAGCGACCGGCAAATACTCGGCAATCAGCCAATTGGCGACTGCTGGAGCCGGGTAAGAAGCCCCGACCGCTTCGCAGGTTAAGTCAAAAAACCTGGTCGTACCCTGATCTTGGGCGATCAACTCAGCATTTGCGTCGGCTAACCCGCAAGCCTGAACGAGCCGGGCCTTTGCCGCATCAGGCAATTCGGGAAGCGATGCGCGGATACCTTCAATGCGATCCATGGAGATAACCAGGGCGGGCAGATCTGGATCTGGTAGATAGCGGTAGTCGTGACTGTCTTCCTTGGAGCGCATGGGCTGGGTTCGTCCGCTATTGGCATCAAACAGCAAGGTCTCCTGGGTAATCGTGCCGCCCCCATCCAGGACTTCCGCTTGTCTTAGGATTTCGTAGGTGATAGCCCGCTCAACATTGCGAAACGAATTTAGATTTTTAATTTCGCAGCGTGTGCCTAAGACCGTTGCACCCGGGCGACGTATGGACACATTCGCATCGCAACGAAAAGATCCCTCCTCGAGGTTGCCGTCGCTAGCGCCGATACACCGAACGATCGCTCGCAAGCGACGCAGATATTCGGCCGCGTCAGCGGCCGACTTAAGCTCCGGCTCGCTAACGATCTCCATGAGCGGAGTCCCGGCACGGTTGCAGTCAACTAAACTAGCGTGCTCGGCGTGGATATTCTTGCCGGCGTCCTCCTCCAGATGAATCCGAGTCATGCGTATGCGCTGGCCACTGGACAAGGTCACACCGCCACCTAGGCAGTAAGGCCGGTCATACTGCGTGATCTGATATCCCTTAGGTAGATCGGGATAGAAATACTGCTTGCGCGAGAACACACTGACCTGCTGCACGCTGCCACCGATAGCCAAAGCCATCTTGACCGCGAGATCGACAGCAGTCCTATTTAACACCGGCAACACCCCAGGCATGCCAAGGCAGATAGGACACACCTGATGATTTGGTTCAGCGCCAAACTTCGTCGCGCAACCACAAAACAATTTGCTCGCCGTCGCCAATTGACAATGAACTTCGAGGCCGATGACAGGTTCGTAGGCCATATTGTCCTTTTACAGCGGCGGCTGCGCCTGCTTTGTCCATGGACAAAGCTGTTCGTATGCATGCGCCGCGCGAAGGAGAAGGCCGTCTTCCCAAGCAGGCGCAATGAGTTGTAAACCAATCGGCAACCCGGTCGGATCAAAGCCGCAGGGTACTGAAAGCGCTGGTAAACCCGCCAAATTTACACCGAGTGTACAAATATCTCCGAGGTACATCGCAAGCGGGTCCTGGCTTTTTTCGCCCAAACGAAACGCCACACTCGGCGCATTAGGAGCGACTAGTACGTCCACTTGTCCAAAGGCCTTGGCAAAGTCCGCCGCGATCAAGCCACGACCTGCCTTAGCTTTGGCATAATAGGCATCATAGTATCCCGCAGACAGCGCAAAAGTTCCGAGCATGATCCGCTGCTTGACCTCGCGGCCAAAGCCTTCACTGCGACTCGCTTTGACCAGCTGCTTGAGCGACAAACCGCTTCTAGCCGTACGATGCCCATACCGTATTCCATCAAAACGCGCCAGGTTGGCCGAAGCTTCTGCGGCCGCGATCAGGTAATAGGACGAAATGCTATGAGATAAGGTCGGCAAGCTGACCTCCTCAACCAAAGCTCCTTGCTCCTGCATAAGCTTGACTGCAGCCAGCAGAGCCGCCCTCGTGCCGTCAGCTAAACCCGGGCCAAAAAACTCGCGCACTAGACCAAGTCGCAATCCTTTAAGGGCCACCGGGCCACCGAGCGAGGACGCGACACTAGGGTAGGGGTCGACGCGACTAGTCGCGTCCATGGGGTCATGACCGGATAAAACATCGAGCAGTAAGGCTAAGTCCTCCGTTGAACGAGCCATCGGACCGATTTGATCAAGGGACGAACTATAGGCCACCAATCCGTAGCGGCTGACTCGCCCATAGGTCGGCTTAAGCCCAGCAATCCCACAAAACGACGCTGGCTGTCTGATCGACCCTCCGGTATCAGAGCCCAGCGCTACCGGGACTAAATCCGCCGCCACGGCCGCGGCAGACCCGCCCGAAGAGCCGCCAGGGACATAGGCGCGGTTCCACGGATTGAGCACCGGACCAAAGGCCGAGTGCTCATTGGAACTACCCATGGCAAATTCGTCGCAATTACTCTTACCAAATATAATCGCTCCGGCTTGCCGCAGCCTTGCAATCACAGTCGCGTCGTAGGGAGGGCGAAATCCGGCAAGCATCTTGGAAGCACAAGTCGTCGGGATAGCGCGGGTGCATATATTGTCTTTAATCAGCACCGGTACCCCTGCAAGGGGCAGATCCTCTTTGGCCTTAACGCGAGCTTCCTGAACTTTGGCTTGGGCCAAGACATCGGCCGGATCCCAAAACAAATGCGTGTTTAAGTCGCGGCTGTAGCGTTCAGTCCGCTCGATATAAAAGTTGGCTACGTCGCGCACCGACCATTCACCGCCGCGAACCTTTTGACTGATCGTCGTGGCTGTCAGCTTAAACGGCTGTAGATCCGACATGGGCGCATTCCTCTAATCGATGATCCGTGGCACTTGAAATGCGGTTCCCTCTCGCGCCGGTGCATTGGCCATGGCCGTTTCAGGTTCCAACGACGGTTGCGCAAGATCGTCTCTTTCTAGCCGCGAAAAACCGCCTATCCCTTCGTCCGCCGCAGATGGTGCAGGCTCGGGTAAGCGCTCGAGCTCCGCGACGAAGTCTAGGATTCGCGCCAAATTTTTAACGGCATAGGTCGCCTCGGCTTCGCTTAGTTCTAAACTAGCTAGTCCAGCGACCTTCTGTACCAATGCCGCATCGATCATCACCACGCCTAGACCTCTTCGCCCTCAAGCTTCTGCACTTTGCACAGGCTGATGACCTTCTCTCCCTGCTCTACCGCCATCAAACGCACTCCCTGCGTCAGACGACCGATCACGCCAACCTCATTGACATTAAAGCGAGTGATTTTACCCGAGGAGGTCATAACCATAAGATCGTCGTTCTCGTCGACCTGCATGATCCCGACCACCGGCCCATTGCGCTCTGTCACTTTGATGGTAAAGATGCCTTTACCACCCCGCGACTGGGTCCGATATTCTTCAAGAGGGGTCCGTTTGCCATAGCCACCTTCGCAAACCGAAAGAATCGTGGAACGGCCTTGAATGATTTCCATACCGATGACACGGTCCGGTTCATTAGCCAATGCTGCATCCACTTCCTCAGAGCCAGCGCCGTCATCGACAGCCTCTGGAGTATCGGCTTCGCCAAAGCGAATTCCGGTGACCCCTCGCGAGGCACGACCTGTCGGTCGGATCTCGTCTTCATTGAAACGAATGGCTTTGCCCCACCGCGTCGCAATCAGGACTTCGCTTTTACCGTCCGTGATAGAACACGATACCAGTGAATCGCCATCATCCACCTTTAGGCCGATAATGCCCGACGACCGGACGTTTGAGTACGCCATAAGATCGGTCTTTTTGACGTAGCCATGCGCTGTGACAGAGACGATGAAGTGGCCTTCTTTGAATTCTTTAAGTGGCAAAACGGAAACAATTTTCTCGCCTTCCGTTAACTTGACCAAACTAGCAAAATGTTTGCCCCGCGAGCGCAGCGGTAGTTCAGGAAGCTGATATACGCGCAGCTCGAAGACCCGGCCAAGATTTGAAAAACACAGCAGTGTCTGGTGATTACTCGTCATAAAGACACTGCTGACAACGTCTTCTTCGCGCGTCAACATCCCAGCTTTACCTTTACCGCCACGGCGCTGAGCTCGAATATCGTCAAGAGGCGTACGCTTAACGTAACCGGTATGGGAGATGGTGACGGCAACCTCGTCGTCGGCAACCAAACTCTCCATCGTGAACTCGTCGGCAGCAGAGACCACGATCTCGGTGCGCCGGCCGTCGCCGTGGTTTTCTTGCAGCGCAGTAATCTCGCCGCGAATCAATGTGGTAACCCGCTCAGGCTTGTCCAAAATATCTTTGAGATCGGCAATAACGCCCATGACCTCGTTATATTCAGCAACGATTTTGTCACGCTCTAACCCGGTCAATCGAGCCAGGCGCATCTCGAGAATCGCCTTGGTCTGAATGTCGGTTAACTCAAACTTGGCGGTCAGCTCAGCGGCCGCAGTGGCCGGATCCTTCGCCTTGCGGATAATGGCGACAACCGCGTCAATATTCTCAACAGCGATCTTTAAGCCAGCCAAGATATGGCCGCGTTCTTCGGCACGACGCAGCTCATAGGCCGTCCGCCGCAGGATGACTTCCCGACGGTGCAGATAGAAGACTTCGAGCAACTGCTTTAAGTTCAAGATGCGCGGAGCACCGTTGACCAAAGCCACCGTGTTGACGCCAAAAGTCGACTGCATTGGCGTTAACTTGTAGAGATTATTGAGAATAATATCGCCATTTTCGCCCTTTTTCAGGTCGATAACGACGCGGATACCATCTTTATTGGATTCGTCCCGGATATCGGAGATGCCTTCAATCCGTTTTGCGTGCACCAACTCGACGATTTTTTCGATCAAGCGCGATTTATTGACTTGGTACGGCAGCTCAGTGATGACGATGCGCTCCCGCCCACTTTTGGCGGCACCTTCAATACCTGCTCGAGCGCGCATGACCACGGAGCCGTGTCCCGTAAGGTAAGCGGAACGGATTCCGGCGACGCCGTAGATCAAACCTCGTGTCGGAAAATCTGGGCCTCTGACAAACTCCATCAGTCCTTCGATCGTAATCGCAGGATTGTCGATGAGAGCTTCCAGAGCCTGAGCGATCTCTCGCACATTGTGCGGGGGAATGTTCGTTGCCATACCGACCGCGATGCCGCTGGCGCCGTTGATAAGCAGCTGGGGCAAACGCGACGGCATGACGACCGGCTCGAGCTCTTTGCCGTCGTAGTTAGGAATAAAATTGACGGTTTCTTTATCAATATCAGCAATGAGCAGATCGGCGATCTTTTCCAGGCGGGCTTCCGTATAACGCATGGCAGCCGCGCTATCACCGTCGATCGAGCCGAAGTTTCCTTGGCCTTCAACCAAGGGATAGCGCAGGCTGAATTCCTGCGCCATACGGACTAAGGCTTCGTAAACTGATGAATCACCATGGGGATGGAAGCGACCAAGGACGTCACCAACAATCCTGGCGCACTTAAGATGCGGCCGATTGTGAAAGTTGCGCATTTGGTACATGGCGTAAAGAATCCGACGCTGCACCGGTTTTAATCCGTCACGTGCATCGGGAAGGGCGCGCGAAACAATCACGCTCATCGAGTAGTCGAGAAATGCCGACCGCATTTCTTCTTCGATCTTAATGGGGAGCGATGGCTTTATTGCTGATTCCATTAAAAAGCTTCCTTAGATGTCCAGGTTGCGCACGTTTAAAGCATTCTTCTGAATGAAATCGCGCCGTGGCTCGACATCGTCACCCATGAGAGTGGCGAATAGATGGTCGGCCTCGATGGCATCGTCGACTTCAATATTAAGAAGCGTGCGTTTAGTCGCGTCCATCGTCGTTTCTTCAAGCTGGTCTGCGTTCATTTCCCCCAGTCCCTTATAGCGCTGGATGTACGCACCCTTACGACCTTCTTCCTCGATGAACACCTTAAGATCGTAGAGGCTAGAAAGGTAGCCCGAATCCGCGTCAAACGCCGTCGACTGCTGTGGTGAAGTTGCATCGACTGGACTGTCCGACTTTTCAACCTCCTCGGTCTCTTTGGTCGAACCTTTGCTCTTTTTCATTCGAGTATATTTGAACGGTGCGACGGCCACTTCATGCATCTGCCGATTGATCCGTCGCAGTTCAACGATTTCGCCAGCCACGAACAGCGAGGCATCGATGACGCTGATCTGTGGCAAATCTCGGATACGCGTTTCGAGGTGGATTTGATAGCGACTGTGCTCGGAGTCAAAGACGATCTTTTCTTGCGCAAACTGCTTCTTGCCCGGGATCGAGCGATTCAGGTGCTCACCGATTTGCTGAACCAGGCGTCGACACGCCGCTTCGTCGCTCAGGGCAGCGGGGCCGATGTCCTCATTTTGAATGAAAAAATCGAGAACCTACCGCGGCTTGCGCCTGGTGCTCAAATCCATCAATTCGTTGTAACGCGACAGCTTGGCAATCAAACTGGAGATTACATTCTTATTGATGTCCTTGCCGTTCGCATCGCTCACCTGAAGGTTGGCGATCCCGGCATCAATCAAATAGGACAGCAAGGCCGGACCGTCTTTGAGATAACGCTCCATTTTGCCTTTGCGGTATTTGTACAGAGGTGGCTGCGCGATATAGAGGTAGCCACGTTCGATGATCTCCGGCATTTGCCTAAAGAAGAAGGTCAGTAGCAGAGTCCTGATATGCGCCCCGTCAACGTCGGCGTCGGTCATCAGAATGATCTTGTGATAGCGCAGCTTGGTGATGTCAAAGTCATCTTTACCGATGCCGGTACCCATGGCCTGAATCAGGAGCTTGATTTCTTGCGACGAGAGCATTTTGTCATAGCGAGCTTTTTCGACATTGAGAATCTTGCCGCGCAGCGGCAGTACGGCCTGCGTTCGTTTGTCCCGACCTTGCTTGGCGGAGCCGCCGGCGGAATCGCCCTCGACTAAGAACAGTTCGCACAAGGCTGGGTCTTTCTCCTGGCAGTCGGCCATCTTCCCTGGCAAACCGGCAAAATCAAGCGCCCCTTTACGCCGCGTTAGCTCTCGTGCCTTCATAGCTGCAAGACGCGCACGGGCCGCATCGATAATCTTGTTGACGACCCGCTTAACGACTTCCGGATTTTGCTCGAAATAAGCTCCAAGCTTTTCGCCGATAAGCTTCTCGACCCAGCCCTTGACCTCGGTATTACCGAGCTTGTTCTTGGTCTGCCCCTGAAACTCTGGATTTTTAATCCGTACGGCGATGACCCCGGTCAGACCCTCGCGGATGTCATCCCCATTGATTCCTTCTTTGAAGGACTTAAGTAGACCTGTCGACTCGGCGAACTGATTGACCACCCTGGTCAACGCTGAGCGCAAGCCGGTGACATGAGTGCCGCCTTCGTTGGTGTGGATATTATTAACGTAGGAGTAAAAACTCTCGCTGTAGGCATCAGTCCATTGGAGTGAACACTCCATCATCGCCTCGACTTTACCGTCGGGGGATACCTGGGTACCAGCAATGTAAACGGGCTGATTGTGGAGGGGTGTACGCCCTTTAGAGAGGTACTCCACAAAGGAGACCAGGCCGCCCTCGTAAAGAAACTCGGCTTCTTGGTCGCTGGTCTCGTCCTTCAAAGTAATCTTTAGGCCCTTATTCAGGAAGGCCAACTCACGCAAGCGTTTGCTAAGGACCTCGAAGACAAACTTCGTATCCGGAAAGATCTCTGGGTCCGGTTTGAAAAAGGTCTGAGTCCCGCGGGTGGTGGTCGAGCCGATCGCCTTGACGTCCCCGTCGGGTTTGCCCCGCTGATATCCTTGCATCCAGACTTTGCTGTCCTTGCGGACTTCAACCCGGCACCACTCGGACAAGGCATTGACTACAGAGGCACCGACCCCGTGCAAGCCGCCGGAAAAGGCGAAGGCCTTGTCATCAAACTTTCCACCGGCGTGGAGCACCGTCATGATGACTTCTAGTGCCGATTTGCCGCCTTTATGTTTGTCTACTGGGATACCGCGGCCGTTGTCGAGGACGCTGCAGCTGCCATCAATATGAAGCAACACGTTGATTTCATTGCAATGTCCTCCCATAGCCTCGTCGATTGAATTGTCGACGATTTCGTAGACTAGGTGGTGCAATCCATCCACTGATGTTGAGCCGATATACATCCCAGGCCGCTTGCGTACCGCTTCAAGCCCTTCGAGCACCTGAATGTTGTCTGCAGAATACTCGCCACCGGCAACGTCTGTCGTCATATACAGCCTTCCTAGCATCAATCGTTCTGTTTAATCGGTACCAGCACGTGCTTTGAGCGGCACTCGAGAGGTTCTTGGCAGGGTACGATTACTATTGGATCTTCATTGCTCTCTTGATTGAAATGCAGAGTGAGATCCTTGCTTTCGGTCGTTGCAAAGATATCGGTTAGAAACTTACCATTAACCGCGATGTCGTAGCGTGGACCGTGATAGTCCACCAATGGCACGGTCTCCCGCCCCTCTGAGCTGCCCATTGTCTTTGAGTTCAACGTAAGGGAGGAGTCTGAAAAGCACAACTGCAAAGCGCGACTCTTATCGGCCGCCAGAAGTACCCGCTTGGTGACGCTCTGGAAGTGGTTGCGCGAAACGACGACACTAGCCAGGTTGCGCTCTGGTAGGACGCCCATGTAGTTGGGATACTTGACAGCAGACAGGCGAACGAAAATCTGGTAGCCGGGCACCTCGGCCAGCAAGGTGGTCTCGTCGTCTGATATGGCTAAGCGAATTTTGCCAAAGCCCTCATGGCACATCCGCTGGAGCTCAGCCATGGTCCGCTTTGACAAGCATACACCGTTGCTTAGAAAGCTATCGGGAAGACTTGCATCGATCTCGCAGTAGGACAAACGAAAGCCATCGGTACCAACAAGGCGGCACGCCCCCTTGTTTGGCCGATGCAAAAAGCCCACGGTACCATAATTACGCGGCGACTCTGGCAGCACACAGAACTGCACTTGCTCGATCATGTATGCCACTTTTGCAGCAGGAAGCTCGGCTGTGTTGACCGAGGTAAGCTGTGGCGCTTGTTGCCAACTAAGATCATCAATGACCGGCAACTTCATGACGAACTCGTCACCAGTGCCAGCCGTAATGATCAGATAAGAACCCATGAGCTCTAATTTAACTAGGCCATCCGGTAGTTCCTTGACGACATCCGAGAACAAACGTGCTGGTACAAAGACCAGTCCAGGCGTGTGAACTTCGCATTCGAGGCTGCTGTAGACCGCGAGGACACGGTCTGTCGCGGCGACTTGAAGAACCCCTGGGTGGGCGTTCAGTCCGATCTGGGCCAAGCTTCGATCGATGATAGCGCCTTGCACACGCTGGGTGGCTAGGGCCAATAGCTGTTTGGGGATTTGAACTTTCATCGACGAGTCCTCTCCTATCCGGGTTCTACTTCTGTATTAGGAAGATATATTTATACTTAATTAGTAGTCGTAGTAGTGGCCCCCACCAGCCGGGGGATAAGTCACTAAGTCCCTGTTATAAAACGTCTATTTAATGAAATAGACTGTTCATTGGAGGTGGATAACTTTGTGTACTCCGTGTTGATAGAGCTGGGGATAACTGAAGCCCTCCATGCCCCGCCTAAAGTGTCCCCAAGTTATCCACGGCTTTCACCAGCCTTTATTCACAAGTTACCCACAGGCACCATGCAGCACCAACCTCATTCCAACTGCTCGAGTTGGCGTTCCAGTGCTTCGAGGTTGGCTTTTAAATCGAGATCTTTGTCGAGGGTCTGCTCAATCTTTTTCACGTTATGCATGACGGTCGTGTGATCCTTGCCCCCAAAGCGCTCGCCAATTTCAGGATAGGATGCATTTGTTAGCTTTCGGGCAAGATACATGGCTACCTGACGGGGTAAAGCGATGGCTTGCTGGCGGCGTTTGGACTTGAGATCGGCAACTCGCAATTTAAAATGCTCAGCGACGATCTTTTGGATGGTTTCGATGGTCAAGCGCTTGGGTGGTTCACCCATGACGTCGCGAAACGTCCTAAGCGCCAAGTCCATCGTAATCTCCTCGCCCTGAAGCGCGGCATAGGCATGAAGTCGGTGCAGCGCCCCTTCTAGTTCACGGACGTTGCGTTTGGCGTGTCGGGCTATATATTCTGCCACATCCTTACCTAAGCGAATCTTCAGCGTGTCGGCTTTGCTGTTGAGAATCGCAATCCGGTGCTCAACGCTCGGTGGCTGAATATCGGCGATCAGACCCCACTGGAAGCGGTTGCGTAAACGCTCCTCGATATCCGGGATGTCCTTTGGAAACATATCCGAGGTGATGACAATCTGCTTTTTTGCCGCGTAAAGCGTATTGAATGTATGGAAGAACTCTTCTTGTGTGACCTTCTTACCGGAAATGAACTGGATGTCATCGACCAGCAAGACGTCGCAATTACGGTATTTTTGGCGAAAGTCCCACATTTTCTGGAAGCGCAGACAGTAGATCATTTCGTTCATGAATCGCTCACTGGCGATGTAGGTCACCACGGCGTTGGGATTTTGCCGCAGTACGAGGTTACCCACTGCATGCAGCAAATGCGTTTTACCTAGGCCTGTGCTGCCGTAGATAAATAACGGGTTGTACGCTTTGCCTGGGTTTTCCCCGGCGCTTAAACATGTCGCGACGGCAAATTGGTTGGACTCGCCCTTGATAAAATTGTCGAAGGTATAATTGGGGTTGAGATGACCTTCATGACTGAGTGAGCGGGAGAATGCATGATTCGCTTCGCCCCCTTCATCTATCGAAGTAAAGGCTAAGCCGCCGCCAGTAGCACCGTCGATATCGTGGCCATGGTCGACTCCCGGGGCCATTTCAAGACCCAGTCCCATGGCGTCGGTGCCGGCAACCTCAAGCCGAAGCCGAAAGTGCTCAAGTCCCAGTTCCTTTTGGCAGCGCTCGATTGGCTCGATGTAACTATTGTGTATTCCTTGATAAAAAACCAGATTTGGCAGGGCTACAACAATCTCGTCAGCGCCGCCGGCCATAGCGACAAGCGGATCAATCCATGTCAAATAGGCATCGGCATCAAGGCAATCCTTGAGCTTCTTTTTGATTGCGAGCCATAAATTTTTAGCGACGTGGCCCTGGTCAGCGGAGACGTCGCTACTGGCGGAGTCGTCAGCGGGGAACAAGGTCTTCATTCCGGTCATACCCATTTGATTACTGGCGTAGCTGCGGCAACAGATCTAAAAGGATGCTCAGGCACTGGACGTAGCTTCTGGAAACAGCTTGCGAAGCTACCACAGAGGGGGGTCATGATCAAGTCTTTTAAAGTTTATTTAGAGTCATATTATCAATATGTTACACGAAAAACCCAGGCGTGTAGCGGGACATTATCCACAGCCTCGGAAGAGGGCTTTCATGCTTCTTATGGCTAATTTTGGTAGAGCGTTCAGCTATCTTATCGCTGCACAGGTTCAGGCCGTTAGCCTCATTTTATTCGGCTACTGGGGCGGTAAATGGCTGAATGAGAATCATCCAGTAGACTTCAGCTGGTATCTCGTCACGTTTACCGTCGCTATATTAGGGGTTGCTCAGACCTTCTATGTAGTAATAAAAGCGGCGCTTTCACCGTCGAAGTCGGATACCTGAAAGATGTCCTCGATCAGCAAACTTTGGCTTTTACTGGGCGCTGTGGCGCTTGGTCTTTCGGCTATGCCGCTGTCCGGCAAGGCCTTGGTGGCCTTTGTCTCGGGAGAGGCCCTGTTTGCGATCAACCTTGTTGCGCTGATGTTCGCCAGTCGCAAGCTCCTCGCCGCTGCAAGTCCCAACATAGGCTCCGGAGGCTTTCTGCTCTTCGGTGGCAAGTTCATTCTGTTGGGTGCGGGAGCTTACGTAGCCCTTGTCACTTACGGTTTGCGGGTCGATTTTTTTGTAGGTGGACTGTGTGTCGGCCTAGGATTGTTCTCAGCCTTGATATATGTCGATGTTGCAAAAAGGGCGACGACCACTCATTAGGCTGAATACTTATCGCTAAGCGAATACGGTTGAACCAGTCTGCATTTTTGACTATCAACAGAAACCAAGCTGAGTTATTAGATCCGTCCGTTTCCGGACCTCACTGATTTTTTGTCGGGCTCCACCGAGAGCAATAGGTCGCTTTGATGACGCTGGCGTTTAAAAATTATCTAGGCCTGATGGTTGCGGTATGGTCCCCGCTGGCGCTTGCAGCTGAAGAGGCGCACGAGGGCGGCGGTGGCGTTGCGGCGACGATTAACTTTTACGACATAGCACTACATTCCGTGCACCTGAATCCTATGTGGGAACCAACGCTTGGGAGTTTGGCCTGCCTGGCCTTGATTATTCTGCTGGGCCTAGGGTTTCGCAGCTCGGTACTTCGCGATACGGCGAATGTGGTGCCTTCCGGGCGCTTTTCTCTGCGCTTCATTTTTGAGGAAATACTTGAGTTTGTTGTCGGTATCGCTAAGGACAACACCGGCTCAGAGTTTCGCAAATATATGCCCTTTCTGTCCGCTCTGTTCCTTTACATCCTGGTCTGCAATCTATCTGGGTTGATCCCAGGGTTTCCGCCTCCGACTGAGACGATGGATAACAATGTCGCCATTGGTTTGATGGTCTTTTTGGTATACAACTACGCCGGCATCAAAGAGCACGGCGCTAGTTACATTAAACACTTTCTCGGCCCAGTGGTTTTTATCGCTCCTTTGTTTTTCTGTATCGAGCTGGTTAGTCACTTTTCCAGGCCTCTGTCTCTTGGCTTGCGCTTGGCAGGCAACATTTATGGTGATCACACTCTACTCGGGGTGTTTACGAGCATTAGCTACTTGGTGTTTCCGGCTTTTCTCTTGTTTTTCGGGCTCCTCGTGGCGGTGGTACAGAGTTTTGTGTTCACGCTACTTTCGGGAATTTATATATCGATGGCCATTTCGCACGACCATTGATGCAACAAAGAACGGTGCGTTTGCATAGCGGCACTTTTGAGTGGGGTAAGGGTGATGAAGCGTTTCTTAGGCAGATCAGCGGTGGCGTTTAGTGGCTTGTTCTTGAGCTCGTTGGCGTTCGCGCAAGATGCGGCCGCAGCGCACTCTGGGACTAATTTAATTCCAATTGGCGCGGGCATCACCATGGGCCTCGCCTCATTCGGTGCGGCGACTGCCCAGGGTCGGACGGCATCGACTGCGCTAGAGGGGATTGCTCGCAATCCAAGCGCAAAAGATGCGTTGTTTCAGCCCTTTATTCTGGGCCTCGTGTTCATGGAGTTCCAAGCGCTCTTGGGTTTCGTGATCGCGATTATCTGGACCTTCAAATGATTTTTTAGCCGCGACCTTTGGTCTCGGTGAGAATTGGCTGCCGCTTCATTTGAAGTGGTGGCTTTTTTTTATTATTGCGGCCCGTCCTGGTAATCAAGTTAGGTCTGTAACTCGCAAGTATATTGCGATAAATCGTCATTTTTTGCGGTCTTCCCAATTGTTCTGCCAGGAAGTTGGTAGGCGAAAATCCATGGCCTCCGGCTTATACCGGTTGGAAGGCGGCACTGTTAGGAGGATTCCTTTTCTACCTAACTTTGTTTTTCCTATGGTCAAAGTGGTCCGTCGGGCCTTGAGCTCCGAGTATCGGAATTGGGTGAATAGGAAGTTGGAGCCTTAATCGCTTTGACAGCCAGGGTATTGGTGTGCGGGCAACACCGCCTTGATATTGCTGTAACATACCAATAATACTGAGTTCATAAGGGTCTATTGAGAGTGTTCCACGTGGAACATTCTGATGACGTGTCTGGATTGTCTTCGTCCACAAGTTGCGCTTACTAAAGGTATAATGCCATCCCCCTTTGGGGCATTCGATCCTTCCTGAAGAGAAAGCCGTCGACGTTAGGTGTCTGCTGGGCAGTTCCATCCTTGCTTTCCCTGCTTAATGTAGTCCTTGGGTTCACGGAAAATAGTGCAAACAGAATTGTTACAGCTCTAGCCTGCAGCTCTAGCCTTGAAGGAAGCTGCATTGGCAGGGTGAGCACATCAAGAAATTTGGATTTATAGATTTTCAGCGCTTCCGCTCCTCAGCGCCTTCCGCGGCCAATCGGCGGTGGGCCGCGGGTTGGCTACAATGGAGAATTATTATCGCGGAAACGCCGAAGAGCGGGGGCGCTGAAATTTTAATGCGTCTGCCAATTCTGTGTTGGTTGGCGGTAGCTAGAATGTACGCCGTTCGAATGGCGGCATTACCAATGCGAATGGGTCTAGTTGGGAAAAAAAAGGCTAATTAGCGAAAAAAAAGGCTAATTAGCGAAAAAAAAGGCTAATTAGCGAAAAAAAAGGCTAATTAGCGAAAAAAAAGGCTAATTAGTGAAAAAAAAGGCTAATTAGTGAAAAAAAGGAGCCAATTTGTCAAAAATGAAGACCAATTGGCCCTTTTTTGGTCCAAATTGTTGCCAGATCTCCCAATTATCTCTTTTCAATCTTGGCAGCACCTACTTGAATCCCAAATTGCGCGTTCAGGATTGAGCTTCGCCTCCTAGTAACTGCAAGGCTAGGCAAGTCATTCGAGATTCTTTGTGATTGTTCCACGTGGAACACTAGGGCGGCAAATGATTAAAAAATAGGCAGACGATCAAACTATCATTGTTCCACGTGGAACACTTTTGATTGCTGGCTAACGAAGGCCACACTCAGCAGACTATGAACGCCATAAATATTGGTAGGAGCGTTGCTATGCATATCTGCATGTCTTGATTAGCCAGGCCCTGGCTGCAGTTAACTTCCCGTTCTCCCGACTTCCGCGCCTCCTTGTTCTGAGGCGCTGCTGCACAAATAGCCCATTGAGAACCAAATGTTAGGCGCCCTTCAAATCCGGCTCCGTAGGCAAGTGCATTGGCGTCACTTTATGCAGATTGCGCCGACCCAGAGGCCATGTCGTTGGCGTAGCCCTCGCCATAGCCCTAGGCTTTGCCATCGCCGTGATCCTGATCATCCACGGGCGATATTGCCTTGAATGATCTGCCCCAATTAACTCGCGATAGGGCATGCTGCCCAAGCTCTGTAGGAGAGAGCTAACGGCTAGGGGAGGGTGGACGATCACGATCACGATCATGGCTACGGCGATGGCTACGGCAATGGCAACGGGCCCATTCGCCCAGCATCATTTGAAAGCAGGAGATCTCGCCGTGCGGCGAATTTAAAACTTTCACTCAACGTCGAGCACTTGCAACACCATGGCCGCTTTACCATTCGACTATTGACAGGTAGAGTCTCGATACCAAGACCTAGACAGTGGAGACCGCTTATGGCGCGTGTAATAGCCCTTTCAAACCAAAAAGGTGGAGTGGGCAAGACCACGTCGGCTGTCAACATCGCCGCATGTTTGGCCGCAGCGGAAAAGCGAGTGCTGGTGATTGACCTGGATCCACAGGCCAATGCAGGCAGTGGTTTAGGCATTTATGCCCGCGACTTTGAGACCAGCATGTACGATGTTTTGGTCGACGAGGTGCCGCTGACCAGTGCCATCCTGCATACCGAGCTAAAATGCTTGGATATTGCGCCGTCCGTGCCGGACTTAGTGGGCGCTGAGGTCGAATTGGTTGCTGCTATTGGGCGGGAATCACGCTTGAAAGAGGCCCTAGAACCAGTTCAAGGGTTATATGATTTTGTCATCATAGACTGCCCGCCAGCCTTGGGGATCCTCACCGTTAATGCCCTTACTGCGGCGAACTCTGTGCTGATTCCGCTGCAGTGCGAGTACTATGCGATGGAGGGCCTGTCCCAGCTGATCAAGACCATTTCATTGATTAAAAAGCGGTTGAATCCCGAGCTTGAGCGGGAAGGCATCCTTTTGACGATGTATGATCGGCGCAACAATCTGTCGCACCAAGTTGAGCAAGATATACGCGCGCATTTTGGTAACGAGGTGTTTCCGGTCGTAATTCCACGTAACGTGAAGTTGTCGGAGGCACCGTCTCACGGCAAGCCGGTCATTTTATATGACATCAATAGCACGGGAGCGACGGCCTATATGGAGACGGCGCGCCTACTTATCCGTCGTCATAGCGTGATTGCACCGCCTCCCAAACCTTCAAAGAAGACCCAGGCGACTACGCAAGGCCGGACTGGTCAACAGTAAGGACTAAACAAACATATGAGTACACATGATAAAACGCCCCCAGGACGCAGAGGCGCACTAGGCAAAGGTATTTCATCGCTACTGGGCGATGCCGAGATTAGTCAGGATCAGAGCGCAAGCGTCGCTAAAGGTCTGGCGACCCTCAAGCAGCAGCAAGCAGAGTCCCAGGTCTTGAAGCTAGACGTCAGCACCATCGACCCAAATCCCCACCAGCCGCGTAAGCTCTTTGACGACAAGGCCTTAAAAGAACTCGCGGCGAGTCTGAAAATCGACGGCGTACTGCAGCCAGTGATCGTCACTAAAGGGGCAAAGCCCGGGCGCTTTATGGTTATTGCGGGGGAACGCCGCTTGCGCGCCTCCAAGCTTGCTGGTCTGGCCACGATTCCAGCGATTATCAAGGAGGGGGCCTCTGACGATCTTCTGCGGATCGCTCTGATCGAAAATATTCAGCGAGCCGATCTCAACATCATGGAGGAGGCTCAAGCATACTCCGCGTTGATCAAAGACTACGGACTAACGCAAGAGCAGTGCGCTGACAAGGTCGGGAAGGAACGCTCCACCGTTGCTAACACCCTACGCCTGTTGCTACTGCCTAGGGAGGTCCAAGACGACATACTGGACGGGCGACTGACGATGGGCCACGGCCGCGCCATGCTCTCTCTCGAAGAAAAGAAGCTCATCCTTCGCTGCCGGGACATCGTGGTCAAAAAGGGCCTTAGCGTTCGCCAGACCGAACAGCTGTGTAAGACGTTTAAGTCGACCGGTGGCGCCACTGAGCCCAAGACCCCGCCAATCCGCGATGAGGCTGATCTACAGTACATCACCGAAAGCTTGCGTACTTACCTTCATACCAAGGTACGCCTTGCTGGCAGTACCAACCGAGGAAAAATTGAAATTTCGTATTTTTCCGGCGCGGAACTGGAGCGGATTTTAACTATGATGGGACACCGCTTGTAGTCGCCGTTGGTGACAAAACGCCCATGTATCAGTTGCTACCTAGGCCCCCGAGTTGCGGGGCCGCAACATACCCAAACCAACAGCCGAAATCGTCTTGTTCAGCGGCCTTAAGTGCGCTATGACGAGGCCCCCAGCTATTTTCTGGAACCCATGGTGGTGCAGCTGCACCGAGCACAGGTGATATAGATGGCAACATTTGTTCTGGTCCCTAATCCTAAAGTTCTCGCCGTTCAGGTCGTCGTGTTCGTGGCTGGCTACTATGCCATCAAGAAGCTCTTTGTTGAGCCTTACATGGTCATTCGTGATAAGCGCGAGGCCTTGACCGTCGGTAATAAGGATGAGGCTTTGCGTGCCCTAGAGGAAGGCGCTGGCATCGCCACGCGCATCGAAGCACGCCTTGCCGCTGTTGGCGCAGAGGCTAAGCAAAGCAGAGAAAAAAAGCGCGACGAGGCACTTGCTCGTCGCGATAGTTTGATCAGCTTGGCTCAGGAGGCCGCGCGCGCCGAGGTGGCCAAAGTCGAAGGGCTGATCGCAGCGGACTTGGCGACCGAGAGATCTAAAATACCTAATATTATTAGCACCTTAACCGACGAAGTGTACGCTTTAGCCCTGGCCTAGCAGGAGCGGAGGAAAGACTCAGTGGAAGAGCACATTGATACCCTAAAGGGAATCATTTTACCGTTCGCCAATTTCTTTATCTTTTTAAGTTTGGCGATCTATTTTTTCCGTAAGCCGGCGCGGGCGGCAGCTGCGGCTAGGCGTGCTGGCTTTGAGAAGTTAATGGCTGAAGCTCGGGCGGCAAAGGAAGAGGCCTTAGCAAAGTTGGCCGATCTAAAAAAGCGTGAGCTTGCGCTCGAGACCGAGCTAGCTGAAATTCGCGAAATAGCCCGAAGCACAGCACAGATGGAGTCAGACAAAATACTTGCTGATGCTGAGCGAATGGCCAAACATCTCCAAGCTGAAGCCAAGCGTATTGCAGAGGCTGAAGTCAACAATGCCAGGCAGAAACTTCGCCGAGAGATCGTCGATGCCGTTCATTCTGGTGTGAGCCAAAAGTTGAAGGTCGAGCTTGGTGTGGAAGCTCAGCGCCAACTTGTCCGCAGCAAGACTAACGAGATGAAGCAACTCCACGCTGATAATTGAGGCCTCCTGCATGTCACGCATTGCGAAACGTTATGCTAAAGCGCTCTTTGAGTTGACCGGAGGAGATTTGGTCAAAGCCAAACGAGAGCGCGATGCCCTTTCTGGACTTAATGAGTTGTTCAAACTAGATGAGTCCGCACGTGTTCTGCTTAGTCCAGTCATGCCAAAGGATCTGAAGAAAAGCCTCCTCAGCTACGGTACGAAGGAATTCGACGCCGATGATGATGTAAAGCAATTGGTTGAGGCTGTGGTTGAGGCTGGTCGCGTTAGCTTTTTGCCCGAGATTTCCCAGGTCTTCTCCGCGTTTATCGATGACGCGGAAGGCATCGTTCAAGCCCAGGTTGAGTCCGCCGTGGCTCTATCGGCCCAGGAAGATCAGGACATCGTTGCGACCCTGGCGCAGATGTTACATAAGAAAATCGTTCTCAAATCGGCTGTTAATACTGCACTACTCGGTGGGTTTGTGGTGCGGGTAGGTAACTACCTGATCGATTTGAGCCTTAAATCAAAGCTCGACGGCCTGGCTAAAAGTGCGGTCCAAGATTCATTCGTTAAGGGAATTCCGTCATGACCACTGAAAAGATTCGGGTAGAAGAAGTCAGCAGAATCATCAGCGAGCGAATCAAAAGCTACGGCAAAGCCGCTGAGCTCCAGGAAACTGGCACCGTGTTGGCCGTCGGTGACGGGATCGCCCGGGTTTATGGCCTTGAAGGCGCCATGGCTGGGGAAATGGTCCAGTTTCAAAACGGCACCAAGGGCGTCGTTTTAAACCTCGAGGAAGACAACGTTGGTATCGCTGTCTTCGGTGGAGTTAGTGGGATCGCCGAGGGCGAGACCGTCAAACGCTTGCGCGAGATCAACTCCGTGCCAATCGGTGAGGCTCTGCTTGGACGCGTGGTGAACGCGCTCGGCGAGCCGATCGATGGTCAAGGACCTGTGGCGACGACTGAGACTGGCTTAGTTGAAATCAAGGCCCCAGGCATCATCGACCGAAAGTCGGTCCATGAGCCGCTGCAGACTGGCATCAAAGCAATTGACGCCATGGTGCCGATTGGCCGTGGTCAGCGCGAATTGATTATCGGTGATCGTCAAACCGGCAAAACTGCACTTTGTGTTGATACGATTATCAATCAAAGGGGTAAGGATGTCGTTTGTATTTACGTCGCCATCGGTCAGAAGGCGTCAACGGTGGCGCAGGTTGTTGAGCGCTTAAAGCGCTACGGCGCAATGGAATACACGATCATCGTCGCCGCGACGGCGATGGATCCGGCACCAATGCAGTTTGTCGCGCCATATTCCGGCTGTCGTATGGCCGAATTCTTCCTGCAAAAGGGCAAGCACGCGGTTATCTTCTACGATGACTTGTCGAAGCAAGCAGCCGCCTACCGTGAGCTGTCATTGCTGCTTCGTCGTCCTCCTGGTCGCGAGGCTTATCCTGGTGACGTGTTCTATCTTCACAGCCGCTTGCTTGAGCGTGCGTGCAAGGTCAGCGATAAGTTAGGCGCTGGTTCCATCACTGCATTTCCTGTCGTAGAGACCCAGGCCGGAGACATTTCCGCCTATATTCCTACCAACGTGATCTCCATTACCGATGGGCAGATCTTTTTGGAAAGCGACTTGTTCTTTTCCGGCGTTCGCCCTGCTATCAACGCGGGGTTGTCGGTGTCGCGAGTCGGCGGCTCAGCTCAGGTTCCGGCCATGCGTAAAGTCGCTGGTAGCTTGCGCCTCGAGTTGGCTCAGTATCGCGAATTGGCGGCATTCTCCCAGTTTGGTTCCGATCTTGACCAAGCGACCCAGCGGACACTGCGCCGTGGTGAGCGCTTGGTCGAGATTTTGAAACAAGGCCAGTATGTTCCTATGCAGGTTGGTCTCGAAGTTGCATCGATCTTCGCAGTGACCAAGGGCTACGTGGACAAACGGGATATCTCTGAAGTTTTGGGCTGGGAAAAGGGCTTGCACGAGCATTTGACGGCTCGGTACCCACAGATCCTGCAAAAGATTGAAGCGCGCTGCAAACTGGAAGAAGTTCAGGCCGATTTGGTCAAGGCGATCGAAGAGTTCGACAAGGGATTTAAGTAATGCCAAGTCTGAAGGATATCCGGCGCCGGATCGGTAGCGTGAAGAACACGCAAAAGATCACGCGCGCCATGAAGCTGGTCGCGGCAGCGAAGTTTGCCCGCGCAAGTGCCTCTGTCGTAGCGTCAAGGCCTTATGGTGAAGCCTTTGACGCTATGGTGGGCCATCTGGTAGCCGCTGCGGGTGAGGACGTGAGTTCGCCGCTTTTGGTCGAAAACCCAGAAGCACGCGCATTGGTCGTTGTCTTGTCGACTGATCGGGGCTTCTGCGGGGGTTTAAATACGAACCTATTTAAGCAGACCGTTCAGTTCATCAATAAGAAGAAGGCCGCTGGGGTCGCAGTGGAGGTGCTGCCGTGGGGTCGGCGGGCGCGTCAGTTCGGCGCTAAAAACGCCTACACCTTGCAAGGCGGCCGCGAGAAAGTGCTGGAAAAGCCGAACTACGAGCAGGCTAAAGAGCTGGCTGGCGAGTTGGTGAAGCACTTCGCAGGAAGTGGTTATGACCGGGTCTACCTTGGCTTCGTTGAATTCAAATCAGCTATGTCGCAGGCGCCTAAATTCATCCAGGTCCTACCCGTGGGCAATCTTAAGAAGGCAACTTCCGGCGCTGAGCTGGCAGATGCAAATATCCTGGTTGAGCCTGGAATCAAGCAGATTCTTGACGGTGTGCTTAAGCGCGAAGTAGCGAGCTTAGTGTTCCGCTCCATGTTGGAAGGGGCGGCCTCAGAACATGGCGCGCGGATGACGGCGATGGATTCAGCGACGAACAACGCCAATGAAGTGCTGCGGCGCATGAAGATCCAATATAACCGTGCGCGGCAGGCCGCGATTACTAAAGAACTTATCGAAATCACCAGCGGCGCCCAGGCCATTTGAGCGAAGAAGGAGAAGGCATGCCATCAGCAGCAACAGAAGGAAAGATCGTACAGGTAACCGGACCGGTGGTGGACGTTGAGTTCCCCGAGGGTCATCTGCCAGCTATATACAATGCACTGAAGGCGACGAATCCAGCGATCAGTGGCGAGAAGTATAACCTGGTTCTAGAAGTCGCTCAGCATTTGGGCGAAGGTGTTGTGCGCACCATATCGATGGACAGCACCGACGGCCTTAGCCGAGGCTCATTGGTGAAAGACACAGGCGATCAGATCATGATGCCGGTTGGCCGCGAGGTCCTCGGTCGCATCCTCAATGTCACTGGAGACCCAGTTGACGATGCTGGTCCGATTGGTGCCAAAAAGCACTACCCAATTCATAGAAGTGCTCCGAAGTTTGAAGACCTAAAGACGCAGCCTGAGATTTTAGAGACTGGAATCAAGGTGATCGATCTCATGGGCCCTTACTTGAAGGGTGGTAAGATCGGCCTGTTTGGCGGCGCCGGTGTCGGCAAGACCGTGTGTATCATGGAGCTCATCAACAATATCGCCACGCAGCACGGTGGATTCTCGGTATTTGGCGGTGTCGGTGAGCGTACCCGTGAAGGGAACGATCTTTATTTCGAAATGAAGGAATCCGGAGTTATCAATAAGACGGCTCTGGTTTACGGCCAGATGAACGAGCCGCCGGGTGCCCGCGCCAGGGTGGCGTTGTCGGCTCTGTCGGTTGCCGAGTACTTCCGTGACGAGGAAAACCAAGACGTCTTGCTGTTTATCGACAATATATTTAGGTTTACCCAGGCGGGCTCTGAGGTTTCGGCTCTGCTTGGTCGTATTCCCTCGGCCGTCGGTTATCAGCCAACGCTTGCTAGCGAGATGGGTGAGCTACAAGAACGCATTACGACGACGAAAAACGGATCCATTACCTCGGTTCAAGCAATTTACGTGCCTGCCGATGACTATACCGACCCGGCTCCTGCAACGACCTTTGCCCACTTGGATGCATCGACCGTGCTCGAGCGTAAAATTTCCGAACTCGGCATTTACCCTGCTGTGGATCCCTTGGCCAGCTCTTCGCGTGCGCTTGACCCGGAGATCGTTGGTGCCGAGCAGTACAAAGTGGCTCGCGATGTGCAAAAAGTCCTGCAACGGTACAAAGACTTGCAGGACATTATCGCTATTTTGGGCATGGACGAGCTATCGGATGAAGACCGACTCACTGTGGCGCGTGCACGTAAGCTTGAACGATTCTTTAGCCAACCGTTTTTTGTGGCCGAGCAGTTCACAGGAATGAAAGGCAAGTACGTTAAGCGCGAGGATACGGTGCGTAGCTTTAAGGAAATTGTCGAAGGCAAGCATGATGCTTTGCCTGAGCAGGCCTTCTTGTACGTTGGTACCATTGAAGAAGCGGTCGAAAAAGCAAAGACCCTCTGATAGGCGGTAGTTATGGCCGAGTTGCAAGTTCAAGTATTAACGCCCGCCAAGGTTGTCGTAAAGACCACCGCTCAGCTCGTGGAGTTGCCCGGAGCGCTCGGATATATGGGTATCTTGCCGGGACACACCCGGATGATTTCCGAGCTGGCTGCTGGAACGATGACGCTTGGATCGGGTCAGGAGCAGCAAGTCTATTTTATCTCTGGCGGCTACGTCGATGTAAACCAGGACCACGTGACCGTGCTTGCTGACGTCGTTGAAAGGCCATTGGATATCGATGTGAAGCGGGCCGAGGACGCCAAGGCGCGCGCTCTTAGTCGATTTGTCGATAGTTCAGGCGTCGATATCGCACGGGCTCAGGCGGCACTGCTGCGGGCGGAGCGCCGCTTGGCTTTGGCGACGACACGGCTAGGCGCGTGACGCCAGGCCTATCCCTTTATTGGGACGGCTATGGCCTTTCGGCCGCTGCGTCAGGGGTTTATGTCCATGCCCGTAATATCGCCACAGGATTGAATCTTTTGGGTGCTCCCCCTGCGGTCATAGGACCCAAGGGGAGCAGCGCCTTGTTTAGTGATCTGGTGGTGAGTGAACTGCTTGGTCCGGCGAGCCTGACATCGTTAGCCAAACTCAAACCAGTTTGGCCCCAGTTAGTCGGACAGCGAGTTGCTCGGATGTCGATAGGGCGTCCGTACGTTCTGCACGGACTAAGTAATTTCAACCTTCCAACCCTTGGTAAAGATCGATTTAGGCGCCACGTCTTAACGGTTCATGACCTTATTCCATTTTTGGCGACGGATGGCGTATCTAGAGCGTTGCGACTGCAACTAGCTTGGCTGATGCCAAGAGCGCTTAGGCGGGCTGATTTAGTCGTGTGTGTGTCGCAGTGGACTAGGCGCACCTTGCTTGAAAGATACCCCTTTGTCGCCGACCGCTGCCACGTTATCCCCAATGGAATCGATAACTTAAGCACTCCTCGGGGCGCCTGGAGGGCGACTGGAGCCGATACCATTGAGGTGCTCTATGTCGCGCGGTTTGAACCGTACAAACAGCATGCCTTGCTATTAGAGGTCGTTCGTTCCAGCTCGTTGCCGCTGCGCCTGACCCTAGTGACCGATGTGACTGGCATCAGGACATGCCAAAAGTTAGCACCTGACCTGATCCAGTCAGGTCGGCTACATTTTAAGTCGAACTTGACCCAGGCTCAAATCGCAGACGTTCACGCATCCAGCGATATCTACCTGAGCCCTTCCCTTTACGAAGGCTTTTGCTTGCCAGCGGCATCATCGCTAGTTGCGGGCAAGCCGGTGGTTTATCTAGCTGGCAGCGGCATTGATGAAGTCGTTGGAGCCTCGGTTGGTGTACCAATCCCACGAGGCTCTGACCTTGCGGCTTGGGATGAAGCCATCGTGAAGGGCTTAGCTTTGGCCCAGGGACCTGATTACGAGGTCCGGCTGACGCAACATCTAGCTTCTATGGTAACCTGGAGTGATGCAGCTAAGCGCCTGCTTTCGCTGTATCATTGTCTAGTTTAAGGCAGCACCAAGAGGGTGCCGTGAGGAGCTG
Source organism: Pseudomonadota bacterium (assembly GCA_026390445.1). GTDB lineage: Bacteria > Bdellovibrionota_B > Oligoflexia > Oligoflexales > CAIYRB01 > CAIYRB01. The sequence goes on from JAPLFX010000049.1 coordinate 26,042, forward strand.
TCCGTGCAAGAAGCAGCCATGATGGTCACTGGTGGATCCGGATGCTTAGGCCAGGCAGTTGTCCGCCAACTGGCATTACGCGGTAGGACGGTCGTCTCTGTTTACCACCACAAATTGCCGGAATCCTTTGAGCGCGTCTATCCCGTTTGTGTCGACCTTAGCTCTGCGGAGCTCATGGCTGCGCCCCTGCGTGGTGTGGAAACCGTGGTGCATCTGGCTTGGGGAGGAGGACTGACTGGTCCATCCCAGCCTTTTGCGCACGGCGGCCATTCGCGCCCGCCAGAGACGGCCAATTTACGCATGTTGAGACATCTTTTGACGGCGATGGAGCGTGCCGGCACCAAGCGACTTATTTTTCTCAGCGCCGCCGGCGCTTCGCGAACCGCTGCAGCGCCGTTTCTTCGAGAAAAGTACGCTGCGGAAGCGATGCTTTTAAATGCCAAAATCCCGGAGAAATGGATCCTTCGATCGGCGCTGATCTGGGGTGGCAACGGCGCCAACGATCGTCTTGTACAAAGTATGTTGCGACTGCTTAGATTTCCTTTGTACCCGCTACCAGGCGCTGACAGGGCTCTTGCCCCCGTGCACCTTGCCGACATAGCCGAGGTCGTGGTCAACGCCTGTTTCCAGACTCAAGAAAGTGAGGCCGTCCTCCAGGAAGTCCACGGCGGTCAGTCCTATGCGATGGGGCAGTTGTTTAAAATGGTGTCAGAGCGGTACATCGGTCGGCCACGGCTGGCCTTAGGGGGCATCCTCGGTGAGTCGCTGCTACCACTTTTGGAACGTGACAGGCGCGGCGCAACAGCAACGACCAAGATGCAGGATCTTTTGGCGATTGGCGTTACCAAGGCAGGGGTTCAGGTAAGTCCATCGATTGGCGGCACAGCAGGTAAGCGCTTGGCGAGCTTCCAAGAGAGGCTTGCCGAGAGGTGAGTCGCACAGTCAAGTTAGTCCAACGCAACATAAAAAAAGAGCCGCAACCCTGCGGCTCTTTTCTTTCCCCCTCGGGTAGCGGATTTACTCGAGGGGCAGATCCTTCATGCCGCTTCGCAGAAAGGCCGGTACATCCAAGTCGTCCTCAGCGGCTGTCTTGCGCGGCGAACGCATACGTTCGGCTAGCTCAAGCGCTTCGTCGATCTTGCGATCGATATCGGTGGCGACAAAGCCACCATGAGCGTCGAAAATACTGCCAAATGGCGAATCCTTAACGGCTCCTGGGCGCAGGTCAGCAGCCGCCAGAATCGGCCCAGTGGCAGCTAGGTCGCTGCTTCCGTGAGACTTATCGCCGTGGCTTTCCAGTGGGGCAATAGTCTGAACTGACGGGGTAAACTCAGCCTCGATCAGTGGCTCACGGCGCATGTGCTGTTCGTGACCTAGATGACCATCCGAGGCTTCCTGAATATGACTGGATTCACCGGCCAGAAAGGACAGGTCCTCGTCGCCAGCAGTTTCTTGGCCGGCGGTTTCAGTTTCGAAATCCAAAGTCCACCGAGTAAGCTCCTGAGTCTCGTCAAACGAGGCGCCACTCAACGGCTGAACTTCAAACGGCGCTAGCGCTGCCTGGGGGAGTTCAAGTGCCTTTTCAGAATGTGTCGGAGGATGCTGGAGAAGCGCCGTCGTGTTTGTCTGCTGCTCCGGGACCACTGGTGCCGGAGTTGGGGTGACTTCAAGCCGACTTGTCTCATTCACCGACTTGGTCGCTACAGGACTTGCGGGTGTGGTCAAACGGGATGCAAAAGGGGAGGGTAGCGGAGCCGCTGGCCGACTCATCTTGGCGCTGTTAACCGCGTCGAGTTCGTCTTTGTCGACAGGGAATCCTGTCGCTATGACAGTGACTCGCATTTCGTCGCCAAGGGTGTTGTCGATCACGGCGCCAAAAATGATATTGGCATCTTCATGGGCTGCTTCTTGGACGATCGAGCAGGCTTCGCTGACTTCCATGAGACCGACGTCAGACCCAGCAGTGATATTGATCAGGATGCCGGTTGCACCTTCGATATCGATGTCTTCAAGCAGCGGCGAGCAAATCGCCATGCGCGCTGCTTTTGTCGCGCGGCCCTCACCGCGAGCGGAGCCAATCCCCATTAGCGCCTGGCCCATGCAAGACATGATGGTCTTAACATCGGCAAAATCAACGTTGACCTCGCCTGGTACATTGATGATGTCGCTAATACCGCGGACGGCATTCACCAACACGTCATCAGCCATTTTAAAGGCATCGATCATGCTGAGCGATGGCGACGCCACTTGGAGCAGGCGCTGGTTTGGAATGGTGATCAGGGTGTCGACACATTCTCGCAAGCGGGCAATGCCAAGGTCAGCATGCTTACGGCGGCGCTTGCCCTCAAAGGCGAACGGCTTGGTCACGACGGCTACGGTCAGTGCACCAAGCTCGCGGGCAATCTGCGCAACCACCGCCGCACCACCGGTACCGGTTCCTCCGCCCATACCAGCGGTGATAAACACCATATCCGCGCCGGATAGAATTTGCTGGATTTCGTGGCGATCCTCGAGAGCTGCATCGCGACCAATATCGGGGTCAGCGCCCGCCCCCAACCCCCGCGTCAAGGCTTTGCCTACTTGCAACTTACTGGTTGCGAGGGAAAATCGCAGAGCTTGAACATCGGTATTTACCGTGATGAAGTCGACGCCATCGAGGCTGCTGCGGATCATGGTGTTTACGGCGTTGCCGCCGCCCCCGCCAACGCCGATCACCTTTATGCGTGCGGCTGGTCCGGGTGTTGGGACGTTGTCATTTTCAAAAGACATGAACGCATCTCCCTCACGGCAAGGTCTGTGTAGTCCACAGGAACTCGGATAAATCGACGGTAACGATGATGGCAGTATGCATGATTATAGGAATACCCAAGGAAACCTGTCAAATTTCTGACACGGTTTGTCCGGCTGAGCGCACGGCGGTCCTTAGCTTAGCTCGCGGATCCAATTGAAGAACTGCCCGATGTAGCGGTTCGTCCATGAGACTTTTCGGGTTCTTTCCAGATCGCCAAGACGGCCGATCTCGAGGTTTAACAGTCCAATCACGGTAGCGAATTTGGTCGGATGCGGAGAGCGCGCCATAGCCGCCTCAGCGCTGGCACTTCCGTCCTCGTCGCTTAACATTGGGCGGGCTCGAGCAACCGGGATGTGGAGTCTTGACTGGAAGTATTCGGTGATGCCGATGACGTCAGCGCCACCCCCTGTTAGGAGTAGACCAGCTCCTAAGGCACCCCGATATGGATAAAGCTCTCGGGCCAATAGCGCGCTAAGCTCCTGAAGCCTGGGCAGTAGCACGGGATTGGTATCTGCTTCGCAAACTAGCTTCTCGATGCCCCGGATGTCCGTAACCGTCATTTGATCCCCAGGTCGAGGCTTCACGCCAAACCGCAACTTTACGGTTTCGGCGACCTCGTGACTAAGACTAAGGCCGATGGCCAAGTCGTTGGTCATGAGCTTTCCGGCGACATTCACGGTGAAGGCGAAGACGGGCCTTCCGCCTTTAAAGACAAGTCCATCGGTTGTTCCGCCACCGATATCTGCCATGGCAACGCCGAGTTGTTTGAAGGCGTCGGGCACCGTTACCGAGGCGGAGGCGAATGGTTCTGAGTAAAGTCGCACGACTTGGAGTCCAGAGTCATTGCAGACGTCGACGATGTCCTTCATGTAATACTTGTCGGCGTCGATTAAAAAGAACTCGCCGGTCAAGCTCTTGCCGCGAAAGCCGCGGGGATCATCGATCGATTCGCGGGCATCAACACGGTAGCCGATGGGCACCGTATGTAGTAGCTCCCGGCCATCGCTCGGCTGATCCGCCTCGACCTGCTCCATGAGGGCAAGCAGGTCTTGCGACGTCACCACAGGACCCTCTAGAAGGCGCGTAGCGCTGACGACGCGACTGCCTAGGTGGCTACCGGCAACCCCGACGACCACCCGACTGATGTCGGTGCCAAATTCCTTCTCGGCGAGTTCCAGCAAGGTTCGAAGTGCTGCCTTTGCTTGCTCGATATTTGCTAGCATACCGCGACGCATGCCGTCGGCAGGCACGCTGACAGTTGCGACACTGTAGCCCGCTTGGCCTGGGGCCTCCCGCAGTGTCGCCAAGCAAAACTTGGTGGTACCAAGATCCAAGCTAAATAAGTGCTTTAAATGTTTCGCCTTGGGAAGCATGGCGGATCCATCGTGGAAAGTACATGTTAGTCGGAGCTGCTCCGTTAATCGTCACATTTTCTTCAGCTTTATGAAAGCCTTCCCTTGATAATCGAGCTCGACTCGTAAGGCTTGCTCCTTCCTTTTCGCTAACTTGTCCAGGATCCCTTGGAGTTTATCTAACTTGGGTGCAAAGGGTGCCCGCCCTAGCGCCACCTCGGTGCCCTGAGGAAGTAGTTGCGCGAAAAAGCCGCGGTACCTACGCACCTCGAGCTTGGCAAAGGAAAAGCCCCTAGCGCGACCCTCGGCCAAGAGTTCAACGGCTTCCTTGGTCAGGGCCCTCTCTTCGGCGTTTAGAATCATGGTGAGGTCCCCGGCCGCAGTGAGTCGTCGTCCATGTTCGAAGACCCCTGTTAACGTTGGGCCAGGACAGCTATTTGACTGGCCGTCAGGCACTTGGCCGTAGATTTCCCCGGTGGTCGAAATATAGCGCAATAGATCCGCTTCTATACACAAGGCAGCGTGGCGCTGCGTCACGCTAATAGCGATCATCCGAGCGGATACCTTGACCAAGCGAACATCGGCGTAGGCATCTAGCTTTTGGATGGCGAGGCCGGCTTTGGTCAGCTCTGCAAGTGACGCATCGCCAATGAGCGATCTTGCGGTTGCGATGATCTGAGCTTGCGCGGCTTCACTAAGCGGTAGGTCGTCTCTGAGCTTCAAGGAGAATTGCCAGTCGGCTTTTGCGAGAGCAGGAGGGATGACGTCCTGCTTTTTACTTGGGCTAAGGCCACGGTAGATGAGGGCAGATAACATTAGGGCTGCGGCGCCTAGTACAAGCCCTATGAACATGGGCCTAGTCCAAACTGGCCGTTTGACCCGAGGTCTTTGCCGCTTCAGTACCGATTCAGGTCGCCCCTTGCCGCGGCGGTGTTTCATGCAACGCATCCTTAAGCTGATAGGCGACGCGTCCGACGTCACCAGCACCAACGGTCAGGACGACCGCCGGACTACTTAAATAGCGTAGCACTGACATCGCGGCGTCCGTTAACTCCTCGCAAGGAAAAGTCTTAATGGGGAACCTTCGAGCTAAATCCTGAGCCAAGCGACCAGGCGAGAAATCCTCGGAAGTCGTTTCGCCGGCGCTATAAACCGGAACAATGTAGACGTAGTCGGCAGCATGCAAGGCGTCGAGCATTGCATCGTACATGGTTTCAAGCCGGCTATAGCGATGTGGCTGGTAAACAACGTGCAGCGTCGCCTCGGGCCATGTTTCCTTAAGCGTCTTGACACAAGCCGCTACCTTGCCCGGATTGTGCGCGTAGTCATCGAAAATTCTTATGCCATGTTGGTGATAGACCGGTGCCATGCGGCGGGCGACTCCGGCGAATTCGCCGAGGCTCTGCGCAGCTCGGCGCACATCGAGACCAAGAGCCCGAACGACTGCAAGGGTGCAAAGTGCATTTTGAACATTGTGCCGACCAACCGCCGGCAGCAGGCATTCGATACGGTCGCGCTCGACAACTGCGGAAAACCTGGTGCGACCCTGCTCAGAACAAATGTCGAAGGCTCGAACTTCGCTGCCGAGTATCGTGCCAAAGGTCAGTCGTGGACCCTTGTAAGCACTGCCAATCTTTCGGCTTAGCGGGTGGTCCCAGCCGATCACGGCGCGGCCATCAGGATCAATATGTGTTAGATAAGTAGCAAAGGCCGCCTCGAGGCGCTCCGCCGTTTTAAAATAATCCAAGTGGTCCAATTCGACATTGGTGAGGACGCCGATGAACGGCCGATACTTTAAAAAAGAGCCGTCCGATTCGTCAGCTTCGGCGACAAATAGTGGCCCCTGACCTATGCGTGCCGGGCTCTGGTAGCGCAACATGTCGCCGCCGATTGCTGCCCAAGGTGACATGCCGAGGTCGTCTAGAACATGGGTGATCATCGCTGAAGTGGTCGATTTTCCATGCGTACCGGCGACGGTAATCGCTGTCTTGTTCGCCATGAGCTGAGCGAGAAAATCGCTGCGATGCAGCAGCGGCAGGCCGCGGCGTTGTGCCTCGAGAAACTCAATGTTTTCGCTGCCGATGGCAGAGGAGTAGACGACGCTGTTGGCATTTTGAATGGCATCGGCCGTGTGCGCGGTGAAAATATCCGCTCCCAATTCGCCTAGCCGGTGCAGCATACTTGAGGCCTTTAGGTCGCTGCCTTGGACGTGGTAGTCCAAGTGAAGCGCGAGTTCAGCCAGGCCAGACATGCCGCTACCGCCGATGCCAATAAAATGAACGGTACCCTTAGGCGCCTTCTCCCGCATGCGTATATTGCACCTCCGCAGCCGTGGCCGACTCTTTTGCCAGCCTGGCCAAGATAGCGGAAATGACCAGAAATACTAGCAGTGAACTGTTACCACTGGAGACTAGAGGCAAGGTCATGCCCTTGGTGGGGAGTAGGCCCATGCAGACCCCCATATTTATGCATGCCTGTACGGCTAAAGTGGTGGTCAAGCCAAAGGCGAGAAAGCGCCGATACGCAGTTGGTTGGCTGACACTTACCTGAAATCCCATCAGAGTTAAGTAAACAAAAGATGAACAGACGACTAAAACTCCCATCAAGCCGAGCTCTTCCCCGATGACTGCGAGGATGAAATCAGTATGCGCCTCAGGTAAGAAGAATAGCTTTTGCTTTGATTCGCCTAAGCCGACGCCAAATAGTCCACCATTTTGAAAGGCGACGAAGCTTTGGATGATCTGAAACCCGCTGCCCTTTACCTGTGACCAGGGATCGAGAAAGCCCAGGATCCGCTTTATCCGGTAAGGCTCAAATATAACTGCAAATGTGACGGCCGATGCGGCTAGGCCAAGTCCGCCGAAGACAAACCTTCGACTAAGCCCGGCTGCGAACATCATAAAAAATGTGATCGCAAACAACAATACGGGTGTACCCAGGTCCTTTTGCATCAGTAAGAGACCAGCAAGGACTGCAAATACCGCCAAGTTTGGTAGTATTCCTTTTCTTAGGCTGTTCATGTCACTTTTGTCACGGCTGAGGTTTCGTGCCAAAAACAGGACCATCGCTAGTTTGGTCAGCTCCGATGGTTGGCCCCCGATAAAAGGAAGGTTGAGCCAACGCGAAGCCCCGCCGATCTTTACGTACATTCCTGGGACGAAAATCAATGACAAGAGAAAGAGAGTTACTGCCATGACTGGAATAGTCATGTGTTCGATCCATTTCATCGGTAGTCGCTGCAAGGCGAAGAAGGCGCCAAAGCCAGCGACTGCAGCAATCAGCTGCTTTCGTAAAAAAATATATTCATCGCCGAACTGCTGGGCACCTTTTAGCGATGATGCCGCATAGATGGCAATGAGTCCGATCACCGTGAGCAGCAGTACCACAAGGGTAATAGCTGCCTGCGCGTTGGGTCGACCTGGTGTCGGAGCAGACTTAGCTTTCGACATAGAAATCGTACCTCGCAGCAAGAATTATCGGTCCAAAAGTGGCATGACGGCTTGACGAAAAAAGTCACCACGCTGTTCATAGTTGCGAAACTCATCGAAACTGGCGCAGCCTGGCGAAAAGAGCACGCCACATTGGTACCGTCCTATTATGCCACCTAATTGCTCCATAGCGGCCTTTAGAGTGGAAAACTCTTGGATAGGGAAGGCTCCTGAAAGGTCCTTGGCGATATCCCCGCCGCTCGCGCCAAAAGTAATCAAAACAGCAATCTTACTTCGTTCGGAAAGAATCGGACCATACGGTTCATCTTTACCTTTGCCACCCATGAGTAGAATCGTCGCGCCGCCTTGGCTCGCTAGCGCGACCAAGGTGGACTCAACATTCGTCGATTTGCTGTCGTTGACGACGGGTTGGCCTCGAATGTAACCGATGCGCTCACAACGGTGAGGGAGGCCGTGAAAATCAGCCAGATAAGGCGTCAATTCAGCCGCCGGGCGGCCTAACAAATGGGCTACCGCTGACACAGCGAAACCGGCGTTGAGGCGGTTCTGCGCTTCTCCCATGGACGGCGGAGCGAGGCTCTTCAGATAGTCTACGGAAGTCAGAGGTGGGTGTTGCGAACTCTTTAGGCTAAAGCCGAGCGACTTGGCCTGAAGGTAGATCGCCTCTGGTATAATCGCCAGCGCTTGGTTGGGAAGGTTGGAAAAGAGTCGCCATTTGGCAGCAAAATAAGCGGCTAAAGAGCCATGTCTGGCGATGTGGTCATGAGAGAAGCTGGTAAAAATCGCTGCCTCAGCCTGAACCTGGGCGGACGCTTCCAGCTGGTAGGACGATAGCTCCAGGACCAAGAAGTCCTTCATTCGTCCTTCGGCCAGCATCAAGGTCGGCGGGTCACCGAAGTTTCCCCCGACACAGACTTCGTGGCCCAGGCGTGAAAGCAAATGGCCAATCATGGCACATGTCGTACTTTTGCCATTGGTTCCAGTAACAGCGATCACTCGAGCCCGACTGTTGCGAAGGGCTAAGTCGATTTCGGAAAGGACCACTAGGCCGCGATCACGTGCAGCCTGTAAAACCGGGTGTTGGCTGGGAACGCCAGGAGATACGATGACCTGGGAGATGCCGTCCAAATGACTTAGGTGATGACCACCATCGCGTAGTTCAACGCCTAAGTCGAGAAAGCGCCTGGCTTCCTCAGGACTCAGTTTGGCGCGCTCGCTAAGTCGGACCTTTTGCCCAATTCCGGTCAAATAGGATGCTGCACCGTAGCCGGACACTCCACCACCGATGATTAGCGAACTCATGGACTCCTTGCCGCCGTAGTTGTTAAAGCTTCGACTAATTTAGCTAATTTCACGCCGTTAGAGCCTTTTATATACAGGACGTCGCAGCAATCTTCAAAGGCCACATGATCGGCTAAAAGGTCCAAAACGCTTGAATACGAACGAAGCTGGTCCGGCGGATAGTGACCGGCGCGCGCGCCTTCGGCAAAAACCCTTGCCTCTTCCCCGATGGTGGCAAGAAGTGTCGGCCGCATTGGGGCGATCAATTCCAACCCGAGGCGGCGATGCTGTGCATGACTGTCGTTACCGAGCTCTAACATATCGCCAAGAACCAATCCAATGCGCTTGCCTTGATAACTGCGAGCGACGGTTGCAAGTCCGGCGGCCAGACTTTCGGGGTTAGCGTTGTAGGTATCGTCTATGACTGTCAGGCGGCGCACCTGGTGAATTTGGTAGCGCCCCTTTGCGCCGCTAAACCCGGTAAGACCAGCCGCGACGCATTCAACCTTAGCCCCTGCGGCCACGGCCATAGCGGCGGCGGCGGCCGCATTGACCGCAAACATCGCATGCGCCACTCCCATCTCAAAACAGGACCGCGTACCAAGCACGTTTAGCGTCACCTGCATGCCACTTGCGTTGGCAAGCCAATGACAGCTTTCGACTTGGACATCAGCTCCTGGCGCGGTGCCGAAGGAAATGGTTTTCTTTCCCGTTGCCTTGGCACCTGTCATAATTCGTGGATCATCGAAGTTGGCGATCTGAATAGAGTTTGACGCACCATATTGAAAAATTTCTAGTTTAGTCGCAAGCAGCTTTTCTACTGAACCGAAGATTCCCACATGGGCCGTGCCAACGTTGAGCAGGCAAGTCACGTCAGGGGTTGCGAGCTTGCATAGGAAGGCAATATTGCCTGTCTGTCTCGCACCAAACTCCAGCACTGCATAGCGATGATCGCTCCGCAGCAACTGCAGCGTCTTAGGCACCCCAATTTCATTGTTGAAGTTTGCCTCAGTGGCAAGAGTCGGGCCGCTTTGCCGCAGTATCCGAGCCAGCATTTCCTTGGTCGTCGTCTTGCCAGCGGAGCCGGTTAGAGCGACGAGTTTCAGCTGCGGCATCTGCCGTCTCCAGCCGGAAGCGGCCTTTTGCAGAGCTTCAAGAGGGTACTTAACTGCTAGGCCCAACTTTCGCTCTGCTGCTGAAAATTCACTGCCTCGGGCTGCGGCGTAGAAGAAGCCTGCGGCGCCTTGGGCTAGAGCCTGCGAAACGTAGCGGTGACCGTCAAAGGACTCGCCACTAAGCGGTACAAACCAATCTCCAGCCTTGATCGAGCGTGAGTCTGTAGAAAGGCGAGCAAGTGCCGGCGCGGGTAGCTCCGGCGGCACGAACGATTCGAGTTGCAACCATCGCTTATAGTCGTCCCAGGTTACTGCCTTTGAATCCACAGTCAGCCTCCCACAAATTAGCCGGATATTCTAGTAGACGATTGTAATGACTGCTAGGTGTCGCCGCCAAGGTAACGCTTAGCGACCAATCGGTCATCGAAGGGCAAGAAGTGTCCATGGATGATCTGATGGGTCTCATGGCCCTTGCCAGCGATTAAAACGATATCGTCAGGTCCAGCAGCTTTGATGGCTGCCGCAATGGCTTGTTCGCGGTCGATGATTTGGTTGACCGACCCAGTATGGGCAAATCCGGCACAGATCTCAGTGATGATATGTTGGGGGTCCTCGCTGCGCGGGTTGTCAGAGGTGACGAAGACACAATCGGCAAGGCGACACGCGATCTCTCCCATGAGAGGGCGCTTGCCTCGGTCACGGTCTCCACCGCAGCCAAACACCAAGATCATGCGACCGCGGCAAAGCGGGCGAAGGACCGAGAGGGTCTTTTCTAAGGCATCGGGAGTGTGCGCATAGTCCACGACGACCGTTGGCCCACCGGGTTTATAGACCTGCTCAAGTCGTCCGGGCACCGGTCGAAGCTTGTCCCAACTAGTACTTGATAGCCATTCACCGCATGCCTTTGCGGCGAGCAAATATGCTGCGGCAAAGTTTTGCAGGGCGTGACCGGAAAAATACGGCACCCTCCCTGTCACACTTTTGCTACCAAGTGTCAGTGTCAGGTCAGTACCCGAGGCGCTGGTCTTATGTACCGAGATGAGTAGTTCGGACGGCGTAGCGCTCTCCCCAGCAGCCTCGCGGTAAGTCAAAAGTTCGCCTTTGATCTGCGGGGCGGGAATAGTTCTTGGCAGATTCGCCGCAATGACGTGACAGGTATCTGCCTGGTTTTGCCGTGTGAACAGCGTCAACTTAGCTTGCCAGTAACTTTCCAGATCATGGTGAAAGTCGAGGTGATCGCGCGAAAAACTGGTGAACGCAGTACCTTCAAAGTGCAGCGGAGCAATCTTGCCTTGGCATAGGGCGTGTGAAGAGACCTCCATAGCTACATGATGCAAGCCGAGTGCGACGGCGTGTGCTAGATGCGCGAATAGAACATCAGGATCAGGGGTTGTATGTACAAGCGGCCATTCTTCGTCACCAAAAAACGCGCCTAGTGTGCCTAAAGTCAGACAACCTACTCCCGCAAGTCGAAGCAGTTCCCCAAGCATCCACACGGTGCTGGTTTTACCATTTGTACCAGTGACCCCAAACAATCGCAGCTTTTGCTCGGGATTGCCGTGGGCAGCTGCCGCTAGATGCGCCCAGGCTTCGCGAGCATTGCTGACTTGAAGCCAGGGCTTCGCAAGGATTTTGGCAGAGTGTGCCGCAGTTTCGAAGATGACTAGTTGGGCGCCGCGCTCTATGGCCATGGGAATATGCAGGTGGCCGTCGGAATGAACTCCGCGGTACGCCAAAAACACGTCGCCTGGCTGGACGAGGCGAGAGTCGGTGACTAGCCCTCCGACGCGAGTTGGATCCTTAGCAGTAACCGAGCTCTGTGCTATGAGTAGGCCCTGGGACTTTAGCACTGAGCAGGCGAGTTCTGCTGTCAGCCTAGAGCTTGCGAGCGTCCGCTTCATGTCCATGTTTGTCGTCTTTCGCTAGCGGCGGCTGAAGCGACGCATCGCTCTTGGCTGGCTTGTCCGGGGCGACATTAAGGTACTTCAGGCTGCGCTCAGCAATCCCCGCAAACACTGGCGCAGCAGCCACGCCACCATAATAGGACAGTCCGCTGGGTTCGTCGATTAAGACATAGATCACCAGATGGGGGTCTTGAACGGGTGAAAACCCAATAAAACTGCCGATATATTTGCCCTTGGCGTAGCCTTTGACACCAGGCTCGACCTTTTGCGCCGTCCCGGTTTTGCCCGCCACCGTGTACAGGTTGGTTGCAGCCTTTTTACCGGTGCCGTCTTCATTAGAAACGACCTGTTCTAGAATGCCGCGCATCGTTCGCGCCGTGGCAGGCGAAACCGCCTCGCGAATGACCTGGGTTGGCGTGCTGTTGACGACGAGGCCATCAGATGAAATGACCCGCTCGACTAAAACAGGTTTCATCAAGTGACCGCCGTTGGCCAATGCCCCCATTGCTTGAACTAGTTCCAGGCCGGTGACGGCAAAGCCATGGCCAAAGGCCACATTGGCAAAGCGAATAGTCGCCCATTTACGAAAATCTGAAATATATCCTACCGTCTCGCCAGGAAAGCCGATGAGCCCGTTGTGCGTGCTGAAACCGAAGTCTTTGAGGGCGTGGTAAGTAGCTTCTTTACCCATTTTATTTGCGATCTTATAGGTGCATATATTGCTGGACCGGATCAGCGTCTGCGCCGTCGTCAAGGAGGCAGCAGCGTGATCATCGTGGATGATGTGTTTACCAATGCGCATAGCACCATGGTCGCAATCGTGTTCTTCATTTGGCGAGGTCGACTTGATATCAATCGCGTGAGCAATGACAAATGGCTTAACGACCGATCCCGGCTCAAAGGTGTCTAGCAGCGCCGTGTTACGCGCCTCGGCCAAGGTCACCTTACGGCTGTTGTTTGGGTCAAAGGTCGGGTAGTTAGCGACCGCTAAGATCCGCCCTGTGTGCGGGTCAGAAACAATGGCAAAGCCCTTTTTAGCCTTGGTTTTGCGCACTCCCGCCGCCAACTCATCCTCGGCGATCTCCTGGATAACCCGGTCTATGGTCAAATAGACACTATTTCCGGTGCGTTCTGGTGCCGCGCCGGCCGATTCGCTGACAATAAATTGACCGCGCGCATCCTTGCTTGCCATGACCTTGAAAGCCTTGCCCTTGAGGTCCTTATCGAACTGCCTTTCAAGACCAGACAGTCCACTGTTGTCGAGGCCAATAAAGCCAAGGACCTGCGCCGCAGCGTTGCCGGCAGGATAGTACCTGGCCGGTTCGCTGATTTGGACTAATCCGGCCAGTTCCAGGTTCATCACTTCGTCGGCGACTCGCGGATCGAGTTGTCTTGCTAGCCATGCGAAGTAGCTCCTTTTTGCTGCCAAACGTCGGACTTTTTGCGGCGTCAGTTTTAGGATACGGGCTAGATGCGTTAGCTCATTCGGCGAAGGGCGAAATAGTCTGGGATTAATCGCTAGTGAAGGGCGTTTGACACTGATGGCTAGGGCTTCGCCTCGATGGTCATAGATGGCGCCGCGGTAGGGTGCAAGGTCGACCTCCTGCTGATATTGGTTATCGGCGATATGGTGCAGAGCATTGCTTTGTGCTGGGAACAAATGGAGTAGCGTCGCTCGAGTGGCGATGATGCCAAACAAGCCGAGCAAGGCCCAGCGCACCACCTTGGCCCGATCATTGCGGAAATCGCCAGGTTGGGTGCGGGGTGCGCGCATCCACAATTTAGACTTGAGTTGTCGCAACATCGTCTTAGGGCCGATCACTTGAGCGCGTAAGTCCCTTCGCCTACACCTTGGGTGGTGGCGTCAGTCATTAGCGTTAGATGCTTTTGCGTCGTCATCTTCGCCAACTGCATCTTAAGTGTACTGCGTTCTTCTAGGAGTTTCGCCTCCTGAGACTTTAGTTGCCCGATTCGATACCCGATGAGCGTCGTCTGTGACCGGATATGAATGCGACTTAGGGCTAGAGCAAGTAGCGTTGAAGCTGCAAAAGCAGCAAGGGTCATGCTTGACCAGACCGGCTTACGAAGTTGCAACATAGTTCAATGTCCTAGGCTGAGGTGGGCTAGATCTTTTCTATCGTACGTAGCTTTGCACTGCGGGCTCTAGGGTTAGCCCGGATTTGGGCCTCGCTAGGTAGCATTGGGAATGGTTTAATGATTTGGCCGCGTACCTGCATGAGTTGCACGACGTCGACTTCACGCAGGGGAATGTCGCGAGGAATATCCGCCCTTTCGCGGCGTCCGGTTAGCGCCAAGAAGCCATGCTTAACTAGCCGATCTTCAAGGGAATGGAAGCTAATAATGGCGAATCGTCCGTGCGGCTTAAGCACAGAAAAGCCGCTATCCAGCATCGATTGCAACTCGCCCAGCTCGTCATTTACGGCAATCCTAAGGGCCTGAAAGGTCCGGGTGGCAGGATGCTTGCGGCTGGCCGTTGGGTAAGCGGCGGCGGCTTTCACCAGAGCTGCAAGCTGCGCCGTGGTCGTAATCGGGGTTTCATCTCGGGTATGGACGATGCGTTTGGCTATTTGGCGTGCTTTTGGCTCTTCGCCATATTCGCGCAGCAGTTGCGTCAGCGCGTCTAGCTCAATGTCAGCAAGGAGCTCAGCGGCCGTCTGACCCCCCTCTTGATCCATCCGCATGTCCAGTGGCGCATCATTTTGAAAGGAAAAGCCGCGCTCGACCTCGTCCAAATGCATACTGGAAACACCAATATCGGCGCAAACACCGGCTATTTTCCCCGTCAACCCAGCCGCATCCACGACTTGCCCGAGTGACGAGAAGGGCCCCTTGATCAAGCGCAAGCATCCGGTGGCCAAGGGACCTGCGAGGCGTTCGCGGGCTAATCCAAGTGCCCGCTCATCGCGGTCAAAGCCTAGGATCAGTCCTTTGGGACCAACCGCTTGAAGCATCTTTTCGGTATGCCCCGCACCGCCAACTGTGCAGTCGATCGCAATATCGCCCGCCTTCAGCGCGAGTGCGTTGACGAGTTCATCAAGAAGTACGGTCTGATGGGGTGTCAAATCTGAATCCCGAGTTCTGCAAGAGATGCGTAAATAGCACCGACCTGGTCGGTGAGCTGGGGGAACGATGCCTGCCATCTCTCCGTCGCCCAAAGTTCGAACTTCTCTAACTGGCCAACGATCGTGCAGTCACGGACCAACCTGGCGTCTTTTCGCAAATCCAGTGGTATCAAGATGCGTCCCGCCTTGTCGATCGGACATTCCTGGGCGCACCCGATGAAAATTCGTTTGAACGCCATAACCTTCGGATCCAACTGGTTCAATTTAGCGATCATGGCCAGCTTCTCGGCCCATTCGACAAGTGGGTAGGCGGCCAGACACTGGTCAGAGATTGTGACCATGACGGCGGCCTCGAGGTTGTCCTCGGGGCTGATTTTGCGACGAAACGGTAAAGGCACGGCTAAGCGTCCCTTCTCGTCGATGGTGTGTTCGAATTTACCCTGGAACAAGCGAAGGTCTCCGGCGGCGGACGGCACGGGTGTGCGAGAGGCTGGTGTGTGCGGTCCTTGGCGGCGGTGGCTCCCACTTGGCCCCACTTTGCCCCACACTGCTTATAGAATACCTGGCTGTAAACAACGGCGTCAATGGTCACCGCTGCCGCATCGGAACTTGGTTGCGCGTTGACTAAGCACGCATGTAAACAATTTTAATTTTTGCAAGTCATCGCAAAATGAGACGCAATTCCTGATCTTGTGCAGTCGTGATTAGTCCAAAGATATGATTAGTTACTCGCGCTGACTAGGCCCCTTGGTACGAATGGCCGACGCGTCGTCTATGCGCCCAATCCTTTGATGAGCAGGCATTGCACGTATCGTGCGGTCGGAAAACATTGCCCCTTGCGGCGTTCATCAATTCGTCTTGTAATAAACTAAAGCTCTCTCTACGTGCTGCCGATGGTGGAGCCGTAGGGAGAATAGTGTCTTAATTTTTTTTGGGAGGAAGGTTATGAAGATGAGTGTGAGGCGCTGGCTTGGCGCTTCGACCCTCGCCCTGTTCGCCAGCTTCGCGGTCGCCGGATGCTCCGGAGATCAAGATGCTGAGGACGGAATCGAGGCCTCGGACAACCAGGCGGCAGACAATGCCAATGGCAACGCAGTTGCGAGTGAAGACAATGGTGGCGGCGAAAAGCCTGCCGGGGACGAATCTAACGCTGCGCCGACTAATGCTGCGGGCGCTGATACCGCAGCCGAAGCAGGAGCCGCAGGAGGAAATTCAACCGAAAACGATTTGCAAGAGATCATTACAGAAATGAACGGCCAACAAGGCGGTGATAAAGAAGCCGCTGCTGGCGCCGAAGGCGCCGCCCCACTCGCAGGCGAAGCCCCTGCCGCAGCTCCGGCTCCTGCCGTGGCAAGCGCTCCCGCTGCAGCCGCAGCTCCAGCTCCTGCCGCAGCCCCAGCGGCTGGTGGTAACAGTGCTACGGCCGACGCTAAGTCGGCAGCTCTTCCCTTCCAACCCGGCGGCACGCCGGCAGCTGCTGGGCTCCCCGAGCTTGGCTCGAAAATGTCGTACATCGTCGAAAAGGGCGATACTTTGGCCAAGATCTCGCAAAAGATCTACGGCGCTCCAAGCCACTGGCAGGAAATGGCAACATTGAGTGGTTTGAGCAATCCAAGCCGCATCTTCCCGGGCGACTTGGTTTACTACACCCTCGACGAAACGGCCGTCACTTTTGCCAAGGCCTACGACTCTGTTCAGCGCTCTGAAGAGCAAGTTAAGCCAGGCGATACGCTGGCCACGATCTCCCAGCGGCTGTACGGTTCCACCGAATCCTGGCGCACCCTGTGGCGTCATAACGACAAGATCGAAAACCCCGATGTCGTTCAGCCAGGATCCACTGTCTTTTACGTCGCCAAAGGCGCACTGCAAGCAGCGATCGATCATGTTAAGTCTGGATCAACCACCAACCTAGCTACCCTGAAAGCAAAAGACTCCACCACCACCAACAGCCCAGCGATCTCGGCAAAGAGTTTGTCCATGTCTCACCATAAAAAACACCACCGCGCTCATGCGCTTGATGCAAGTGTCAACCTGACCCTAAGCCAAACCAACGTCAACGTTTCTGTCAACGCTATCAACGCTATCAACGGGTAGATCCACAAACTAAAACGAAGTCGCGAGACTTCAGGTGCGATATAAGCATCAGCGACACCAACAAGAAGCAAGATGTCTTCGGAGTGTAGATCTGGTGTAGGCCTCGTAAGGACCAAGGACGGCGTGCAAAGAAAGACGTTGCCATGATCTAGAGACCAAACGAAGCGGTAGTGCTGTTGAAAGATCGCCCCTCACTGATTGTCTAGTTGATCTCCTGGCGAAGTTGGCCAACCTAGCCTTGAGACTAAAAGACCACAGCCGAGACTAAGCAGAACTTACAACACCGTCCGCTTCCCCTTTTAACTCGCTGAATATAAAGCGAATCGATGTATAGAGCCTGTCTAAGCTACGGGTTGTCTAGTCACCTTGACCAAGCGTGACATGGATCCCCGGCCCGACCAAGGCGTGGTCGATCGTCGCTCCGGCTGGCACCACGGCGCCAGGTAGGAGAACCGAATTGCTGACCCGAGCACCAGTACCAATTTGCACACCTGACTCAACAACGACATGTGGACCGAGAGTCGCATGGTTGTAGGTGGAAAGTGCGTTCGGCAAAAGTACTCCGTTGGCATCAGGCAGTGGTACGAGACCTCGGGATTGTCGCAACTGATCCAGCTTAATGGCGCGGCAAAGGTCCGGTTCACGTAAAAGCGCTAGGATTGCTGACCAGTAGAATTGGGGAGTACGCAAATCGTGCCAATATCCGCTGTGGACTTCAGCCGCAACGGACCATCCCAGGTCGAGAGCCTTAAGGTAGCCCTTTGAGACAATGTCAAAGGTGCCGCTTTTAGGTAGCAAGTCGAGTAGTTCAGGCGAAAGAATTTGAGCGCAGGCAAAGTTTCCAGCCTGAGTCGCTGCCTTTGGCGCGGTTTTGCCGATGGCATGGATACGTCCCAAGTGGTGAAACACGGAACTTTCCCCTTGGATCACCGTGGGAAGCAGCATCATCGAAGCGGCCGCTTGCATCGCACGATGTCGCTCAAGCAAGGACTTCAGGTCAAAGTCAGAGACGACGTCGCCGTTCAGAACGACCAGGTCGGCATCGCCTAGCCACGAGCGCAGGGGCGGATAGGCGCCTCCCGTACCGAGCAGTTCTGGTTCGAAAGAAAGAACTAGGCGTTGGCCCAGCGGGTTTTTCTGTACCAGTCGTGCGACCTGCTCAGGATGATAGTGCGAATTGATCGCAACATCGTCGATTCCGGCCGCGGCGAGATTGGCTAAGGCCAGCTCGAGTGGTGTACCGCCAGCAAACGGCACCAGCGGCTTTGGATAGATGTCAGTGAGGGGCCGAAGACGAGTCCCAAGACCTGCGGCAAGGACCATGCCCTTAACCGCGCGAGTCATGGCCAACCTGATTCAAGTGAGCGCGCAGGCGCTGTAGTAGAGGTCCGGAGATAAATGGCCAGCGCGCATCCAGGACAGCCTGGTCCTCAATGGTTGCCAGAGCACTTGGTACATATTTTAGGTAATCGCCACGTTGTTTATCTAGGGTTAGAAAGCCAAAGCTACCGATCGCCTTTAGCTGCCTTTGCAAAAGCATGGGCCGCCACAAAGCGGCTGCCTCGGCATAAACGTCGGCGCCGTTGGCCTGGCGAATGACTTCAAGTCCGTCGTCGAGCAGCTGCCGACGCAAAACACCGTTGAATGGCACATACGAGTCGAAGCATAGGGAGACAAGGTCGTAGGATGCGGGACCCAACCGCGCGTCTTGAAAGTCTATCACTGCAAGCTTGTCGTCTTTGACCATGATGTTGCGTGAATGCAGGTCGCGATGAACGAAGTATCGCGAATTCGCGGCCAATGTTTCGCTCAGGATCTGCACGTCGCGGTTGAACTGGGTCTCTTCCGCCGCTGTTAGAATCACGCCTGCAACCGGCCTGGCGTATTTTTGCATGAAGAAGTTTAGCTCCCAAGTGAACCGTTCGGTATCAAAACCGCGCTTGCACCAAATGGAGCTTTCGTTCCGGGGGATGCCGAGAAAGCGTGCCACGATGCCGGAGCACTGACGGTACAATGTTCGGATATCGGTCATGCGCTGGGTTTGAATGTTTTGTAAGACGATGCCTTCTAGCATTTGATTGCCGTAGTCTTCGATAAGAAGGGCTGCATGGGCCGTTAGGGCGTTGCTGACGCGAGGTACAAAGACCCCTTGCTCGGCCAACAAATTGGCAATCGTGATCCATTCGTAGCCGCCTGATTTGAGCGCCTCGGCGTCGCTGCCTGATAGCTGCATGAGGACTAGCGGGTTTGGCAATTCCGGCGACCTAATTCGGTAATAACAGCGATCTGACCCGTCGCCGGCTAGCCACTCCATGGCAACTGAGTGAACGCCGAGGGTTTGGGCGATCAGGGTGGGCGGCGGCGGCTTCAAGGCATCGTTGCGCTGCTTAGAGAGTGAGGAAGTCAAGGTCTGGACCCATCTCAATGCGAAGTGAATTGGACCGGCTTAAGTAAAGTTCGCCGTCTAACGTATAGTCGAACGGCCGTTCTTGCTCGACGAGCAGTCCGCGACAACAAAAGCTTATCTTACCCTTTCCGATGCCGTCTTGTCTTGTCGCCAAGATCACGGGAAGTTGCCATAAAACATCCTTTGCCGACATCGTAAAGCTACTGCACTGAAAGCCGCTTTCTTCGTTGCTCAGTAGGTGAAACAAGGGGTAACCAAGCGGCAGCTTAGAGACGGTCGAACAGAACACAGCACAGCTAAGGTGCGAGTGCGCCGGCCCCACGTCGGGTGTTAATGTGTGGTGCAGATCGCTGACTACTCGGGCAAATAGCTCCCCGTTGAACAGGCGCGACCCCCACACCTTTACCGCCAATGCAAGGGCGCCGAGCGGGCCGCTTTTGCGTCGGTAGTATTCTTTGAGAAAGGCTGGAGCCAGTCCATCAGCGAAAAGAAAGCCGTAGTTACCTTCGATCTTAAGTGACCGCAGTCGGCGCCAAGGGAGGTCGCCTAAACCCGAGTGACCTTCGACCAGGCGAAAAAGCACCTGCTCGGGTGAACCGCGGATACCCAGGTTGTTTGCCAGAACGTTGATGGTCCCGCCGCGCAACAGGGCGATACGTGGCAGCGGCTGATCTTTATATTCCCGGATAAATGCCGTGAGCGTTCGCGAGATGGTCCCGTCGCCGCCGTTTATGGCAAGGATCCGAATGCCCTTTTCTTTGAAGTCTCGTGCGACTCGGCCGAGGTCTGCCAGGGTGTTGGTGACCTCTAGCTGCCCTTGAGCTCCCAGGATAAACCCTAACAGGGCAGTGCGACTGGGATTTCGCCTATTCAACTTCGAGTGGGGATTTGTTATGATCCCGATCCCTGACATCGTGTGGCACCTTTCTTTAATAGGGGCTCAGCCTGGTGACGAAACTACCTGCAGTGCGGTCCAGCGGGCATTCGCCCGCGATTTTGTCGCCGCTTCAGTTATATCTTCAGCAGATAGCCAAATATCCATTGCTTGAGCCTGAAGAGGAGTATGAGCTGGCCCGCCAACAGTTTGATGGCGGCGACGTCGGTGCAGCCCACCGACTTGTGACGGCGAATTTACGGCTAGTGGTTAAGATAGCGAACGATTTTCGGCAAGCACAGCTCAATCTTTTGGATTTAATTCAAGAAGGCAACTACGGCCTCATGCAAGCGGTTAAGCGCTTCAACCCGTACAAAGGCGTTAAGCTGTCCAGTTACGCCGCGTGGTGGATCCGAGCTTATATCCTTAAGCACATCATGGACAATAAAAGCCATGTCAAGATTGGCACGACTTCAGACCAACGCAAGCTCTATTACAACCTAGAAAAGACCGCTCGCAAACTGCTCCAGGAATACGATCATGTTGATCCAAAGATGCTGGCCGAGCATCTGCATGTCCGGGAAAAGGACGTGCGCGAGATGCAGGCACGGTTAGCCGCACCCGATCTATCGCTCGATGCGCCCATAGGCGACGAGGACAGCAGCTCGACGCACGGACAGATGCTTGCCGCAGCAGGTAAAGGTGCCGATGATGTCCTCGCGGATGAGGAGGTTCGAACGATTTTCGCTGAGCATTTGGCGACCTTTCGGGAAACCCTCAAGGGCCGAGACCTCGAGATTTTTGACGCCAGGCTGATGGCCGAAGATCCGCTTACTTTGCAGGAGATCGGCGATCGCTATGGCGTCAGCCGGGAGCGTGCGCGACAGATCGAGGCGCGCATCGTGCAAAAGCTGCGTACATTTGTCGGTGCGCAGGGGCAACTGGATGCTGAAGTGATTCGGCGTTAAAACCGTGGGGACTTGTTTTGACCTAGGCTGCTGCGAAGAGCCCCAAGGCGCTGCAGGGTCTGACTCTTGCGCGCCTGCTCAGCGTTCTGTCGCGACACCGGACTGGCGTCCTCCGTATTGAGGGCAAATGCCGCGGCCGGGACTTCAGCGAGAAAGCGCGACGGCATTCGTGTTTGCTTACCTTGATATCCAGAATTTCTATCGAGACAATACGAAAGAAACAGACGGCGCTTGGCTCTGGTGAGTGCCACATAAAATAGGCGCCGCTCTTCGCAGACGGCCTGCGGGTCTTGCAGACTGTTTTTGTGCGGGAGCATTTGCTCCTCAAGACCGATCACGAAGACAGCGGGGAACTCCAGACCTTTTGCTGCGTGTATCGACATCAGTGATACCGACGAATGGCCTTTGTCCTTTTCGGCCTTAAAATCGGTGTCAAGTGCAAGGGAATCGAGTAGGTCCTCGATGTTAATGGTACCTTGCTCGGCTTTGATGTCGGCGGCTAAGGTGGCAATCCATTGGGGAAGACTCCGAAGGTTTGCAACTTTACGGTCGCGCGAGCCAGCGTCTTGGGTGCGCAGACGAACGTCTTGCTCCAGGCCAGTCAGTTTGAGAATCGCGGTCCCCAATGCGGCGAAATCTTCGCCACTATTTAGCGGCAAGGTGCATAGCTGATGGATCAATTCATGGAAACCACGAACAGACGAGTGGCCGGCGAACTCCGCCGAGCTGATAACGGCGTAGGGGCTAATTCCTAGCGTTTTAGCGCTCTCTTCTATGCGCTCTAGGGTTTTAATGCCGATACCGCGACTCGGTGTGTTGATCACTCGCCACAAGGCCAGGCGGTCCTCGTTCTTCAACACTAGGCGCAGGTAGCAGATAAAATCTTTGATCTCTTTGCGCTCAAAGA
This sequence comes from Pseudomonadota bacterium, assembly GCA_026390445.1. GTDB lineage: Bacteria > Bdellovibrionota_B > Oligoflexia > Oligoflexales > CAIYRB01 > CAIYRB01. The sequence goes on from JAPLFX010000049.1 coordinate 48,267, forward strand.
AGCTTTGCCCACCGTAGGTCTTGTAGCTGATGCGGGCTTCACGTAGCGCTAGTTCGATGGCCTTAGCTTGGTTGTTGGCGCGATATAAAACGCTGATATCCTGAGGGTTCATTCCCGAACCAAGCAGTCCAAGGCACTTTTCGGCAACCAAGTTGGCTTCTGCCGTCTCATCCTCGCACGGACTCAGAACAATCGGGCTGCTGTCTGTGGAGGCACTCCAAAGAGTCTTATCCTTGCGCTGTGCATTATTCTTAATAACGGTGTTGGCAGCGCCTAAAATGACGTTTGAGCAGCGATAATTTTGCTCAAGTTTGATGATTTTAGTCCCGGGGAACATTTTTTCGAAACGCTCTAAGACCTCATACATCGCGCCGCGCCAGCTGTAGATTGACTGGTCATCGTCACCGACAACGCAGACATCATGGGAGTCACTGGCAATTTGTTCGAGAATGGCTAATTGGGCTTGATTGGTGTCTTGATATTCATCGACCATGATGTGACGAAAACGCCGCCTAACGGCTTCGCGGATATCAGGGTGTTGCTGTAGAAGAAAGACCGTACGGTAGATGCAGTCGTCAAAGTCGATGACGCGGTTCAGTCGTAGCTGGCGTTCATAAAGCTCGAAAACCTCGCCAAGCACGGCCAGGTCAAAATTCATCAGCGCCCGACCGCCGCCGCGGCGAACATCGTCCGGTGTGAGGAGGTGGTTCTTTGCGACGCCGATTTGGGCGTGGAGCTTATCGGCTTGGTACACCCCACCCCAGTTCTTTTCCTCGAGTCCTTTGCGGACCAAATCGATTTGGTCAGCGGTGCCGGCCAAGCTGAAGCCAGGGGTCAGGCCGGCCTGAACGGGATAGCGCCGAAGTAGATTCAGGCAAAAACTGTGAAAGGTCCCAAGCCATACTTTTTTCGCTCGGCCGCCGACCAGGGCCTTGGTGCGCTCGGCCATTTCCTTGGCAGCTTTGTTGGTAAACGATAGAGCAACGATGGAATCACCTGGGATGCCGCAGCCCAGCATGTAGCCGATCCGGTAGGTGATGACTCTGGTTTTGCCGGTACCGGCCCCAGCTAGGATCATCAGTGGGCCAGACGTATGGGTTACAGCGTCGCGTTGTTCAGCATTTAGGTCATCAATCTTGAAGTGCATGGGCATCCATTGGGTAGCCAGCCAGGGGCTACCTTGATCTTCCGCAGCCTATCGGCTAATGTCCGCTTCTTGCTATACCTGGAGGATCTCGATGAGTCTAATGCAACTAGTTTTCACCGCTTCGGACGCTTTTGCTCAAGCCGCCGATACTGCTGCCCCTGGTAAAGGTCCATCTTTGGTAGAGATGCTGGCCATGCCGGTTGGCTTTTTGTTTATCATGTACTTCTTCATCATTCGCCCTCAGCAAAAGAAGGCCAAGGATCAGAGCGACTTGCTGACCAATCTGAAGGCTGGTGACGAAGTCGTCACGTCCGGCGGAATCATCGGTAAGGTGCGGGCCGTTGCCGAAGCCTTCGTCACCTTAGAGGTGGCTAATAATGTCGCGATTAAAGTGCTAAAAGCCAATGTCAGCGGCTTGACTAAGGCACCTGTCGCGGTAGTCAAGGACGCAGTGAAGGCCTGATGTCTGGTCAGGTCGCTGGTGATTTGCTTAGCCCTCGTGTCATGGTTCTGACGGTCTGCTACTATAGAGTGGAATCGCGATCATCACGCCCGGAGGCTACGCCGGAATGACCAAGCTGATGCTGGTAAACGCTGTGTCTGTTTGTTGCGCCGGGTGGCTGCTTAGTTCCGCCGCTTACGGCAAGGCTGATCCAGTGCCGCATTTGCCGGATGAGTATGAAACGACCAGCGGCCACGGCATAGCCATGAACAATGCTGGTTATGCCCAAAACGATGGCTTTACGGCGGTTCGTGCAAACCCGGCGCTGCTGTCGACGCAAAGGGACTACACGGTCTCGGCCGGCTACCATTGGCCAACGGCAGGTCGTGATTATTTTCAGGCGGGAGTGGTCGACGCTAAGACCTCACCGGTCGCCGCTGGGGTGAGCTACACGGGCTACACCGATGACTTCTCCTACCCGGTAGATCCGGCCTCGGCTAAAGCAACGGGCGCATCGCTCTATGATTCGCCCGTAACACGCCGAGCGAGCATTGCTGTGGCCAGTGTTTTCGGCCAGTTTTCCTTGGGCCTTGGCGGTACCTATGTCGAGGCTCATCCGGCTCCAGGTTCGACGCAGCAGCAAAGCGGCGCCACGCGAATTTCGGGATTTTGTTTGAACGCTGGGATCGCCGCGTCCATGTCCCCAGAATGGCACTTTGGGGCAGCCATCGAGAATGCTTCCAGTCGCAAGATCAAAGACTACGATCCCCGCACGTTCAAAATCGGTACGGCCTATAATGCGTCGCCCATGCTCACTCTTTTTCTCGACGCGCGGCAACGTGACCGGGTCCCTGAGTACGAAGACCAAATTAGCCTCGACAATCCTAGCCAAAGCATTACGTTAAGTCAGCCGGAGCGGCTGGTAATTGGGTCTGCTGTGGCGATGGTGCAGGACTATCTGCGGCTGACCGCCTCGTACGGTCAATCAACCACTGACGGCCGCCGACTGCTTTCTGGCGGGGCAGCACTGATCAGTAAGAATTTCACCCTGTCCTATGCGGCATCACGTCCGTACATGAAGATCCCAGGCGCGCATCAGGTCGTTACTCTTAGCTTTGAAATGGCGATGTAAAAATGATCCATGAAGTATTGGAGAATGGTGTCGAAGTTGTTCTTAAGCAGAATCGCTTCACGCCGGCCGTTGCTGTTCAGGCCTGGGTAGGAGTCGGCTCTTTGCACGAACAGCCAGCCGAACGTGGCATGGCTCACTTTTTGGAGCATATGCTTTTTAAAGGCACCGCCCGCCGCGAGGTTGGCGACATTGCGGCAACGGTTGAAGCCTGCGGGGGTGATATCAATGCCTACACCACCTTTGATCAAACCGTGTTCTATCTCACTTTGGCCGCTGAGCATGCGGGTCTTGGGGTTGATCTACTTTGCGATGCCTTTGCGCACAGCGCTCTGGAGCCTATAGAATTCGAGCGCGAGCGCGAAGTCATCCTCGAAGAAATTAAGAGGTCCAATGACAGCCCTGGTGCTCGCATTGGCAAGCGGGTGTTCGAGTTGGCGTTTGCTGGAAGCGAGGCCGGGCGGCCGATTTTAGGGTCGGAGGCGAGCGTTCGCGCCTTTGCCCGAGATGAAGTGTACGCATTCTACCGGCGTTGGTACACGCCAGGAAATTTAACGGTCGTCGTCGTGGGTGACTTCGACCAAGCTGAAATGATGGATCAAGTTAAAGCGACTTTTGGCCAATTGCCGGCACAGGAATGCTGCGACACCTTGCCGTCCATAGTGCCGGTTCGCCCGGAGAGGCAAACGCCTTGGCCAAGGGTGTCGCTGATTCACGGCGACTTCCAGCAACCGCGCCTTGAGGTGGTCTACCCAGCCGCAGCTTTAGCTGATGTCGATAGTACAGCACTTGACCTGGCGGCTTTCGCTCTCGGCGCCGGTGAACTGGGTCGGTTGAATCTGCGCTTGCGCGACGGCGAGGGGGTCGTGACATCGGTTGGCGCATCCGTCTACACGCCGCAGTTCTCGGGTCTTTTTGAGGTTAGTGCCCTGACTTCATTGGCATTGATGCCGTCAGCCGTGGCGGCGATTGCCCGCGAAGTCGCCCAATTACATGACGATGAGCCGGTGTCCGAAGTGGAATTACAAAGGGCCCGCGCCAACCTGAAAGCTGACCGCATTGCCCAGGAAGAAACGGTCGACGGGCAGGCTCGCAACCTCGGCTTTGGCATGCGCACGGCCCACAAACTGCTTTACGACGATGTCTATACGGCCGTGGTCAACGCTATGCCGGTTACCGCCATCTCGGCTGCGTTGCGGCGTTGGTTGAAGCCAGAGGATGCCACGATCGTCGCCTTGCTGCCGACCAATGCCACCGTCACGGCCGAGGAGCTGCGTGCCGCTTTTCACCGTGGTCTGAAGGACGCCAGTGAGCGCTCTAAGTCGGAAGTTCAGGTCTCAGTCCGTTCAACTCCCGTCGTCCGCAGTCCAGATGCCCAGGTCATCCAGGTTAAGCCCGGCCTGAAACTGATCTATCGCCACAATCCCAATGTCGAGCTGTTCACCATGACTGCTGCGACTGAGGGCGGCTTGCGTGGAGAAACCGCTGCGAACGCCGGTATTTACCACGCACTGTTCGCAATGCTCGGCCTAGCCAGTGAGACGCATGACTATAGCGAATTGATGCACGCGGTCGAAGGCCTAGGCGCCAGCTTAGAAGGCTTTTCTGGGAAGGACTCGGCGGGTTTTCACCTGCAGTGCCTGACCGAGCATGCAGCCACCATGCTGGGGCTGTTTCGAGAAGTCATGCTGACACCGACCTTTCCTGAGGCCCAGTGGCAGCCGATCAAACGCGAAATCGAACAGGCGATTGCAGCGCAAGAAGATTCTCCAAGCGGTGTGTGCCTGCGTCGTTTTCAAGAGCGCCTGTATGGCAATCACCCTTATTGCTACCCGCTGATTGGCAATGCCGCGTCCGTTGCCCAATTCACACCAAAGGTGCTCCAGGAGTTTTACCAGCAGTTGGTCGGCAGTGGGCCTTGGGTCATCGCGGTGGCATCGACACTGCCAGCGGAGGCAGTGGTTGAGCTTGTAAGCAAGTCGTTAGACTCGTTCAACCCGGCTCCCAAGGCGCGTCAATTTGCGAGTGAACGGGTGCCTGAATCCGACCGACCGGGCATCCTCAAGGTGGCCAAGGACCGGGAACAGGCGCATTTGGTCTATGGCTTTCGCGGCATGACCTGGGCTGACCCCGACCGCTATGCCCTGGATCTGCTAATCACCATCCTAGGTGGTCATGGTGGCCGCTTGTTCAGGGAGTTGCGCGACAAGAGTAGCTTGGCGTACACCGTAAGCCCGATTGTCGCTTATGGTTGCCACCCAGGAATAGTCGGATCCTATATTGCTTGTGCGCCCGAGAAGGCGAAGCGCGCCCTGGCGTCGCTAGAAGCGGAGATGCTGGCCCTGACTCGCCAGACTCCAAGTGCTTCGGAGGTCGAAAGGGCCCGCAGCTACATCATTGGGTCGCATGAAATGGGTCTACAAAAGAGCGATGCACAGACTAGCACGATGGCTCTCATGGAGCTCTACGGCTATGGTTTCAATGACTTTCTCACCTACCCTGAGCGGATCAAAGCGGTGACCGCAGGCGACGTGATGCGGGTAGCTAGGAGATTGTTTTTGCCGGCCAAAGCCGTCACTGTGGCCGTGGGCCCCGAAGCTGAAAGGGATGCTTTACGCGACGCACAGTTGTGTTAAGTTTGGCGCTCTTAGCTCCCTGTGGATAGGGCAAACGGTTTCTTCAATAGCGAGGGTTAACGATGGGCTGGCTGCGGCAGACCACTGATTCATCTATTGGCGGTAAGCTCATAGTGGCGGTGACGGGATTGGCTATGGTGGGGTTCGTCGTCGCCCATCTTTCGGGTAACCTGCTGGTTTTTGGCGGACCTCAAGCGGTTAACAGTTATGCCGAAGGCTTACGCAAATTGGGGGCTCTGCTCTGGGTTGCTCGGATTGGGCTACTGGTCATGGCAACACTGCATATCGTCTTTGCTATTAAATTAAATCTGGCAAACCGCGCCGCTAGACCGCAGGCCTACGCGGTCAAAACGTACCGGCGCGCCAGCTTTGCCTCCAGGTCGATGCTGCTGACCGGACTGGCATTGCTTGGGTATATCTTATTCCATCTCGCACACTTCACGTTTAGAGCGACTAGTCCAGAACTTGCGGCTCTTGGCGAGTACGACGTTTACCAGATGATTGTGCTGTCGTTTCAGCAACCATTGATCGCTGGGCTCTATATCGTCTCGATGTTTCTACTGGGATTGCATCTATCGCACGGCGTCTCTAGTTTGTTTCAAACCCTTGGTTTTAATCACCCAAAGTACCGTAACCTGGTCGGGTCTATTGGCCCCTTCTTAGGCGTGTTGCTCGCCCTGGGATTTAGCTCGATTCCCGCAGCTGTTCTGTTTGGCCTTCTGAAATAAGCTTTCATCCGAGGGTTTTTATGAATTTAGACGCAAAGATCCCGGCGGGACCGATCGCCGACAAGTGGACCAACCATAAGTTTGATATGAAGTTGGTCAATCCGGCCAATAAGCGCAAGTACACCGTCATCGTTGTCGGGACGGGTCTGGCCGGTGGCGCCGCCGCAGCGACATTAGCCGAGCTCGGGTACAATGTTCTGAACTTCTGCTTTCAAGACAGTCCCCGCCGTGCCCACTCGATTGCTGCTCAGGGCGGGATCAACGCGGCAAAGAATTACCAAGGCGATGGCGACAGCGTGCACCGCCTCTTCTACGATACGGTGAAAGGCGGCGATTTTCGTTCGCGCGAAGCCAACGTTCACCGCTTGGCCGAAGTCAGCGTCAATATCATCGACCAATGCGTTGCGCAGGGCGTGCCCTTTGCCCGGGAATACGGCGGCCTACTGGCCAACAGGTCGTTTGGCGGGGCGCAGGTGTCGCGCACCTTTTATGCTCGCGGGCAGACCGGTCAACAGCTGCTACTCGGGGCTTATCAGGCCCTGGAGCGCCAGGTGGGTGCTGGCACCGTCAAAATGTTTGCCCGGTCGGAGATGCTCGACCTCGTTGTGGAAAACGGCCGAGCGGCGGGTATTGTCGTTCGTGATCTGGTCACTGGTGCTATCACGACCCATGCGGCTCACGCGGTCGTTATGGCCACAGGTGGTTACGGTAATGTTTTTTATCTATCGACCAACGCCAAGGGGTCCAATGTTTCGGCGACCTTTCGCGCCTACAAACGTGGGGCTGGCTTTGCCAACCCGTGTTTCACCCAGATCCATCCGACCTGTATTCCCGTCAGCGGCGATTATCAATCAAAGCTCACCCTGATGTCGGAATCCCTGCGCAACGATGGTCGTGTGTGGGCGCCAAAAAAGCAGGGCGATAAGCGTCCACCTCGGGATATTCCGGAAGTTGAGCGCGACTATTATTTAGAGCGAAAATATCCTAGTTACGGCAATTTGGCTCCGCGCGACATCGCTTCGCGGGCCGCCAAGGAAGCTTGTGATGATGGGCGCGGTGTCGGCGAGAGCGGGCGCGGCGTCTACCTTGATTTTGCGGCGGCCATCGAGCGCCAAGGCAAGGACGTGATCGAGCAGCGCTACGGCAACTTGTTCCAAATGTATGACAAGATCACTGCGGAAAACCCTTACGAGATGCCCATGCGCATCTATCCAGCGGTTCATTACACGATGGGCGGCTTGTGGGTGGACTATAACCTCCAAAGCAATATTCCCGGGCTTTTTGTGCTTGGTGAGGCCAACTTTTCGGACCATGGCGCCAATCGACTCGGTGCTAGTGCGCTGATGCAGGGGCTAGCGGATGGCTACTTTATCATCCCCTACACCTTGGGCAATTACTTGGCGGGAATCAGCCGCGACCCTGTCAAAGCCGATGGAGATGCGTTTAAGAGCACTAAGAGCGACGTCGAAGTCCGCATCGGCAAGCTGCTTGGCAGCAAGGGTAAACGGACCGTCGACAGCTTCCATAAAGAACTGGGCTTAATCATGTGGGAAAAGTGTGGAATGGCGCGCAATAAGGCCGGTCTTACGGAGGCCTTGCGCAAGATTCCGGAGCTGCGTGAGGAGTTTTGGCAAAACGTCCGAGTCTTGGGCGACAAGGACAACCTCAACCAGTCTTTAGAAAAGGCCGGACGCGTCGCCGATTTCCTTGAGTTTGGCGAAATCCTTTGCGCTGACGCCCTGACCAGGGAAGAGTCGTGCGGCGGTCATTTTCGCGAGGAGTATCAGGATCAGGGTGAGGCCAAAAGGGACGACGAGCACTTTGCCCATGCTGCGGTCTGGGAGTATCAGGGCGAGGGAAAAGCCCCCAAGCGTCATACCGAAGCGTTGACCTTTGACGAAGTCCATTTGGCGACGAGGAGCTACAAATGAAGCTTAAACTGCATGTCTGGCGGCAAAAAGACCGGCAATCCACCGGTCGCATGGTGGCTTACGATGCGCCAAACGTAAATCCTGAGATGTCGTTTCTGGAAATGCTCGACGTGGTCAATGAGGACCTGACGGGAAAGGGCGAAGATCCTATTGCCTTTGATCACGACTGTCGCGAAGGAATCTGCGGAAGCTGCTCGATGGTCATCAATGGCGTTCCCCATGGCCCGTCCAAGGGTACGACGGTGTGTCAGCTGCACATGCGGCATTTCACCGACGGTCAGGACGTTCACATCGAACCTTGGCGGGCAAAGGCCTTTCCTGTCCTTCAGGATCTTGTGGTTGACCGTTCGGCCTTTGATCGGATAATCCAGGCGGGCGGGTTCATTTCGGTTAATAGCGGCAGCGCTCAGGACGCTAACAATCTGCCAGTAGCGAAAGCCGATGCGGACCATTCGATGGATGCAGCGGCCTGTATTGGATGTGGGGCCTGCGTTGCCGCGTGCAAGAACTCGGCGGCGATGCTGTTTGCAGCGGCTAAGATTTCGCACTTAGGACTATTGCCTCAGGGTCAACCGGAACGCCGGCGGCGTGCCATCAATATGGTCAAGCAAATGGATCTAGAGGGCTTTGGCAACTGTTCCAACCAGTACGAATGTGAAGCGGTTTGTCCCAAAGAGATCAGTGTTGGTTTTATCGCGCGAATGAATCGTGATTATTTAAGTTCGTCGATCTTCAGCAAGGAGACCGGCTCTACCTCGAAAAGCGAGGATTGACCCGAAAGGTGCCCCATGACCTACGAAATCATCGTGCAACTAAAAGCAGAAGTACTCGACCCTGAAGGCCGGGCGATTCAGGAGACCCTGGCTCGGCTCGGCTTCGGTGCTTTAAAGTCCGTCAATGTCGCAAAGCGTTATTCGATAGAGCTCGATGCTAAGGCTCCGCAAGCTGATGAGCTTGTGCAAAGGATCGCCCGCGAATATTTAGCAAATCCAGTCTCGGAAACCTTCCAAGTCAGAAAGTTGTAACCGCGATGAGTGTTCCGACCGCTGCCAGCCTGACCCCTAAGTTTAGCCCGTCGGGCAAGCTAAGGATCGGGCTGGTACAGTTTCCAGGATCCAATTGTGATCAAGATTGCTTCGATGTCATGGCCAGGCATTTTGGCGTCAAAGTGGCACCGGTGTGGCACACCCAGACAGAGCTACCTGCGCTCGATGCGGTGATTTTACCAGGCGGGTTTAGCTACGGCGATTATTTGCGCAGTGGCGCACTCGCGGCGCATTCACCGATTATGATCGCCGTGAAAGCATTTGTCGCCAAAGGCGGCGCGGTGCTTGGGATCTGCAATGGGTTTCAAATTTTAACCGAGTCTCACCTTTTGCCTGGCGCCTTACTTCGCAACAGCAACCGGCAATTTATCTGCGAGTATGTCCATCTGGCGACCGCGTCTGGCCAAAGCGTGTATCACCAGGCATTGGCTGGAAAGATTTCTCGGCTTCCGATTGCCCATGGTGAGGGGCGCTTTTACATTGATGTCGACGGGCTAAAGCGTCTGCAAGACCAGGGGCAGATTGCGCTGCGATACGCTAGTCCGACTGGACTTACTGGGCCAGAATTCAATCCGAACGGTGCGGTGGATCAGATCGCCGGCATTGTTAGTGCTAACGGCCGCGTCCTTGGGCTGATGCCCCACCCTGAGCGCGCTACCGATACCTTGCTCGGGGGCAGCACCGATGGCTTAGCGGTGCTCGAAGCGTTTTTATCGTCCTTTACTTAAGGAAATCCGTTACCGATGCAGATGACGCCGCCAGTGATCAATAACCTGCCAAGACCAGCCGCAATCGATGAAACCCCTGGTCCGGCCTTCGATCAGCTGCAAAAGAAACACAAGCTGACGACCGCGGAATACGCTCGCGTCAAAGACATCCTAGGCCGGGTGCCAACCTTGGCTGAACTTGGGGTGTTTTCGGCGATGTGGAGCGAGCACTGCAGCTACAAATCGTCTCGGGTTCACTTAAAGCGCTTACCTACGGAAGGACCAGCTGTAGTGGTTGGTCCAGGCGAGAATGCTGGAGTGGTTCGAGTCTCGGGTAAGCTCTGCCTGGCCTTCAAAATGGAGAGCCACAATCACCCAAGCTATATCGAACCCTACCAGGGTGCAGCGACGGGAGTCGGCGGCATCCTACGCGATGTGTTTTGTATGGGTGCGAGACCTATCGCCAACCTGAATGCACTACGCTTTGGTCTACGTTCGCATGAGCGCACTCCGTTCTTGGTGGAGCACGTCGTCAAGGGCATCGGTGACTATGGCAACTGCATTGGCGTGCCGACCGTGGGCGGCAATATCTCGTTTGACGAGTCGTATAATGGCAACTGCTTGGTCAATGCCATGACCGTTGGGGTCATCCACGAGGACCACATATTTAAAGGCTACGCGACGGGGCAGGGCAACATCGTGGTGTATCTTGGCTCAGCGACAGGGCGCGACGGTATTCATGGAGCATCCATGGCGTCCGGCAGTTTTGCCAGTCAGGATGCCAACTCGCGCAGTACCGTTCAGGTTGGCGATCCGTTTACCGAAAAGCTACTTCTTGAGGCGACTCTAGATGTCTTAGACAAAGGGCTAGTGATCGGCCTGCAGGATATGGGGGCTGCCGGTTTGACCTCGTCAGCCTTTGAAATGGCCGGCCGAGCGGGGAATGGACTCTACCTCGACCTAGATCAGGTGCCGGTGCGTACCACAGCGATGAGCGCCTACGAGTTGCTGCTGTCGGAGTCGCAAGAGCGCATGCTCATGGTCGTCGAGCCGGTGAAATGGCCTGAGCTGCAGCGGGTACTGGAGAAGTGGCAGCTCGCCTGTACGGTGATCGGCGTCGTGACAGATACGGGTCGAGTGCAGATTCACCACCAGGGCCATTTAGAAGTGGACGTACCCGTTGATCCAATGACTGAGTTGGCACCAAAATATGAGCGATTGACTCGCGCGCGCCCTGCCCCTTCGGTCAGCGGTCCATCCTTCAATCAATCAGCGATCGGCGCCATACAGGCACACGGTCCAGCGGCACTGTTGCTAGATCTGCTGCAGGATACCGGCGATAAATTACCGTTATATCGGCAGTATGACCGGCATATCGGAACTAAAACCGTGCATGCGTCGGAGTCGCAGGGTGCCGCGGTGCTTTGGCTTCGCTCGGAGTGGGCGGATCCTGGAGAGCCCTATCTGGGTGTCGTCGCAACAGCCACCTGCAATGAACGGTACAATCGCCTGGACGCGACCCTCGGCGCCGCCCATGCCGTACTCAAGTCGGCGCGCATGATCGCTGCCAGCGGCGGCCAGCCATTGGCTGCGACCGACTGCCTCAACTACGGAAATCCAGAAGATCCGGAGGTCATGGATGACTTTTCGCGGGGTATAGATGGCATTAGCCTAGCTTGCCGCGAACTAGACGTGCCGGTCGTGAGCGGTAATGTCAGCCTCTACAATGAAACCGATGGCCAAAGCATCGCGCCGACGCCGATGATTGGTATGGTTGGCAAAGTCAAAGATGTGCGCCTTTGTCCACTAGCCGCGCCGACCGGGCCAGTAGAGTTGTTTCTGCTTCACGGCGTGAAGTTTAGCCCGGAGTTCGGCGGATCACTTGCGGCAAAGGCCTTGGGCTTACCGCTGCGTGCCGGGCGGGCCCCGCAGGTGGACTGGGCGCAGGAGCGAGAGGCGATGGCGTTTCTCGGCGCACTAAGCGGCGCCGGGCACCTTGCCGTGGCGCGTGATGTGGGAGATGGCGGGGTTTTGGTTTGTGCCGCTAAAATGGCGATCGTGCACGGACATGGCCTAGCCTTAGATTTAGGTGAACTCGCTGGCACAGCTGGTTTATCAGGGTATTTCGGCGAGGTCTCAGGCAGCTACCTCGTGGCCTTTCATTCTGGTAGCACGGCAGCTGCACTAAACGCCGCCAATGATCTGCACTACTGCGCATTGACTCGGGTCGGAGCGGTCACGGGGAGTGATGAGGTCCAATGGGGCCAGTGGTCGCTTCCACTCGCCGCGGCACGGCATGCGTTTTCTTCTTCATTACCATTGAGCTAATGCTCAGAAACGAGTGGGTCCGTGGGATCATTGAAAGAAGAGTGCGGTGTTGTTGGCGTTCTTGGTCACCCGGACGCTGCGAAAATGGTGTATCTCGGGCTTTTTGCCCAGCAGCATCGTGGCCAAGAAGGTTGCGGCATAGTGTCGCTTGACCACAGCGGGACTGAGGGCTCGGTGCCGACCAAGTTCCATGTTCACAAGTCCTTTGGCTTGGTAGCGGAAAGCTTCGACGAGGAGATCCTCGCTCGCCTTAAGGGTGATCATGCGATTGGGCATGTGCGCTACTCAACCCAGGGTGGGCATACCATCGAGAACATCCAACCCTTTCATTTTCGTACCGGCCTTGGTCCGCTGGCGATTGCCCACAATGGCAATTTGACCAATGCTGCCGAGCTGCGAACGGATCTAGAGGCCTCAGGAAGCCTGTTTCAGAGCACGTCCGATACCGAGGTCTTTGTCCACCTGATCGCCAGGGCCGAGGCACCGAATATGCTCGGCCGGATCTTCTCGGCAATGGCCAAGGTCAGCGGCGCCTATTCGATGGTCGTTCAGTGCGAGGATCGGCTTTTCGCTGTACGGGACAGTTTTGGCTTTCGGCCGTTGGTTTTGGGTCGTAGAAACGACAGCTATATTGTCGCTAGCGAAACCTGTGCTTTGGACATTATGGACGCCGAGTTTATTCGCGAGGTTAGTCCTGGCGAGGTGGTGGAGATCACTCGGGCGGGAATGACCTCACACTTTCCACTGGCTAAACGCAAGACCGCGTTTTGTTCATTTGAACCCATTTATTTTGCCCGTCCTGATAGCCGCATTTTTGGTGAAGAGATCTACGTTCTACGCCGGAGGATGGGAGAAATCCTTGCGCGACAGGCGCCAGCGAACGATGCCGATATCGTCATCGCGGTTCCTGACTCAGGGGTGCCCATGGCTATGGGCTTTGCTAAGGTTTCGGGCCTTCCTTTCGAGCTGGGGTTGGTGAGGAACCATTATGTGGGGCGAACCTTTATTCAACCGGCGCAAGACATCCGAGACTTCGCGGTCCGCTTAAAGCTCAATCCGGTCCTGAGCGTTTTAAAGGGCAAAAGCGTCGTGGTGGTGGACGATTCGATTGTTCGCGGTACGACCTCCGAGAAGATCATCCGCATGGTCCGTCAGGCCGGTGCCAAGAAGATCCATCTGCGCGTCGGCTCACCACCAATCACACATTCTTGTTTTTATGGGGTCGATACGCCAAGTCGGTCTAAGCTACTTGCGGCGCAAAAGGATGTTGAGTCCATTCGCGCGTCCCTTGGTTGCGACAGCTTGGCCTATTTGAGCATCGAGGGGCTGCGTGAGGCCTTGGCCGAGAAGGGCGAGGGGCGATTCTGTACCGCCTGTTTTAGCGGTCAATACCCGGAGCCAGTGCACGCCGACATTCCGCCGCAGCCGACCGATCGGCATGGCCCTGGTTTGTCGGCGAGCTGCTAAAGGAGCGCTTGCCAGTTTGTCCGGCGCCGGCATATTCTCCCGCCGTGCAGCCAACCAGCCCTCGTCCAATAGGCCCGTACGGAGTTACTCAATGCTAAGATCAGATAGCCGCTCATCGGGGCAGATGCGCCCCATTCGGCTTACCCCGCACTATACAAAGCATGCCGATGGCAGTGTATTGATCGAGGTTGGAGATACCAAAATCATCTGTACCGTCTCGGTTGAAGATGGTGTTCCGCATTTTCTGCGCAATGTGCAGCCCGCCCAGGGCTGGTTGACCGCTGAGTACTCCATGCTTCCTGGCTCTTCGGCGCAACGGATTCGCCGCGAGAGAGGCGGTGCCTTAGGAGGTCGTACCCAGGAGATCCAGCGCCTTATTGGGCGCGCCTTACGTGGTGTGATCGATTTGAATCGCTGCCCGGATTTGACGTTTAATATTGACTGCGATGTGATCCAGGCCGACGGCGGAACCAGAACGGCAGCTATTACAGGTGCTTATGTTGCCATGCGCATAGCAGTGGCAAAACTCCTACGAGCGGGTCGGCTGCGGCAGAGTCCGCTACACGATGCCGTGGCCGCGGTATCTGTCGGGATGAAACACGGACAGCTCTTGGTCGATTTAAATTATATTGAAGATAGCTCAGCCGATTTGGACATGAACGTCGTGTTGACTCAAAGCGGTAAGATTCTTGAAATTCAGGGTACGGCCGAGCGAGCCGCCTTTGGTAAAGACGATGTTGTTCGAATTATTGATGCTGCCCAAGAGGCCTTGACCTCTTTATTTGAGCTTCAAGCTGCTGCGGCCGATGGCCAAATCGTCGAGTCTTGAGCTAAAGTCTAAGCCGTGATGACATAGGCCAGGAGCACCAGTCCTACAAGCAGGAAAACCAGGGTGATCCTGGTCACCCAGTCTGGCGATCTGCTTTTGTGGTCGCGTGGGATGGCTCCTGCTTGGAGCGTTGCAAACCCCGTAGATTTCGGTTCGCCTGCCGGCTTCTTCGTCGCGACTGGAGTTGGCTTAGCAGCATCCGCTAAAGGCGATGCAGTTGGTTGAGGCTTGGTCGGCTGGTCGGCGATGCCGTCTGCAGTCTCATCGGTCGGCGTCACTCGGCCGTCTGGTGAGGTTTCTTCGTAGCTACCAAAGGCCCCCGCCTGGGGCCTACCCGCCGTATCTTCATCGGGCGCCGCCAAAAGAGCCGCGGTTCTTTCGCCGTCATCGCTCAAAATAGTCTTGGTAAATTGGCGATTGGCTTTACTCGCCGACGGCAAATGCTGGTCCATTGCTTGGTGAACCAGCATGAGAGTCCGAGAGACGACCGCCTCTTCCGGCGAAGGTATAAACTCAAAGATACGATTCATCGAGATATCGTATCACAGGTCGTGGCGCTTGCTCTAGGCACGGCCTAGCTCTTCCCCCGTAGGTAGACCATGACATTTTTTGAACTTTTTACCCGATCCGCAGGGGCAGACATCATTGCGGCCGACTTTGTCCATATCACGCTTAAACGTCTGAGCCGTTAGGGGCTTTGTGGGCTCAGAGGTCGGCACCCTCGTGCCATGGTAGATGAGACCAGCGCCGTTCGCCGTGTCGCCACCCGACTCTGCTTCAGCCGATGTAGGTGACAGCGACGAAGCCGGATCAGGGTGACGCAGCTGCAGCAACTCTTCATCTAGCTCTGGCTCTGGCTCTAAATCTCGGGCTGTCTGCTCGGGGGACTGGTCAGGAATTTCAATGGAGGCCAGAGCTGAGGCTGTCTCCTCTTGAATCCGCACCATCATTTCGGAGAAGAGCCGGAAGCCCTCTTTTTTATATTCTTGAAGAGGGTCGCGTTGGCCGTAGCCTCTAAGGCTGACGCTGTCTTTTAGCGCATCCATGCCCATCAGGTGGTTCTTCCATGCCTTGTCAATGACTTGGAGGAAGACCCAGCTTTCGAGACGGCGAGCATTTTCTTCGCCAATCCGGTCGGTCTTTGCCTTGTAACCCGCCATCACTTGAGCGGTGATGCTGTCGGCGATGGAGTCGACGGACGCATCGCCAGCCGTAAGTTGGCTTAGGTCAATCGGAAGATGCAGAGCGGCTTTAGCCAATGTCTCGACGTGGGGCAAGTCCCAAGATCCAGCCCCGGTCAGATCTGGAGCCTGGTCGGCCACGGTGGCATGCGCAATACTGTGGATAGCTTCTTCGGTGAAATCAATGCGGGTCTCTGCTTCCAGCGCTTGCCGACGCAGGCCGTAGATGACTTGCCGCTGTTGGCTCATGACATCGTCGTACTCGAGCAAATGCTTACGGCTGGAGAAGTTTTGCTCTTCAACCCGACGCTGGGCACGAGCAATGGCCCGGGTCACCATCGGCGAAATAATCGCCTCCCCCTCCTGCATTCCTAGACGGCCCATAATGGATGACAGCCGGTCCGAAGCAAAGATGCGCATCAAGTCGTCCTCTAAAGAGAGGAAGAACTTAGATTGCCCAGGATCGCCCTGCCGCCCTGAACGACCGCGCAGCTGGTTGTCGATCCGACGCGATTCATGGCGCTCGGTACCAACCACGTAGAGGCCACCAAGATCCTTGACACCCTCACCTAAGACGATGTCCGTCCCCCTGCCGGCCATGTTGGTGGAAATGGTCACCTGGCCCTTTTGTCCTGCGGCTGCGACAATATCCGCCTCTCGAGCGTGGTTCTTGGCGTTGAGGATTTCATGCGGAATCTTTCGCTGCACCAGCAGACTCGCCAACAACTCCGATTTCTCGACGGAGACCGTACCAACCAGTACTGGCTGGCCGCGCTTTTGTGCTTCGGCGATTTCGTCTGCGATGACGTTGAACTTCTCTCTAGCGGTGCGGAAGACGACGTCCTCATGGTCCTGACGGATCAAGTTCCGGTTGGTTGGGATGACTGCGACGTCGAGGTTGTAGATCTTCTTAAACTCGACCGCCTCGGTGTCAGCCGTTCCCGTCATCCCACCAAGCTTACTGTACAAGCGGAAAAAGTTTTGAAAGGTGATGGTTGCCATCGTCTGGGTTTCATTTTGAACCTCGACGTGCTCT
This sequence comes from Pseudomonadota bacterium, assembly GCA_026390445.1. Taxonomy (GTDB): domain Bacteria; phylum Bdellovibrionota_B; class Oligoflexia; order Oligoflexales; family CAIYRB01; genus CAIYRB01. The sequence continues at coordinate 64,874 of JAPLFX010000049.1, forward strand.
TTTGCCTCCAACGCCCCGTGTAACCCGTCGCTGTAACGACGGCCAGGCATCAGACGCCCCGTGTGCTCATCAACGATCAGGACCTTGCCCTCGCGGACGACATAGTCCACGTCCTTTTTGAAGACGATATGCGCTTTAAGAGCCTGCTGAATATGGTGCAGGTATTCGATATGGGTCGGGTCGTAGAGGTTCTCAATGCGGAGGCGCTTCTCTAGCTTACTGATGCCGTCTTCAGTTAAAGCCACCGTCCGTGACTTCTCGTCGAAGATATAATCGCTATCCTTTTGCAAACCAGGGATCGCCGAGTTGACCGTTGCGTACAGTCCAATATTGGTTTCGGATGGCCCCGAAATGATGAGGGGCGTTCTGGCTTCATCAATGAGAATCGAGTCAACCTCATCGACGATTGCGAAAAAATGCCCGCGCTGGACCATGCGGCTTGCTTCGGTCTTCATATTGTCGCGCAGGTAATCGAAGCCGAATTCGTTATTGGTACCGTAGGTGACATCGCAGGCATAGGAGTCGCGACGCTGGCTGTCGCTTAGTCCGTGCACGATGGTTCCGGTGGTGAGGCCAAGAAATCCGTAGATTCGTCCCATCCACTCAGCATCACGTTTGGCTAGATAGTCGTTGACGGTGACCAGGTGGGCACCCTTGCCAGCCAAGGCATTTAGGTAGATAGGCAGGGTCGCAGTCAGGGTCTTTCCCTCACCGGTTCGCATCTCGGCAATCTTCCCCTCGTGCAGGAAAATCCCGCCGACCAGCTGGACGTCAAAGTGCCGCTTTTTATCGACCCTCCATCCGGCCTCTCGGACTACGGCGAAGGCCTCTGGTAGCAAGGCGTCTAGCGTTTCACCCTGGCTGAAGCGAGCCTTGAACTCCGCGGTTTTTTGTCGGAGCGCGTCGTCGCTTAACGCCTTGGTTTGCGGCTCGAGCGCATTGATTTTGTCGACCAGCGGCTTGATTCGTTTAAGTTCGCGGTCGTTCTTACTGCCAAATATTTTTTGAAGAAATTGCATCCGAAAGCCCAGATCTTTCACAAGCGGTTGGGTAACCCGGGCAATATACCTGCCACAGGCCACAGGCGAAACAGCTAGTCTTCATTCGACTCAATACACATGGCTGATGTCGGCCAGATCGAGGATGAATTTTTGTGGATTTTCGAGTTTGCCATTGATCAACACTTCATAATGCACATGTGGCCCTGTGGTCCGGCCGGAGTCGCCGACGGTGGCGATTTGTTCGCCACGAGCGACCTTCTGGCCGGGCTGGACCATGTTCTGATGATTGTGGCCATACCGCGTCACCACGCCATAACCATGTGCAACCATTATGAAATTTCCGAACCCGGCCTTGGCGCCAGAGAAGATGACGACGCCGTCGGCTGGAGCCAGAATGGCGGTACCCACCGGCGCTGCAATATCAATTCCGGCGTGATCGGTGCGCTCTCCAGTGAACGGTGAGACTCGGACACCAAAGCCGCTAGTGATCCACCCATCGACTGGAGCTAGAGAAGGGATTGAAGACAGGAGATTTTTTTGTTTGCTGAGGGTCGACAGCAGGTGCTGTAGCTCCAGAGCGTGGTTGTTCGCCTCCTGGCCGATCCCCGACAAGCGGTCGAAAACCTGTCTAAACACCAGCTTATCCAGATTTAGACCGATTGGAACATAGCCTTCTGGCTGGAGCGCCTCGCCGTCGCGTTTGGCGACGCCAAACTCCTCCGGCGAAAGGGGGCCGATTCCCGTCTTTTTGCTAAACTTTTGCACCTTGATAGCCGTCAGCTCGCCGAGCTTGGACGTGTAATCTTGCACCCGGCGCAGCGATACTTTGACCTCCTCAAGATTCTGCATCAAGACCCGTGCTTCGCCTTTCAGACCCTCATTCTCGGCGGAGATGACTTGGTAGTGATGGCGAAAGGAGCGCAGTTGGAGGTAGTCGAGGAGCACAAACCCGCTGCTGCCAAATGCCAAAAAGCTGGAGAAAAATAGGCCCTTAATTAAGGCCTGAGGCAAGCGCACCTGGCGTGTGGCCCGGTGCCCATCGGGAATGATCATGATGGTCAATCGTTTCACTCACCGCCTCGCGGTCCCACGCTGACGGCGATGATGACGACTGAAATATTGTCGTCGCCGCCGTGGGCATTGGCCAAATCGATCAGCGACTGGACCGCTGCCGTGGCATGGGTTTTTAAGTGAAAGGAGATATCTTTGTCGGTGACCTTGCCGTGGAGTCCATCGCTGCAGAGGAGCAGCTTGTCGCCATCTTCCAGTGCCAAGCTGGTGGTGTCCACGTCTTCTTCTTCCTGGTAGCCGACGCTGCGCGTGATGACGTTGCGCAGATGGTGAAGGTCGGCCTCCTCTTTGGTCAGAATCCCCGCGCGGACCTGTTCGCTGACGAGGGAGTGGTCATTGGTCACTTGATAGATAAATTCTCGTCTGAGCAGGTAGCAGCGGCTATCCCCGACATGCGCGATATAGGCATAATCATCGATTATTTTAACCACCGTTGCGGTTGTTCCCATGCCGCGCAGAGATGGCTCTTCAAGTGCTCTTTCATAAATCTTGGTCGAGGCGTAATTGATGGCATTGCCGAGCATATTTGAAACGCGGGCATCTGGATGCGTTCGCTGAGGCGACGGGGCGAAGAGTTCCTTCTGTTCCTGGACGTGCTGGTCGATCGCTTGGACGCAGAGGCTGCTGGCTATTTCGCCCCCGGCATGGCCACCCATACCGTCGGCAACTATGAATAATTGCTGCACGGGGTCACTCAGGATCGAGTCCTGATTGGCTGAGCGTACCTGCCCAACATGGGTGGCGCCGGCCGCGGTGATCCTGATTTCAGGGGCGGTGGACAAATAGACCTTCGGTCAGAGTTACTGGGGGAGTCTCTCTGAGATTTTATCATGCGCAGCCAGCGCAGCATAGACATCGGCCAAGGATCGTCGCAGGGGGATCTCACAGGTCCAGCCGAGCTGCTTTTGTGCCAGGCGGCTGTCAGCAATCATGTCGCAGGGGTCGCTAGGTCGATACAGGCCCGGGTTGACATGGCTGCCAACCTGCTTGCCAGAGATCTGGAGCAGATGGTCTAGTATCTCTTGAATGGCGACCGATTGGCCAGAGCCTAGAACGAACAGACGCGACGGCGGTTGCTTTTCCAAGATCAAGCGGTAGGCGCGGACGATATCGCGGACATCGCAGAAATCACGTCTCGATGCGAGGTTACCAACATCGATCGAGCCCCCTGCCGGGGTGTTGAGGATGCGTTGAGCAAAGCCCGGGCAAACGAAGCTGGTCGCCTGTCCGGGGCCGATATGGTTGAACGGGCGGGCCACATAAAAGGAGATAGCGTCGCCCTCAAAGCATTGGCCAACATGCTCTGCCGCCAACTTACTGTGGCCATACGGCGTATGCGGTTGGACCGGAGAGACCTCGTTGATGTCCACCCGACCTTGGTAGGCGTTGCCATAGACGAAGGCTGAGCTTGCGAACAGCACGGTGGTCGGCCTAGTCGCAACCGCAGCAATGGCGGCGCATAGGTTATGGACACCGACGGTATTGATGCTGGACAGCATGGTGCGGTCTTTGGCAGCGTCGATGACTTGGGCAAGTCCTGCAAGGTGAGCGACCGCGTCCGCCTTTGCGGTGCCGACCAAAGCCTGAATGCCTGCCTGGTCGCGAATATCGCAAGGGGTTGCCGGAATAGTCTCCCCCGCGACCTGCATCGACGTGCGTTGGTGCGTGGCCAAGACTAGCTCATGCCCATGGACGAGAAGTTCACGGGCAAGTTGTTGACCAACGAAGCCGCAAGCTCCGGTAATGAGGACGCGCATGGTTTACGACCGCCTTTGAAGTTCCAAATCGGCATCGGTCATCAAGTGCACCAGTTCTTTTAGCGTGGTCGCCGGCTTCCAGCCAAGTTGCCGGTGCGCCTTGCTGGCGTCGCCACAGAGAAGATCGACCTCGGCTGGTCGCATAAAACGCTCATCGGTTTTGACGTGGTCTTTGTAGTTCAGGCCGACTCGTTCAAAGGCCAAGCGGCAAAACTCTTCGACTGAATGCGCCTCGCCGGTAGCGATCACATAGTCGTCCGGCAGGTCTTGCTGCAGCATAAGCCACATGGCCTCAACGTAGTCTTTGGCAAAACCCCAGTCGCGCTTAGCGTCGGTGTTACCGAGCAGCAGGTGCTTTTGCTTGCCAAGCTTGATTCGTGCGACTGCGTCGGTGATCTTGCGAGTCACGAATTCAATGCCACGGCGTGGCGACTCATGGTTGAACAAGATGCCCGACACGCAGTACATGCCGTAGCTTTCACGGTAATTCAGGGTGATATAGTGGCCGTACACTTTGGCCACGGCGTAAGGACTACGGGGATAGAATGGGGTATCCTCGCTTTGCGGTGTTTCGCGCACCTTGCCATACATTTCCGAGCTGCTAGCCTGGTAGAAACGGATCTTCGGATCGACGATCTTGACCGCTTCGAGCATCCTAGTGACCCCAAGGCCGGTGCAGTCGCCCGTCAGGATGGCCTGCTGCCAGCTGGTTGCTACAAAGGACTGGGCCGCCAAATTGTAGACTTCGCATGGTTCGGATTTTTCGATCGCGTGGATTAAGGACAATTGATCGCTGAGGTCCGCGTCGATGATTTCAATTTGATCGCGAATGTGCTCGATGCGGGAGTAATTGGGCGTACTCAGCCGACGCACGGCGCCAAAGACTTTGTATCCCTTGGCCAGCAGTAGCTCGGCCAAGTAGGAGCCATCTTGGCCGGTGATGCCGGTGATGAGTGCAGATTTTGCCACGCCTGAGTCCTTCCAAAAATATGGGAGCGCCTACCTTGATATTCACGACAATAGCGAGCATTAAAGCATTGACGCGGGTGTTTTTCCATAGCAAATTTATTGCCTTTGCAGGGCCCACGCGCATGAGCGTCCAGATCGCGATTGTTGTCCAACGCTATGGCACCGAGATCATCGGCGGTGGCGAACTCTTAACTCGGCAGGTTGCGGAGCAACTGCACCGTGTCCTGGGTTGGCAGGTTGACGTCTACACGACCACAGCCAAAGACTATATGACCTGGGCAAACAGTTACGTTCCTGGCCTTGAAGTGATTCAAGGCGTTCGCGTCCATCGCTTTAACAGTAGGTTCCAACGAGCTAAATTTTTTGGGCTTTATGACCGACTGGTGGGACCCTGGTTGCCTCGTCTGCGGCGCCGAGCGTGGGCGCGGCCCGTGGCGGTGATGCTGGAAAAGCTGTGGATTTTACTCCAGGGGCCGTACTGCCCAGATCTACTCGCCGAACTGGGTCGTGTTTCCGATCGTTATCAAAAGATCATCTTCGTGACCTATCTTTATTACCCTACCTTGGTCGGAGTCAGTCGCTTCAAGGAAAAGGCGATATTGATTCCTCTCGCACACGAAGAGGCGCCTTTTCATTTTATCATTGTGGAACGCATGCTTCGCTCCGTTCGCAGCATGTTGACCAATACCAAGCCTGAAGAGCTATTGGTCAGGTCCAAGCTCGACGGTGCCTCGGTCCGTATTGATCAAGCCGGCATGGGCTTTGACGAAACGATGTTTGTTCCGAGACCTGGCCCACCATCAGAGCAGGGATCGCCTTACGTCCTATATTTGGGGCGCATCAGCGCAGGGAAAGGTGTCGCGCAGCTGGTGTCCTGGTTTGAACAACTTGGCGGAGATGATCGATTTCGTGGCTTGCGGTTGGTTCTGGCTGGACATCTAGAGGACAGCGTGACGATTCCACAAGATCCGCGGTTTGAGTACCGTGGTTTCGTTTCAGATGCAGAGAAGCTGCTGCTCATGCGCGATGCGGTGACCGTGGTTAATCCATCGGCGCATGAGAGCCTGTCGCTGATCGTTATCGAGGCTTTGGCTCTGAAAGTTCCGGTGCTAGTCAATGCCCATTGTGATGTATTGCGTTACTACACTGAAGAAGTCTCAACTGCTTTTGGCTTTCGCGACTTCGAGTCATTCAAGGCGGTGCTGCACAAAGTGATTGCGACGAGCTGGCGCAGTGAGCAGGAGCTAAAAGATCTCGAAGAGGCACGTGCCTGGGCCTTAAAGATGTTCTCGTGGTCGCAGATTCTCTCAGTTTATAATCAGCAGGTGAGGTCCTAGTCTCGTTGCCTGACGGCCCGGCTCAAAAAGAGTTGAGCCATTGGTTGAATTGCTGCAGACCGCTATTTAGGCTCAGTGCCTTGCGCCTTTGGCGCATGGCGATTGTCAGCGTTGACCTCAGCTCTTCATCCTGCAGTATGGCTTTGAGTGCAGCAAGAGTCGTAGGCCAGTCGTTTTTGTCGACCAGTAGTCCCGCTTCCCCAAGCGTTTCAGGGACCGCCGAGGAACGATGGGCCAGAATAGGTAAGTCGAAGAACATGGCCTCGACTAAGGGAACGCCAAAGCCCTCGTGTTCGCTCATGGAGACAAACGCCCGGGCCTGGCGGTAGATCAGCGCCATGTCAGCATCAGCAACATCGCGCGGAATCACGACATCGGCACCGTGGTCAGTTTGTAAATCAGCGCCGATACGCAGGCCAAGGTGGGCCGCGAGATCGCAAAATTGGCGGTGGAAATCAGTAGAGAAGAAGCCTCCCACTAAAATTAGTCGAAGGTCCTTGGCGATGAATTTTTGGGCCAAAGACAGCAAGATTAACAGGTCTTGTTGGCACTTGTTTGGTGCAATGCGACCAACAAAAAGCAGAGCTGGCCGATTTAGGGCGGGCGACCCTGGCAGAGGGTCAAAACGGTGCGCAAGCTGCGTCAAGCTCTCATAGTCGCGCAGCAGAGGCATCACGGTCGCGGGTTTTTCCGAGTAGGGGTTGATTTCGGCAGCATTGTGCGCCGAGTCGGCAAGGACCGCATCCGCGATGACACCGACCATCGGAATTTGCCGGCGACCCAAACTACATGCTTGCTGCGCCATCAATTCACCTTGGCTGTTAAAGAACCACGGCGGTGTAATGCTATGGTAGCGTACCAGCTTTGGCAGCCTTAGTGGAGCGATTCGCCCGGGGATCGTCGAGGCGATGCTGAAATGATAAAGGAGCGCTGACTGAGCAAGGTCAGTTGAGAATAACTCATCGAGGCCTCTGGCTTCGCCTTGTTCCGCAAAGATCTCGCTGCGCAAGCCGAGTCCGCGAAGAGTGCGTTGCATGATGACGGCTTCGTTGCCAATCGCGTCGCGTGGACTAAAGCTTGGTAGCAGTTGATGCAGTGCTTTGTAGTTGGCAATCATTGGCGGTCCCCGACCTTCACTTCACGTTGCTGTTGCTCGAGGAGCAAGACTCGCTGTTCGAGCTGTTGCACCGTCAAGGCAAGGTTCCAGAGGTGCTGATTGAGTTCGACTTGTCGCACCATACTGATTTTGAGCAGGCGGTTTAACAGGCCGACGCTAATTCTTTTTGCAAGGATGATACAAGGGCCGAGCCACCGCCTGTGACTGGTGAAATGATGGGTAAAAAACAGGTCTTGCAGTCCTGCCATGGACTTAAGGTCGCCCTTGCTGATGTGCTCTGCATTAGGCCAGCTGAATTCCAAGTCGGCGTGCCGAAAACCAGCGCGCTGCACCTTTAGGCTAGCGACGATGTCGCGTATTTGCTGCTGCGTTTTAGGGTCGAAACTATTGATGTTGTTAAGGCTCACCGGCACGAATTCCTTTATCCCAGAAGTTTTATTGCATCCAAGAAATGGGCGCTAGTTGCTTCAAGACTAAACCTAGCGGCATTTTTTTCACCTTGTGCTTTTAGTAGCTGACGCAAAGATTCGTCTTGATGGATTCGGTGCGCTGCTGCGGCGAACAAATCATAGTTCGGTTGAGAAAAGGTCAGTTGATCAGGCCCCACGGTATCGGTGATAGCGGTGTTTGCTAAGGCCAATACAGGAAGGCCAAATAATTGCGCCTCAACTACTGGAACGCAGAACCCTTCATGTTCTGAAGTAAGAAGAAAGGCTGTCGCGTGGCGCAGGCAGGTTAAAAGCTGGCGCTCGTCGATTCCTTTGACGATTCTGAGCATATGATCTATCCCCAGACTCTTGGCAAGGCTTTCGATTTGGGTCTGATAACCTTTGAAGTTAGGAGACACTGCTCCAGCGATGGTTAGGCAGGCATTGGCGCCGTACAGTTCGAAGTAACTATTTAGCACACCCAGTAGGTGATGATGGCCCTTGTTAGGGGCCCATCTGCCGATGAAAAAAAGATGTGTCCGGCCATCGTTTAGCTCTGCGACGATGGCGTCGTCGTCGCGATGCTTTGCTGGATCAGGCAGCGCTAAAAACGGCGCGACTACGGTTGATGGAATGTCTGGTGGCCCCCAGGTCCTCAGGGCGTCTTGTAGCGTAAAGGGCGACTGAGCCATCAGCATCTTGATCTGCTTGTGGCGATAGATTCGTGACATTTGTTCCAGGCCCGCTCTTGTTGCATGCGCGCCCTGCTGATCGTATGCATCAAAGAACTGGGGAGGAGTCATATTATGGTAGCGAAGGATCACCTTACAGCGAGTCTGCGCTAAAAAGGCGTCCAAGGGGGCCCAGGCAACGCACATGTGAAACACGAGGATTGTCGCGGGGTCGTCGGTGAGGCGTTTAAATGTCGTGTGATCGATCGACTCGCTTTCGCACCCTGACTGAAAAAATTCCGCGTATAGATAGGACTGATACCCGGCCTGCTTTAAGACCTTCTGCTCGATTCGCGCATCGTTACTTACGGCATCATGGCGGGACAAATACGGTAAGGCGCAGATGACGATGGTCATGCCATCGCCTTTCTCGGCTGAAACCCAAAAGTTGGGCTGAGTCGACAGACACCGGTGAACTTCGTGTCTGGGGCATGAATAACGCGAAATACTAGGGCATCATTGATCCAATCAAAACTCTCCTCGATATGCGCTTCGCCAGCGTGGGCGGCCACTGTGACAGTGTAAACTCCGGCGCCTAGATCTAGCTGCATTTCGTAAGTGATCAAGAGTCGACTGCCTGCCGCGAGGAGTCCAGTTTCGACCCCAAGCAGGTGGTTGTTTGAGCCGAAGATATCGTTGCCGAGTCGGTCTCTAATCAAGATGCCAAAGGTCGGGTTGTCGACATCATGATGGATATCAGCTGCCAACTCAAGACGCACACGGGTGCCGCTGACCACGGTGTCTACCGAGCGCTCCTGGGAGTCGATGAGGCTAGTCTGCTCGATGCGCACCTTGCCGTTGCCGGAACGTTGGCGCAGCAGGCCTTTTTGCAGGGGCGAACGACCTTCTTGCGGCGTCTCGCGTTCGGCAATCAAGCTGTTGTAGTAATTGAATACTTGGTCGGGCTCACCTTCGTCGAGGATGCGGCCTCTGTCGAGCAGGTAGGCTTTGTTGCATAAGCTTTTGACCGCACCAGGGTCGTGAGAAACGAACAGCAGCGCCTTACCGGCGCGGCGAAACTCGCGAATCTTGGCCATGCATTTGGCTTGAAAGCGGATGTCGCCTACCGCTAGCGCTTCATCGACGATGAGGATGTCTGGATCGACGTTGATCGCAACTGCAAATGCTAAGCGCACGTACATTCCAGAGGAATAGGTCTTCACCGGGTGGTTGATAAAGGCGCCGATATCAGCGAAGTCGACGATTTTTGGTAACAACTCGTCGATCTCACGACGATGAAAACCCATGATCGAGCATTGAAAGATGACGTTCTCGACGCCAGAAAAATCAGGGTTAAACCCAGCTCCGAGCTCAAGTAAGGCGGCAATCTTGCCGTTGACAATGACGCGGCCACTAGACGGTGTCAGCACTCCAGCGATCATTTGCAGTAGAGTGCTTTTCCCCGAGCCATTCAGACCGATAATGCCGACACATTGGCCTTGTTCGACCTCAATGTTAACATCGTTTAAGGCGTAAAATTCCTCGTGATATTTGCGGCCAAATGGCGTTAGCGCTTCTTTGAGACGGTCGATCGGTGCTGGGTATAGGCGGTAGACCTTGGTCAAGCTTTCAGCTTTTATGGCAAACGACGACATCGATGCTCCGACACGGGGTGGCTGCTATAGGACATCGCCAAAATGGGGCCTTAGGCGCTTGAAGACGGCGTGACCTAGTCCCAGTAGCGCAAACGTAAAGGTCCAAAAGTACAGCATGGAGTTAAGACCGTGGGCGGCAATTGACCGGTGATAGACGAAGGCATCGCGGTAACCCTCTGTAATATAAAATACCGGATTGAGCTTGATCAGGTGGCGGTATTTTTCTGGCAACCTGTGCCAGTCCCAAATGATAGGCGTCAGCCAAAAGCCAAATTGCATCAACACTCCGACGAGTTGGGTGATGTCCCTGGTGAAGACGTTTAGCGGTGCAAGCAGCCAGCCAGAGCCCAAAAGAAAGGCGCAGGTACAAAACATATAGTAAAACACTGAAAGCCATTGAGCATCAGGCAGTTGGCCAGAGATCAACAAGATCACCACCAATATTAATAGAAAAATTCCGTGTAAGATCAGCGCCGAAAGAATCTTTACCACAGGCAACAAGCGCACCCGAAAATCTACTTTTTTGACCAAAAAAGCATAGTCATTGATCGCATTGCTGGTGACAAAGATGCCGTCTTGGATGAAATTCCAGGCGACACTAGCGGTGAAGAACCACGGGATGAATTTAACGCCGGTTTCAGTTGGGGCGGCCTTCAATCCGTAGGTAAAGACGAACCAAAGGATAGCCATCATCGCCAAAGGCTGGAGAAAGGCCCAAAAGAGTCCAAGCATCGAGCCAGCGTAGCGCGACTTAAAGTCACGCAAAGTCAGCTGCAGGATTAGGTAGCGGTGATCGAACAATTCGCGAAGGAACCAGGTGTTCTTTGCCATTAAAGCTCCAGCCCATCCTTGAACCCAATGATAGCGTAGTCCGATGCCTCGTAAAACCTTTGAATTACTGCGAGAGTCGCGGGGTTTTCAGGGGGATTAATGATGGATTCCGGGCGAAGACGCACGCATTCCTGGCGGATGAAACCAGCCTCTTCCAGCATGAAGGCGAGAGTCGGCGGTGGGATAGGATTTTTATGCGTAGGATCGGTGTAGAATGTACAGGCGCCGACCAAAATATTTTCTGGATTGGGCGTTTCAAAAAGGGCAAATCCGCCTGGTGCGAGGGCCCTGTAGGCCTCTTTGAACATCGTCATCAATAAGGTAAATGGTAGGTGCTCGACGATGTGAAACCCGGTGACCACCGCCAGGGAATTGCTAGGCTCCCCTTTTAGGTAAGCCACACCGTCACCAAGAGTCACGGGCAGTGCAGCAGCAAGGCAATCGCGTACCATCTTAGCGTTGAGGTCGACACCCTTGACCGTTAGCCCCGTAGCTTGAGCCAGCTTCAACCACTCGCCTCGGCCACATCCTATATCTAGGAGAGGCTTTCCAGGTGCGCTGGTCTTGACCGATTCTAGGTACGGCTCGTAAACCTGGAGTCTTGATCTTACCGTTTCTGTGGAGCCGCGAAACTTCTCTTCAAAACGCCAGTAGAAGTCATCGAGTAAGATGGTCTCAGAGTTCATCTGGTTGGCTTGCGTAGCCCCAGCTCCAGGCTCCAGGCTTGTGGGGAGCGCCTGCGAGTTAAGGCGCAGGATAAACGTCTCCAGACGGCTGTCCGACTTGATCTGGTCGTCTTTTACCAACTGCAGCTGTGCTAATAGCTTTAGTTGGCTTTGGTAGCGCAAGTGATTCTCATGCAGCAGATTATCGATCTGCATTGGAGTTCCACTATAAAGACCAACCTGTTCGGTGAGCGCGGTCAATTTCGCCGCTTCGCAGTTGAGGAGTTCCGTGGTTGCAGCAAGCCGTGCTTCTAGCGAAATGACCGCCTGTTGCAACTGTGCACGTTCGCTCTCAAGTTGCCCTACTCGGTCAGGCAGACGAAGTGATGTAGCGACAAACCGGGCAACAGGGCCAAAAACCGGTACACGATGGGCTATGGCTTTTAGCTTATTTATACCGCCCCAAGACTTTTTGCTGGGATACTCGCCCAGATTTGCGGAGCTCTTAGCCCAAACCGCTGAAAAGCGCGCGGACCCAGCCTTGGCCCGCCTCGCGGTGGCGTCGGTTTGAAGCTCGGATCTAATGGCTTGAAGCCGGTTGTCTGGCGTCACGCGAACCTCGTAAGGGCTTTACTCTAGGGATGTTGTTACTCCTGGGAGCATCTCGTGCCAGGACTAGGATGTTTTAGGTACTTACTTGCCAGCAGGATGCACAGTGCGCTGAGACTGTGATCTATCTGCGCCGTTCGGACCATGGAGTCCAAGGTCGAAGCGTCGATTAGTTCAACTTCGATCTGCTCATCGGGGTCGGGGAAGTGGCGCCTCTCGGTGGCCGGACGGCAGCCTAGGGCGAGGAAAAAATGGCAACGATTCGTTAGGATCGCCGGGTTCGTGTAGATAGAGCCAAGGGAAAGGATGCGTTGGCTGGTAAATCCCGTTTCCTCTTCTAGTTCGCGAGCGGCCGTGATGGTCGGATCGCTTTCGCTGCTTTCAATCACACCGCCCGGAGTCTCCAGGATCGATTTCAAAACACCTGCGCGGGGTTGGCGAACTAAGATCGCTCGACCATCGTCGGTGATCGGTAGCACGTTGACCCAATCCTTACTGATCAGGCGGTAAAATGGTTGCGAAAAAGGCGTGCCGTTTTTTTCAAGGTCGAGCTGTTCGACGCTAAAGGGAATGGTCTCGAGCACGATGCGGCGCTTGATTGGATTCATTTTTCCCAGTCTTGTTCGCGATTTATGCGTGGAGCGATAAACTCTGCGGTAGCTCCCGCGGCGGCGGTAAAGTGGTGGCGCCACTGGCTATGGGCGTCGGGTCCGATACTATTGGTTACGGCTAAGATAACGGCAAGGCTTGATGCCTGTGCTGCAATTTCGCCAATGATGGAATAAAGCTCTAGGTTTTCAACGTGATGCTCAGCGACCCATGATTCTGGCAGTTTGCCAATGAGGCTGACGCCTGGCGAGCCAATGACGCGGCGCTCCGGCAGGGAGCGACAAAATAGCGGCGGTGGCGGCAGCGTGATGGGCGGAGCGGTGTCCTTGACGGTATATGAAAAGCCCATCCGCTCGCAGGTAGGCATCCAGATGACTTCTTGGGCGCGCACCAAATGAACTTTGGTAAAGGTGCCGAAGGTGCCGCAGGTCCCAACAAACACCACCGGGCGTCCGCGGCAAAAGTCGGCCACCTGGCGGGCCCTTTTTGCGGCGTTGAGCGCCCCGATGCCGGCTAATTTCGTCAAAGGCGTGTACCCACGCTGTTGCAAGGCATTCTCGAGTGGCTCGAGTTCGAATTTAGCGGCGGCGACAAGGACCGGATCCACGACATCTCGCACTTAAGGCGGTTTTTAGCTTCTTACCAGATATTGCTTTAACACCGCTGCCAAGGGGAGTCTAAAGAATATGCAGCTTGACGAGTACGACCGGCTTCTTGCGCAAAAGTCTAGTCAACTGGCGCCTAACAAAAAGTCTAGCCTCCTCGGTAACGCCGTCTGGAGTGCTCTGAGCTTGACTTAGCAGCGGGCGAAGGTGGTGGGCCAACTGACGTCCCATTTTTTCCAGCCAGTCGTTCGTGTTGACCATCAAGGGTAAGCACAGTCCGTTAAGTGAGATGTTGGGTCCGGCCCGCCACTCTTTGGCAGACTGATCAAACACTCCGTCGACTAAAGCCATGCCCAGCTCTCCGACGCGCAACCGTTCGCGAAGGGTTCCCTGGCTGATCAGCACTCCTGCCTCTGCATCGACGAACTCTAATTCGATATCAATCTTGCCGGCCTTAACGACACCGTCTCTACTGACATCAAGGACATCCCCGTTTTCGATCAGCGTGCTGCTTGCGGTCATTCCAGCGCTCAGCGGCCTACCGAGATTAGCCTGCATGTGGGTAAATGAACCATGGACTGGAAGAAAGTGACGCGGGCGCAGGGTTTGCACCAATCGCTCCACGTCGCCGCCATAGGCGTGACCACTGACGTGAATGTCAGGGGCATCGCGACCTGAAACAATTTTTGCCCCGGCGCGAAGGAAAGAGTTGGTCATGGCGAAGACGGCTTTTTCGTTACCAGGGATCATCCTGGACGACCAGATGACGGTGTCTCCGGGGCCGACGGTGATGCTGCGATGGCGTCCCGCAGCCATGCGCGCCAATGCTGAGCGCCACTCACCCTGGCAGCCAGTAGCCAAGACGACCAGCCTGTTGCGAGGGAACGTGGCCACCTGGTCCTCGGTCAGGCGAAGGCTCTCTGGCAGGTGGTAAAGATTGAGCTTTTTAGCGATCATCAGGGTGGTCTCAATACCATTGCCGCAAATGCATAATCTGCGGCCTGTGGCAATACAGACGTCGGCGATCGTTTTAAGGCGCCACAGGTTGCTGGCAAAGGTGGTGATGATTGCCGCTCCAGAGCAATGCTCAACAACTCGCTTCAGCGGTTCAAAGACCGTTTCCTCGCCAGGGCAGTGCCCATCCTTGTCGGCGTTTGTACTATCAGTCAGCAGCAGATCTACGCCTTCGTCACCAATGCGCTTAAGCAGAGCGAAATCCGTTGCTGGCTCCAGCATCGGATGCTCCTCGAACTTGAAATCCCCAGTATGAAAAACATTTAGATCAGGGGTCCGGATGAATAAACAGCAGGTCATCGGAATCGAGTGATTGACGTGAATGTACTCGGCGTCAAAGCCTGTCGTCGTGACGTGATCGCCTGGCTCCACGGTTACTAAGGTATATGCATTTGGATCGTGGCCTAGCTTGGTTAGTTTGAGCCGCAACAGCTCGATGGTCCACGCGGTGCCGTAGACCGGCGCAGGCCATTTAGGCAGAAGGTGGGGAACAGCTCCAAGGTGGTCTTCATGAGCATGTGTGATGATATATGCGTGGACGCCGCCGATTGCTTGAAACCAAGTGTCGACGGCAGGCACGATGGCATCGACACCTAGCCGCTCCGGTTCAGGAAAGCGCACTCCAGCGTCGACGACGAAGAGCTTCCCGCTGGCAATATAGGCGGTTAGGTTCATGCCAAATTCCCCGCATCCTCCCATCGGAATGATACGAAGGGCGCCGGGGACTGAGGCAGGATTGAACGGGTGTGTGTCTAGGTTATGCAATGATGGTTATCCTTTGGTCGGAGCAAACTCGAAGGGGTAGCTAACTTCAACACTGCCGTGTCTTGGCCGGGGAAATCGCCAGGTCAATATTTTTTGCCGAATGCACTCTGTCATACGCGGGTCTTGGATACTAGTGGTGATCAATGCCACGTCCGCTATGGCCCCTCGTGAGTCTATGCGCCACTTCCATTCCATCATACCGGCGGCTTGGTCATTGCGGCGCAGGGCTAGTTCATAGCACAGTTGCAACTGGTACCGATTCTCTTTGATATAGCGTTCGATCAACGGTGGCTCAAGGTCGCCGATCAACGGCTCGCGTGCCGTCGGTGCGCCCTGCGCGGGTACGCCGTATTCCGAAGCCTGAATTTGGTAAAGCTTTTCGTCGGCCAGTCGAAGATCTGAGCCTATGTTGAAGGATGCGTAGCGTACACCCTCGGGTATGGCGATCGGACCTTGGACATCGTGCGGTCTGTCTAGTTTCAAGCGGTCTTGACGCCGTGTACCGCGCTGTTTGGCCTTTGCCTCGCGACCAAGTGCATCAGCCTCGGCGTACATCATTTCTTCGTCGCTTAGATTGTGAAAGACGTGAATTTTCCCAATGGAGTCTGCAAGGGCCGGGTCCTGGTGCCTGATATTGCGGTATTCCTGCCAAGCATAGTCCTGGTCTGCAGGAAATTTCTCCTGGATCTCACGTCTGGCGACCAAACTCATGTCGAAGCCGCGCTGCAAAATGTCGATTTTATCGATGATGCGTCGCATGCTGCCGCTGCTGCTCTCACCTAGGACGCTAGGGATCGACAAAATTGCGACACCGTCTTTCATCGTTTGCAGGTGATCGATCTCTTGCTGCCGGTCGATTTTTGCCGCCAGGCTTTTACGGGCGTCACCAAACATTGCCTGATATAAATTCGTCGTCGAACTATCGACCCATTTCGGCTGATCTTCATGCCATCCCATGAGCGCGGCGGTAAGTGCCTCGTAGTAGCTCATGACCGAGGCAACTAGGCGCTTACGGTCGAGGTTTTCCTGCAAGGCTTCCGGTGCAGTGCGCAGGTGGTCTGGGGCGATGAAGGGCAAGGCATACTCAGCGGCGACGTCTGAAAGCTTGGTGGCCCTGTGGTACGGTCGATTTAGGAGCCCTATCAAGGCGCCTCCGATGAGAATCGACGTCATCAAAAGTCCCAAAAGGCCCATATGCAGTTCGAGTCTTGAAGCAAAAAGCAGACTGAGCAAAGGCTTTCGATAGGCCGGACTAGTGCCGCTCATGGCAGTCTTGGTGGAGGGCTCAAGCGGAGCTAGTTTGATCATGATCCGCAGGTCACTTTCGGTGACGCTGGCGTAGTCTCCAAGTTGCATCAGAACCTGATGTCGGCCGCGCGATTGGCGTTTCAGCGTAATCAGGTCGCCTTTGCTGGTGCAAAACCCCTCCCACCGGTGATCGACATCGAGCTCGACCCCGCCAGGTACGAAACGCAGGAATTCTAGTCGACCATCGCTGAGAGGATAGTGCGGCACCACAAAGGGTCCTCGACCCTGGCTGGTTAGAGCTAAGTGCCCCCTTCGCCTAATCGGCAAGTGGACGGCGAGTAGCGACGAGCCATTTTGCAGGACTTCGACGTAAAGACGATGTCTTATCCGCTGGCTGAACTTAGCCTTTGCGGGGGTCCTGCTACTGTTGGTGCCATTGACTGCGGATCGATCGTCCTTTTTTGCCTTCATTCGGTGGTGTGACCTCCTGAAGGGGAGTCGTGATTTGATCCGTGCAGCGAACTAGCAATGACTAGGGTCTCAAGCGCATAGCTGGTTATACCGACCTCGGCAAGTGCAGCGATGACCGGTCGCAAGTGCAAGTATCTTAGGCGTTGATCAGCGGCGATGACCGTCGTGGTCTGCGAGCCCTGCACTCGCTTGAGCAGGGCCGCGGACGCAATCTCACCCTCTACCCGACGGCGGAGGTATTCAACAAAAGGCCGCATCTCGTCCGTCGATGCAGAGTCCTGGCGCCAGCGAAAAACTCTCCGATCGTTGGTGGTGATGACGATGTCCGGGCCGATCGGAGACATGCTGAACCATACCGCGCTGTCTGGTCGCACCTGCGAGGGAAAGTTAATCAGGCTAGCAGGGTGTCCCATGCGTGGATTGGTCGCGAGCACCAGGTGGGCGGTAAGGAGTAATACGAGCGCAACGGTCAGAAGAAATGGATAGGGATACCACCATAGCGGCTCGCTGAGGCGCTGCTGCTTTGCAACGTATGCCTCGCTCCAGTTGACGGCGCGTGAAGATTCCATGGCCATTACATAAGTCCGTTGCTTAGAATGATGCGTTCGAAGTGTGGTGATGTGCGAAGTCCGGCCACAACCTGAGTGACGATAGGTACCGGGACATCTCCGGACGGAATGAGGACTAATACCTTACTAAGTGGAATATTCTGGTGAGCCGCCCGTTCTCGTACCCATGACGTCAGTTGTTCTAGGAGTTTCTGTAATTGCGGCGCCCCATCTATATGGCGAATGATGTATTTGTCCCGGACGTTTGAAAAATTTACTGAAAATGCCGTCAGATCTCCGAAGTAAAAGGCGTCTGCTGTGAGCACCACGGCTGGAGAGTTCTGTGTCAGGCTCGCTTGCGGATCCTCGCGATACTCATGCAAACCTGGGTCGTCAACCGAGGCTTGAACCAACGGAATTTCCAGTGGCACCACACCGTAAACCGACGCAAGAGTTACGGCTCTCAGGCCAAAGCTCAGGATGGTTAAGAGGCCGAACAGGCCAAATAACACAGCAGGCATCGACCAATGATCATCAGATAATCTCTTCTTCGTCCTTGATATCCTCGACTGATACATCATCAAAACTCTCATCTGCATGAACTTCGGACGCTTCTTTGGCGCCGGCATTATAGTCAACTT